>JASHRU010000243.1 GCA_030037225.1 Candidatus Acidiferrales bacterium | reverse complement strand
TGTCAGGCGGGGCAGATTCCGCCAGTTCCGGGTCAGACATCACGGCGAACTGGCTCGTATCGAGATCGCGGCGGAAGAAATGCCGCTTGCTCTGGACCCGGCCGCCCTGCGCGAGATGGGTCAGCGGCTCCGTGCCATAGGATTCCTCTTCGTAGCCCTCGACGTGGAGGGGTACAGGCAGGGCTCCTTGAATGCCGAGCTGAATGTGGTGGGATAGCGGCGCGAGCGGAACTTTTTCTGCCGTTCAGGCGTTTTTTTCCATAGAGGCAGGCGCAGCGAGGCTGCCCCGGCGGTGCAGGTGATAGATGGCTCCTGGCAGGATTAATCGGGCTCCGGTGCTCTGGCTGGCGGTTGCAGCCGTTGGCGCTCTCTTGCAGACCGGATGTGTGATCGGCCGAAGCCAGGCCGATTTCTCGCGCACTTTGAAGGTGGACGGGCCCGTTCGCCTTGAAGTGAACACCAGTTCGGGAAGGATCGTGGTCCGCTCCGGCTCCCCTGGACAAGTGCGCATCAGCGGCGAGGTGCGCGCCGGCGGATTTTGGGGCGCGGGCGCCAGTCGCCGCGCCGCCGAAGTTGCCTCGAATCCTCCCATCGATCAGAGCGGCAACCTGATTCGGCTGGGCGGGGATAGGGGAGGCGTTCGATGGGGACTCGTATCCATCAACTATACAGTGGAGACTCCTGCGGAGACGGAAGTCGACGCGAGGACCGGATCAGGAGACGTCCAGATTACCGGTGTTCGCGAGCCGGTGGGGATTACAGTGGGCTCGGGCGTAGCCCGCGCAGATGATCTCGGCGACAATCTCTCCATCTCGATAGGCAGCGGCAGAATCGAAGCCTCGCGGATTCAGGGCAGCGTCAGCTTTCGGAGCGGCTCCGGGGGCGTTGCCTTTCGCGATATCGCGCTGGACGTGCGCGGCACTTCCGGCTCGGGTTCCGTTGAAGTGGAACGCGCGCAGGGCCGTGTGAGCGTCGAAACGGGAAGTGGCCCCATCCGCGTCAGCGGAGCAATGGAAGACCTGCGCGCTTCAACGGGGTCGGGAAAAATCGAAATCCACGGAAATCCCTCCGGGAACGCATTCTGGGACTTGGGTGCGAGCTCGGGAACAATAACGCTCGCCGTCCCTCGGACCGCAGGCTTTGCCCTGACCGCGCACACCAGCTCGGGTGATGTGCGCGTGGAGATGCCCATTAGCATCGAGGAACAGTCCCGCAGGTTCCTCCGCGCGCGTGTAGGAGACGGAAAAGCGCACGTAAACGTGGAAACAAGGTCCGGCAATATCCGCATCGTGGAAGGCGGTGAGACTTAACGCGGGAAGCGGAAAGATCGCCTCCAGGCGTACGCTTCCTACCGGTGCCGCCTTGCGGTTTCAGATTCCTGCTAAATGACTCTCAACGTTAGCGTCAGAATCTTGGTTACGTTCACACCGTTCATGCCTGTGGCTGTAACCGTGACGTTATAGATGCCCGCCGGTGTGGTCGGCGCGCCGGGGATAGCTGGCGGTGGGTTGTTCACACATCCCGCCCACGTGATGGCAAGCATCAACAGCAACAGCGCGGGAGCCGCTCGCACCAGCCAAGGCTTCGGAATCACCCGGCGAAGCATCAGGTAGAGCACCAGCATACCGACCCACATTTCGGCGAAGGGCGCGGGCAAAATTGGCGGCGGCCCCAGGGACGGTGGCGCCGTCAATGACGTGTTGCAGTTTGTCTGCACGGTTACTGTGATCACTGGTACAGACGCCCCACCCAGCGTGACCTGCGTCGGACTGACCGTGCAAATCGAATAGGGCGCCGTGCTCGTACAGCTTAGGCTTAGAGTCACTACCAGACCCGGCGTACTGCTCGCATTCACCGGATACGTCGCTGTATCTCCTGGAGTGACCGTCAGCGTAGCCGAACTCCCTGCAGTCGGCGCGAGATTCACCGTGGCTCCGATGCCGGATAGCGAAACCGTCTGCGTGCCGGGCGGAGCATTGTCCATGAAGGTGAGCGTTCCGCTCTGCAGCCCTGTCATTGTCGGTGTAAAGGTAACGCTCACCATGCAGCTTGACCCGATTGCTACCATTCCGCATGTGTTCGCCGACACGTTGAACTGCGCACTCGCCGTCACGCTCGTCACATTCAGCGTTGCTCCTCCGGAATTCGTGATGGTGATGGTTTGAGCTGCGCTGGTTGTGCCTTCCAGCACTGCTCCAAAGTAGAGGGGCGCGGATAATGCAAAGCCCGGGACGGTGGTTGAGCCTGTGCCGGAAAGAGTGATCGTTTGCGGGCTGTTCGCCGCATTGTCCACGATCACTATCGAGCCGTTTCGAACGCCCGCCCCCGACGGGGTAAATGTAACCGTAATCATGCACATTCCACCTGCTGGTACGCTCGGGACGCAGGTGTCCATCTCCGAAAAATCGCCCGACGCAGCGATTGTCGCGATATTGAGCGGAGACCCTCCAGTGTTCATCAGCGTGATCGGCGCCCCTGCGATCGGCACGCCCACTGCTTGCGTTCCAAATGTCAGGTTGTTCGTCGATAGGATCGCCGTCGGCGGTGTGACTCCCGTGCCGGTTAGCGTCGTCGTTTGCATGCCCACCGAGTCGGTTACCACGAGTGTTCCCATCAGCGTTCCGGACGCGAGCGGAGTAAAGGTTACATTGATGGTGCAATTCGAACCCGCGGCCAGCGACGTGCCGCAATTGCTGGAGAGGACGGCGAAGTCGCCGGTCGTGGTGATGTTGGTGATCGGCAGCGGCGCGCCTCCCGTATTGCTCAGCGTCGCTGCCATCGATGGGCTCGTCGTGTTGATTGCCTGAGAAGTCGTAAAGGTAATTGCGGCCGTCAAATTGGCCGTCGGTGGCGAGACCCCCGTGCCGTTGATGGTCACGTTTTGCGGGCTCGCCGGAGTCCCGCTGGCGTTGTCCGTGAACTGCAGCGTAATCGTGCGCGCACCCGTTGCCTGAGGAGTGAATGTCAGGGAGACCACGCAATTCGCCCCCGCCGCCAGCGAGCTGCCACAGCCGTTCGAGGCAATCGCGAAATCGTTCATCTCTGCGCCGGTCAGCGCCACATTCGCCAGGGTAAGCGGCGAACTCGCCGACGTGTTCGTTAGCGTCACATTCATCGGTGCGCTCATCGTCATCAGCACTTGATTCGGGAACGTCAACGGACTGGGTGGCGCTGGATTGAGCGTCAGTGTGGGGAGCGCCAGGTCGGTGCCGCTCACCCCAATTGTCTGCGTGCCGTTTGTGGCGTTGCTCGCAAGCTGCAGCGTCGCCATTCGGTTGCCAGCCGTGCCCGCCTGCGGCGTAAATGTGACGCTGATGACGCACGTATTGCCGGGAGCCACGGCAGTCGCGCACCCCGTAGCTGCGAAATCCATGAGATTCACACCGGTAAACGTCAGCGGTTGCGTGACCACGAGATTTGCTGCCGGCGCCGTCGCGCTGTTGGTGATGGTCACCGTCTGCGCCGTGCTCGTGGTTCCTTGTACCTGCGGACCAAAGAGCAGGCTCAGCGGCGGAACCGACACGACAGCCGGCGGAAAAACACTCGTAGCATTGAGCATAACGCTCTGCGGGCTGGCGACTCCGTCATCTGTGAATACCAGCGTGGCAGAACGCCCCCCCGGCGGCACGGTGTTCGGCGTGAACGAAACGTAAACCGTGCAGGTCGAACCGTTGTCCTGTATCTGGCTGTTCGGATAGCAATAGTTCGAATTGATGGTGAATTCCCCAGGATTCGCGCCAGCCAGCATCACCGGCGTCGGACTCGACAGATCCACATAAGAGGTCGTGCTTGTGTTGGTAAAAGTCACTACCACCGGGCTGCTCGAGGAATTCACCTGGGTCGTTCCCATGAAGTTGACGGGAGACGGCGTCAGCGTCACCGTTGCAGGCGGCAGGGCAATCCCCGTTAATGCGGCCGTACACGACATCGCTGTAGGGCAATTCGCGCTGTTCTGGATCACCAGTTGTGCGTTTTCCATCGCCGGGCCCTCCACAGTCGAGGCCGTCGGCGTAAACTGGATAGTGATCTGGCACGAGGCCCCTCCCCCCGCCACCGTCGCACAGTTGTCCGTCTCGGGAAAATCCCCGGCATTGGCCCCTGTAACAGTGATCGTGCTCGTCAGTTGGGCACTCCCCTGATTGTAAATGGTCAAAACCTGGGGAGCGGCAGGATAGGGTTGGTTAGGGGTATTCGAGAGTGAAGACCCGAAGTTGAACGTCTTCGGCGTGGAAGTAGTCGCCGACGTCGCATTCTTCAGCGCCGGCGAGAAGCACGCCGAAGCCGAGTTCGTCGGATTGATGATGGCCACAAATCCGTTGTTGTCGTTGTAGTACAACTGATCGGCATTCGCGCCCGGAATCTGGTTGATGAAGCACAGGCCCGGTTCTCCATATTGGTTGAGCGTGTTGCCTGTGGTGCCATACGACGTGCTTCGCCCCGCAACATACATAACCCCGTTGCTGTCGAGCGTGATCGAGGTGCCCACGTCCGTCGGTGAATTGCCGTAATAGTCGTAAAGACCGCCATAGTAGCTGGAAAATAGAAGCCCACTGCCCAGGTTGTTCACTACCGTCACGAACGCTGAAGACGAGTAATACTGAGCATTCGATTGCGTCTGCAGCGCGTTCGCAAGCGGGAAGCCGGGATCCGCGCCCGTCCCGCTGGCGGTGGACCCGGTTACGAACGAATCTCCGTTCTCGTCAGCCGCGATCCCCAGCCCTATGTCGTCATTTGAGCCACCCAGGTAGGTCGCATAATTGATATCATCCCCTCCGCCACACTCCGTGGTGCACTGGTAGTAGAACGACACCACAAAGGCATCGTTCCCGCCGTTGTTATTTGCTTGGAACGGTTGCCCTTCACAATACTCGGGGCAAATCACCGTTACCGGTTGAAAGTCTCCCGACTCGGTCTGCCCTGTCACGAAGGCGTCACCCTCCAGATCGAGCGCGATTGCATTTACTTGGTCTGCGTTGCTCCCCCCCAGGTACGTGCCGTAGGACACGTACTGCCCGAACTCGTTCATCTCAACGAAGAATCCGTCCCCGCACGCGAATACATATCCCGGTCCGCAGGTGTTGGAATCATTCGAAGTCTGCTGGAGAGAACCCCCGGTGATGGCGACACACCCATCGCAGGGATAGGAGAAGGTCAGATTCGGGTCGTTTCCGGAAAAAGTCACTCCGCCCACAAACACATCGTCGTTGCCGTCCAGCGCGATCGCCAATCCTGCGTCCGTCTCGTACCCGCCCAAATATGTCGCGAACATCAGCGCTCCGGAATTCGCGCAGATCGTGCCCGCTGGGCACACAGGATTGTTGATCCCCGCCACAAAAGCGTCGCCCGCTCCGTTGTAATATTCCTGAAACGGAAAGCACTCCTCGCAAAACGTTTCGCTTACCTGGGTGGGAAAATATTCGCCCGCCGCTCCGGTCAAGAACGCGTTTCCATTCCCATCCACCGCAATCGCATAGCCTTCGTCGTCGTCACTTCCCGCCAAATACGTGCTGAATAGCAATTGGCTCAGGTCGGGGCTGAACACGGAGACGAACACGTGATGGCACGCTCGAGGCTGTGCGGCCGTGCCGCATCCCGAATTGGTCACCGGATAATCAATTGTGCCGCCCTCGCATCCGTACTCTCCCAGAACGCACTGAATCGCATTCGCCGTCGTCGGGTAATCCAGCGAGTCCGTCTGCCCCACAATATAGGGGTCGTCATTCCCGTCCAACGCAATCCCCCAGGCCACATCGTCATTCGATCCGCCGATGACCGTCGAGGTCACCAGCACCGGCGCCGTAATCGTGCTCACGTTGAATTCCGCTACAAACGCGTCGCCGCACGGCGACTGCGGAATTTGGCAGTTCGCGTTCGGAGTCCCCAGCGGCCCGTAGCCGCCTTCCGTCGTCTCGGGAAAGTCATACGAATCTTCGAATCCTGTCACGTAGATGTGGCCCGTTGCCGCGCTCACTGCGATGCTCTCGATGGAATCCTCATAGCTCCCTCCCAGGAACGTGGAGAGAGACACCGAACCTCCAGTCGGCGGCGGTGTATCGGGAGGCTCTCCGTTCTTGCTGGGCCCTCGGCCTGTGCCCTTCGTCGCCTGCCTCGCCCCTCCGTGTCTCAATGACACTTGCGGATCGATCACCAGCGCTTCGGCGTGGTTGTAGGCGGCCACTTCGAATCCGATCTCGCCCGGAGCTCGCCATACGTACCGGCCTGCGACCTTCCTCTGTTCTTCCACATTCTTCTGATACAACTGCGGCGGCAGGAGAGTCACTTCACCCGCGGCCGTGCGCGCCACCAGCCCGCCGGCATCCGTCAATTCCACGCTTCCAGCACCTTCCACATGCATGCGGATGGCGGAAGGATCCGCGCCCGGCGCCACCACGAAATCGAATTCCATCTCCCGCCGGTCGCCGTAGAACACCGCGTCGATGCCGGGATAGAGCCCCTCATACCGCACTCGATCGAAATGCGGCACATTGCGCCGCCAGCCGTTCGGGTTACTCCCCTTGAAGTAATTGATGGACCCCGGCTGGGGATCGAGCCCTTCCAGGCGCGCGCCGGGATTGCTGTGCGCAAATTCCACGCGCACAAGACCGGACGCGGCCATTGCGTCCGCCCAGCCGAGCCCTTCCGGGTCGAGCTGCGCCGGCCGCTTTTCGTGGATGTGCGGCGTGTGAATGTGCAGGTCAGCCTCATCCGGCGCGAGCCCGAGCATGAAGTTCCCGCCCCGGGCCACAAATTTCATGCGTGCGTTCGCCTGCCCGAGGTTCTCTTCAAAGCTCAGAGGCGCTCCTGTGAGCGCCGTGCGCACCCGCTGTTCGAGTGAGGCGTCGCGCAGCAGACCACCAGCACCTGCTGCTGCGATCCGGTGCGCCGGCGAATACACGGGACGCTGCCCGTTCAGCAAGAATCCGATGGCGCAAAGCACACCCGATGCAAGGAAGACTTTCTTAGACATAGTGAACTCCCCACCGATGGAGGATCCCGAACACGCGTGTAGTCTGAGGGCGCCGCTCGATGCGGGCTGACCCCGGAACACCCGCACCATTCGAACAGTCCGAAGCCCGGAGACAAATAGTACGGCGCAGAAGCAATGTCAAGATTTAAGCTGACCGGTAAGCCGCCGTCGCCCGGCCGTCTTCCACTACCGGTTCGCTCACTGCGTCCGGCGCGAACCCTCGCGCGAGCCTCTCGGCCGCTCTCGGCACGAGTGGTCCCGCATCCGCAGGGCCGAGAGAGGATTTTCCCGCGCTTTGTGTTACTTTTAAGGCTTCCCCGACACCGCTAGGATGCCTGGTATGTCGAATCCCCACACATCCGAGTCCGGCTCCCCATCGGATTTGCTTCAGCCGGCCGAGACTCCGGTCGATGCGGCCCAAGCCGAACTGGCACGAGAACGCGATCGCCTCCGGCTTCTGCTCGAAGTAAACAACGCAGTGGTCTCCAACCTGGAGTTGCCGGACGTCTTCGCAGTCATCTCGGCCTTCTGCCGCGATTTGTTTCGCCACGAGTACACCAGCCTGGCGCTCATGGACCGGGAAAGCCCCGGCAAAATCCGCCTCCACGCGGTGGATTTTCCCTCCGGCAAACGCCTCATTCGCGAAGAAATGGTCTTTCCGTTGGACCAAGTTCCCTCCGGCGAGGCCATCGAGTCCAGAAAGTCCGTTCGCTTTGACCGCGAATCGCTCGAACGCATGGGTACCGAGGGTGCCAAACTTCTCCTCGCTGAGGGGCTCGTCTCTGGAGTCTGCCTGCCTCTCCTCACACGCAACGCCGTGCTGGGCACCCTGAATCTGGCCAGCTACCGCCCTGGAGCCTTCTCCGATGCCGATATCGAGCTTCTCGGCCAGGTCGCCGTCCAATTCGCTATCGCTCTCGAAAATGCCCTCGCCTATTGCGAGATCGAAGAATTGAAGAACCGGCTGGCCGAGGAAAATCTGATTCTCGAAGACGAGATGCGCTCCGGCTACCAGTTTGAAGACATTGTCGGCGAAAGCGCCGCTCTCCAGCACGTTCTCCGCCAGGTCGAAACCGTCGCGCCCACCGATTCCTCGGTTCTGCTGCTCGGTGAGACCGGCACCGGCAAAGAGCGCGTTGCCCGGGCCATCCATAACCTCAGCCGGCGGAGCAAGGCCCCCTTTGTCAAAATCAACTGCGCGGCCATTCCCGCCGGGCTGCTCGAAAGTGAGCTTTTTGGTCACGAAAAAGGAGCATTTACGGGCGCCGTCTCCCAAAAAGTTGGACGATTCGAGCTCGCCGAGGGGGGCACCATTTTTCTCGACGAAGTGGGCGACATCCCCATCGAGTTGCAACCCAAGCTGCTCCGCGTACTCCAGGAACAGGAGTTCGAACGGCTCGGCGGCAGCCGCACCATCCGTGTCAATACTCGTGTGGTCGCCGCCACCAACCGTGACCTCTCTTCCATGGTCGCCGAGCGGCAATTTCGAAGTGATCTCTTTTACCGCCTCAATGTCTTCCCCATCCGGGTTCCCCCGCTCCGCGAGCGGAGAGAAGACATCCCTCTGCTGGTCCGCTTCTTCGCTCAGATGTACTCGCGGCGCATGAACCGCAATATCGACACAATCCCCTCCGAGAGCATGGAAGCGATGGTGCGATATCCTTGGCCGGGAAATGTGCGCGAATTAGAAAACCTCGTGGAGCGCGCCGTGATCCTCTCTCCCGGTTCCGTGCTTCGGGTCCCTGTTGCCGAACTGCGCGCCGTGGATGCCGCCCCTGCCTCGACCGCCAGTACGTTGATGGACATGGAACGGGATCACATCCTGCAGGTCCTGCGCGATTCGAAATGGAAACTCTCCGGACCGGGCGGGGCAGCCCTTCGTCTCGGACTCAAGCGAACCACGCTCCAGTCCCGAATGAAAAAGCTCGGCATTGAGAAGAGTCGAACCCCCTAACCATGACTGCCGTTATTTCGGCAGTTGCCGATATGTCGGCATCGGAGCCTGGCAACCGTCATCATACTGAAACATATCCACCCTCCTGTTTCTAAGTAACCCTTTTATTTCTAACAGGTTATAAATTAGGACCCTGACAGTCCTATTTGGCTCATCGCGTGCTATAATTCTCGCGCAGTCATATAGAGCCCATGCTTCGGGTGACCGAATCAGATCAAGGCGGTCTGTACGTATTGATGGTTGAGGGGAAGCTCACGGCAGCCACTCTCGGGCCGCTTTCCGAGCTTCTGCAGCGCCTTCCAGCAGCGTTTGAGGGTGCCAAGCCTCTCCTAGTCGATCTGGCGGGTGTCACGTCTATAGACGCCGAGGGGAAGCAAATCTTGAAGCAATTGCATTCCCGCGGCGCCACATTCAAAGCAAAGGGCTGCTTGAATCGTGCCATCGTCGCGGCAATCACCTGCTGCGCGCCGGAGCCCGCGGGGGCGGGTGCTTTACCGGAGCCGCAGGGTCAGGGCAATGATCGGGGGGAAGGAAAATGAACACCATACGCCAGGAAAGGCAGCACACATCGAAGATCGTTCCGAATCTGGTGCTAGCAAGGGACCCGCAGGAGCTGCTTATCGAAAAGGCCCAGGCCGGCAATCAGGACGCCCTGGAGACCCTGTTCGCGAAACAGAGCCCGGCCCTCTACCAAACGGCCCTCCGGCTGGTTGGGACTCCCGAAGAGGCGGAAGATGTGCTCCAGGAAGGAATGCTGAGCGCATTCCGCAACCTGCGGCGCTTCGAGGGCAGATCTCAGTTTTCCACTTGGCTCACACGCATCGTCATCAACGCGGCCCTGATGCGCCTGCGCAGCCGCCGCGCGCGCCCCGCCGTTTCCCTCGACGAACGATTGGCCGAGGACGACGACATGACCTTCGCCGACCAGTTTCCGGACACGGCTCCAAATCCGGAGCAAACTGTGGCCCGGCGCGAACTGGAAGACCTGTTGCGCCGCAATCTGGAGACGCTCTCGCCCGTCCTTCGTTCAGCCTTCATCCTCCGCGAAATGGAAGGCTTCTCGACGGAAGAGGCGGCGGAGGAATTGGGTATTTCTCAGGGAACGTTGAAGGCCCGGCTGCACCGCGCAAAACGCCAGCTTTCGCGCCTGATCGGCCGCGCTTTACGGCCGGCGGAAGCGGAAGGCCGGCGTGCCGGCGGGCTTGGCCTCAGCGCCATTCCCTCGGCATGTGCTTCCGATTAACCTGCTAGCTCTGTCGATTGACTGAACGAAGGATTCACCTGGAATAACGCCCGGGAGATCCGGGAGAGATGAGTTCAGTCAGTTGGTGTGACCTTGCGTCGCGCGCACGATCTCATACCGTTCGATGCGCGCGGCGACGCCGATTCTTCCGTCCGTCGTGGCCTCCGCTGGTTCCACGCGCACGATTCTGGCCACCACTTCTACCAGTACTTCCTCGCCGCCCGTGAGCGTTCCGGGCAACGTGAGCGTAAGCGACACCATCGACCCCGGCTCCGGAGCCGCGTCCGTCGTAAAGTAGAGACCGCTTCGCGATATCTCGCGCGTGCATCCCAGCGGTTCTACGCGGGGGGCGGACTCCTGCTGCTCGAACTTCACGGGGACGGCCAAGTCGTAACGCCGTGCTGTGCGCCGGTCATTCATGCGTTTCCCCCTGGTGATTCAGATTCTAGGCTTATAGGACGCGCGTGGTCAGTCAAAATTCCCAAAATGGGCGCAGAGCGTTGTCGAGAGAGACAACAAAGCGGTCGGCGTTCTCCCGGTTGCCCGGTTTTACCCTTTGTTTGGCCACCGGAAATGTCCAAAGCGTCAATGAAATGTCGCTTAGGCCTCCCATTTATCGCTGTTTCCGGGCTTGCTCGATGCTCTATGCGCCGTCACCGAGCGGCTCGCCCTCCCAGCGCGCCACAACAGCCGTCGCCAGGCAGTTTCCTGTTACATTTACGGCGGTGCGCGCCATGTCCATCAGCGGATCGATCGCCAGGAGCAGAAAGATGGGCTCGCTAGGCAATCCAAAACTCGATGCCGTAGCCAGCAGGATCACAAGCGCCGCTCGCGAAACCCCCGCCACACCCTTGCTCGTCAGCATCAGCGCAAACACAATGGCCAACTGACGGCCGAACGCAAGGTGCATCCCGGCAGCCTGAGCCACGAACAGCGTGGCAAGCGACAGGTAGATCGACGAGCCGTCCAGATTGAAGCTGTAACCGGTCGGAATAACGAACGCCACCAGCCGCCGCGGCACGCCCAGTTCTTCCATCGCCTCCATCGCGCGGGGCATAGCGGCCTCGGAACTGCTCGTGCCGAATGCAATCGCCACCGGCTCGGCGATCGCGCGAACAAAACGTCTCAGCGGCACGCGCGCGAGCCACGCGATTGGCAACAGCACGCCACCCAGAAAAACTGCGAGTGCGCCGTACAGTGTCCCGATCAGGCGGGCGAAATCCGCCAATACCCCAAGTCCCATGTGTCCCACCGTATAGGCGATGGCTCCGCCCACTCCGATCGGCGCGAAGTACATCACGATGCGCGTGAACTCAAACATAGTATCCGCCAGCCCCTCGCAGAAACGCAGCACCGGCTCGCGCCGGCCCTCGCGCACGCGCGCCAGGCCAATTCCGAACAACACGCTGAAAATCACTACTTGCAGGATTTGGTTCTCCGCCACGGACTTCGCGATGTTTTCCGGGAATGCGTGAAGCAAGAAATCAGAGCCCGAGAGCTGCTCGATGTGGCCCTGCTGCGCCTCTTCCGAGGGCGGAATTTTCACTCCCGCACCCGCCTGCGTTAGGTTGATGGCCGCAAGTCCAATCAGCAGACCGAGCGTCGTCACCACCTCGAAATAAACAATCGCCTTCAGCCCCATGCGTCCGACCTGCTTCAGGTCCGGATGTCCCGCGATGCCCACCACCAGCGTGGCAAAGATCAGTGGCGCGACGATCGCCCGGATTAGCCGCAAAAAGATCAATCCCGCGAGCCGCAGGCTCGTCGCCTGTGCCGGGAACCACGCTCCCAGCAGCGCTCCCGCAACCATCGCCACAAGGATCCAGATGGAGATTGACCGCCGGCGCCACGCCAGCACCCCCAGGAACGTCAGCCCCGCCGCCTGAGCTATTCCCGAAGGCGTATGCGCTCCCGTCAGCCACAGCGCTGCGGCCAGCAAATAGCAAGCTGCCGCGACTGACAGCAGCCGGTATGTAACGCGCGAATTTCCCACTCGCTTGTGAGGGGAATCAGGAGGATTCACAGGGGCCGAACGTTACGCACTACGTCAGTGGATGTCAAACCGGTCAGCCGCGGTATTCCAATTTGGCACTCGCGTTCCTGGAATGGTCGCAACCGCCCTTCCGCCCCTCACCTGATTTCTTGTCGCCCGCCGGAAACTATTGAAAATGCACAGCGAATTCGCCGGCCGATTGGCCCTACATTTGCCATGGCACCGTCGGGGTGCTCGTCACTACGAGTTGCGAAGATAGAGAGTGGGAGGGAAGGGGCCCACTCTCCATTTGAGCGGCTCGTACCAACCAGCCTCTGAGAGGGAAGCTAGGACGGATGACCCCAGGATTCGGTTCGCGAGAGCCGAGTCGGCCACCGAGCACTCCTCAAGGGGCTCCTGTGCCCAAGCAGGGGCCCCATTTTATTTCTGCCTGACTCATTCCGTAATGCTCTTCCCGGGCAGGATCGCCTCAGAGCGCCACTCGCTGCTTCAGCGGAATCTTCTCGGCCCTCAGCACGTGCTCCACCTGCGTTTCTCGCAGGCGCGAGGCGTCGTATTCGAAGCTCAAATGCAACTTCTGTTCATCGAACCGGAAGCGACGCAACCCGTACGTGTTCGCAAACTCGCCCAGTCGGCGTAGTTGATCCGTCTTCAACGGCGATTCGAGCTCGTAGGTAACTTCTACCAGCGTCATGCTCCGAAGAGTATCACAGTGCCCACGCTCGATTCGCATCTACAGTGCGAGTCTGCGGAGCCGCAGGGCGTTCCAAATCACCGAGACGGAACTGAAGCTCATCGCCGCGGCCGCCAGCATCGGGCTAAGCAACACCCCGAAAAACGGATAAAGCACACCTGCCGCTACCGGAACGCCGATCGCGTTGTACACAAACGCGAAGAATAGATTCTGACGGATATTGCCCATCGTCGCTCGGCTCAGCAACCGCGCCCGCGCGATTCCGCGCAGGTCTCCTCGCACCAGCGTTACGTCCGCGCTTTCCATTGCCACATCCGTTCCCGTCCCCATGGCGATGCCCACCTGCGCCTGTGCCAACGCGGGCGCGTCGTTCACGCCGTCTCCTGCCATCGCCACGAATCGTCCAGCGGCTTGCAGCCCTTTGATCGCGCCCGCCTTTCCTGCCGGCAGCACTTCGGCGATTACCTGATCGATTCCGAGCCGCGCGGCCACCGCGTGCGCGGTTGCCCGGCTGTCGCCGGTCAACATCACGATGCGAACCTTCTCGGCGTGCAGTTGCCGGATTGCTTCCGGCGTTGACTCTTTGATGGGGTCGGCCACGCCCAGCAGGCCAGCGGCCCTTCCATCCACCACGACGTACATCACCGTTTGTCCTTCCGACCTCAATGCCTCAGCGCGATCCTCCAGCCCCTCTCCGGCCACGTGCATCTCCTCGAGCAGCGCGCGGTTGCCCAGCGCCACCGTTCGCTCATCCACGCGCCCCCTCACACCCTTGCCTGTAAGCGATTCAAAGTCACTCGCCCGCACAAGCGCCAGTCCTCGCGATTCCGCCCCTGCTACGATCGCAGCGGCAAGCGGATGTTCGCTCCCGCGCTCCACGCTCGCCGCCAGCCCCACAAGTTGATTCGCGTCGTACGGCTCTACCGGGTCCACCCTCGCCAGCCTCGTTTTGCCCTCGGTGAGCGTCCCCGTCTTGTCCACCACCAGCGTATCCACCTTCCGCAGTTGCTCGATTGCTTCCGCGTTTCTAAACAGCACGCCTAGTGTCGCTCCCTTGCCCGTCGCCACCATGATGGCCATCGGCGTGGCCAGTCCCAGCGCGCACGGGCAAGCGATGATCAGTACGGCTACCGCGTTCACCAGCGCATGCGCCAGCCTCGGCTGCGGCCCGTAGAGCCACCACAACGCAAAGGTCGCCACTGCGACTGCGAGTACTGCGGGAACAAAATATCCGGCCACATTGTCCGCCAATCGCTCGACCGGCGCCCGGCTCCGCTGCGCCTCGCCAACCATTCGCACGATCTGTGCCAGCAGCGTTTGCTCTCCCACCCGCTCCGCACGCATCAGGAAACTTCCCGTGCCGTTGATCGTCCCTCCGGTCACCCTTGCCCCAGTGGCTTTCTCCGCCGGAACTGGCTCGCCCGTCAGCATCGATTCGTCCACCGTGCTCCGGCCTTCCAGCACAATGCCGTCCACCGGCACTCGTTCTCCCGGACGCACCCGAAGCCTGTCACCGCGCTGTACCTCGCTCAGCACGAGGTCAGCTTCGACACCGTCAGTACCCACTCGGCGTGCCGTTTTCGGCGCCAGACCCAGCAACGCCCGAATCGCCTCTCCAGTCCTGCTCCGCGCCCTCAGCTCCAGCACCTGTCCCAGCAGCACCAGCGTCGTAATTGCCGCAGCTGCCTCGAAATAAACTGGCACGCTACCGTGTGCGTCGTGCAACGACTCCGGGAATACGCCCGGCGCTATCGCCCCAGCCAAGCTATACAGGTACGCCGCACTCACGCCCAGCCCAATTAGCGTGAACATGTTCAGGCTTCGGTTCACCACCGACCGCCACGCTCGCACAAAAAACGGCCAGCCTCCCCACAAGACCACGGGAGAAGCCAGTAGCAGCTCCAACCAGCCCCTGAAACCAGATGCTCCCCAAATTTCGAACGCATTGCCCGGAATCGACATGCCCATCGCCGAAATCAGCACAGGAATCGTCAGTGCCGCCGATATCCACAACCTTTTCGTCATCGCAGAGAGCTCGGCGTTCGGTTCGGGCTGGGCCGTCTTCGCTCGCGCCTCAAGCGCCATGCCGCAAAGCGAACACTCGCCCGGCCTGTTGCTGACGATCTGGGGATGCATGGGACAGAAATACTCGGCAGCCGTTCCAGGGGCGTGTGCGGAAGGCGCTGCCTGCGCAGTATGTACGCCCGCGACCGTTGCGGCCTCAGCCGGAGCGATTCCCATCAATCTCGGCGCGGGCCGAGACGCTCCGGCGCCCCCGAGAAATTTCTCCGGTTCGGCCCGAAATTTTTCGAGACAGTGTTGGCAGCAAAAATAAAAAGTCTCACCGTTGTGCGTGTGCGTGCCGCCATTCCGTTCCGCGCTCACCCGCATCCCACACACGGGATCGCGAAAGGTGCTCGTCGCCGAGCCGGCTGCCGTTCCGAGCTGGGAATCTTGACTCATCCTCATTAGATTCTAAGAGGAATCGGACGGTTCGACACATCGAGACGCCCCCGATTCAACTGGGCGAGGCACCCGCCGTCCGCCGCACTATAATCCCAGCCGTGATGCTCGAGCGCATGGAACGCATCCTCGCCTGGCTCTTCGGCCCCGGCCCGCTGGAGCGTTACGGCAAACTCTGGCCGCGCTGGTTGTTTCTGCGCGCGCTCGGTGCCATCTATTTCTCCGCGTTCTTTTCCCTTCTCTTTCAGGTCCAGGGACTGATTGGCCCGCGCGGCATTCTGCCGGCCGGGGAATATCTCCAGGCTGTCAGCGAGCACTACGGCGCACAAGCCCACTGGCTCCTGCCTACCCTGCTCTGGTACTCGGCCTCCTCCCCGATGCTCAAGGCGCTCTGCTGGATCGGTATCGCCGCATCAATCCTGGTTTTCTTCAACGTCTGGCCGCGTCTGTCGCTTGCCGTCTGCTGGCTGGTTTTTCTTTCCTTCATCAACGGCCTGCAGGATTTCGCCGCCTACCAATCCGACGGCATGCTGCTCGAGGCCGGATTCATCGCGCTCTTCTTCGCGCCCGGCGGCATCCGCCCAGGCCTTGGTGCCGCACGGCCGCCCTCACGGGCCGGCACCTTCCTCCTGCTCTGGGAGTGGTTCCGCATCTACTTCGAATCCGGCCTCGGCAAAATCGCTTCGGGCGATCCTACCTGGCGCAATCTCACCGCCATGGACGAGTATTACCAGAACGGCCCGCTGCCCACCTGGCTCGGCTGGTACGCACAGCAACTACCCCAACGTTTCCACGCGGCTACCGCCGGACTCACCCTCCTCGTGGAATTGCTGC
>JASHRU010000242.1 GCA_030037225.1 Candidatus Acidiferrales bacterium | reverse complement strand
CGTACGGCACGTCCTCTGCCGTGAGCTGCTCCTCGGTTTTTCCAACGAATGAAATTTCCGGAATCGTGTAAATCCCATAGGGATAGTTCGCGGGATCGGAGGTCGCCGGCACGTTGAAGGCGTGCGCTGCGGCCATGCGGCCCTGTTCCATCGAGACGGACGCCAGGCTGGGAAACCCGATCACGTCGCCCACGGCGTATATATTGGGCTGCTTCGTGCGGTACTCCTTGTCCACCGGGATGCGGCCGCGCTCGTCCGCCTCGATGCCCGCCGAGGCCAGATTCAGCTCGCCGACGTTGCCCTGCCGGCCGACCGCGTAGAGCAGCGCATCGCTCAGGATCTTCTTCTTGCTGTCGAGCCAGGCCACCACTTTTCCATCCGGCGTTTCCTCCACGCTGCTCACGCCCTCGTTGAGCCGCAGCGTCGCCCGCCGGTCGCGCAGGTGGTAGCAGAGGGCCTCCACCATTTCTCCGTCGGCAAAATCGAGCAGCCGCGAACGCTTCTCCACCAGCGTCACGCGCACGCCCAGCACCGCGAACATGCAGCAGTATTCGGCCCCGATCACGCCCCCGCCCACGATGATCAGCGACTTGGGAATCTGCGGCATGCTCAGCACCTGGTCGCTGTTGATGATGGTCTTCCCGTTCACGGGCACTTTGGGGGATTCCGCCGGCTTGGTGCCCACGGCGATGACGATGTAGTCGGCCTCCAGTTCGCCGGTGCCGTTGCATCCCTCCACGCGCACGCGATTGGGGCCGGCCAGGCTCGCCGTGCCGTGGACCACTTCCACCCCGTTCCGCTGGAGCTGCGCGTGCGTCACGCTCACTTCGTTTTCAATCACGCGCTGCACCCGGAAGACCAGGTCTTCCATGGTGATTTTTTCCTTTACGCGGTAATCCATCCCGTAGAAGTTCTGCGCGTGCAGGCCGGAAAGATGCAGCACGGCCTCGCGCATCGTCTTGCTGGGGATCGTGCCCGTATTGATGCACACGCCGCCCAGCGCGGCGCGTTTTTCCACCACGGCCACGCGCTTACCCACTTTGGCGGCTTGAATCGCGGCTCGCTGGCCGCCCGGGCCCGAGCCAATGACAATCAGGTCGAATTTCGGCATGACGAAAGCCTCCGGGACCTGCGACCCCGGACCGGATGCGCTATCGCTCCGTTCCCGGCTCGCGGGATTGCCCAAGTTTTGATGCGCCACTCGCGGGCGCACGCACTTCCGGCCGGCGGGTTCCCCTGAGGCCTGCTCGCCGCAGCGGCATAAAGCTATCAGAAAATGCGCTGAGGCGGAATTGATTCAGGGCGGGAACAAGAAAGGCGGCATCCCGCTCCCTGGAAGCGAGCGGAATGCCGCCGTCTTCAAACTGGGACTGTCGGAGACTGCCTACTTGTCGTACTTCAAGCAGGTCCTGAGCTGATTGAGCGCTTCATTGGTGGCCCGCACGGCTTCGGCCTTGTGCCCGCCAAAATCGTGGGCAGCGTGTTCCAGATGTTCCTTGGCCCGTTCGAGAGCCGCGATGGCGTCGCGGATTTCCGGATGGTCCGGCGTCGCAGGGCTGGCGGCTGCTGGCGTCGGAGATGGAGACGGAAGGGCCTTGCCGCTGGGCGCGGCGACAGAAAGCGCGAGTGCGAGAACCAGAAATGCTCCTGCGAGCCAGGAGATGGCCTTTACGTGTTTCATGCTGACTTCCTCCTTGGGGTCCGGCTTCCGCAACCGGTGCTTGTGAGATAGGCCGCGGTGTATGCACCCGACCGGGCGCGATTCTACCAGAGGATGCGGCCCGGCCCGAGAAGGAAATCGTCCCCGCCTGCTGCCGCCGGATGCGGGCGCGCGGGCAGGACTTGCTGCCCTTTCCGGTCGCACGCCACTTTCCGGCCGCAAAAAATTCTTCGCCGGAGCATCCCGTTGCGCGCAACCCTGCCCAAAAACAGGGCATCACAAAATAAGGCAGGGAAGTCATTCAGCCTTGGGCTTTCCGCCGGCCGCGTCATAACGCCCGGGTCGCGGTGCAGTTCCAAATCCAGAAGACAGGGGAGGAGTGTCTCTCTATGAGGAAGATTGTGTTTGCTGTGGCCGTACTCTTTTGTACCGCAATGACGGCGGCCGCACAGGAACGGAACTCAACCGAAGTATTTCTGGGTTACTCCTACATGCGGGCGAACCCATCCACGTCCAGCGACGACAGCTTTAACCTGAACGGCGGCGACGGCTCGATTTCCTACTACGTCAAGCCCTGGTTGGGGTTGACGGCCGATTTCGGCGGATACTACGTTGGCCAGATCGGCTCCACGGGCGTTAATTCCACGCTCTCCACGTATCTATTCGGCCCGCGCGTCAGGCTACCGGGAACGTCGCGCCTGCGCCCGTTCGCCCAGTTGCTCGTCGGCGAAGCGCACGCCACCGGCTCGGCGGCCTTCGCTGGAGCCAGCACGCATAACGCGTTTGCTATGGGCGTAGGCACAGGCTTGGACGTGCCCATCGTGCGCCACATCGGCCTTCGCTTGTTCCAGGTGGACTATTTGCCCACGTGGTTTCCCGAGGTCGTTGGGGGACACCGGCTGGTGCAGGAAAACCTGCGCGTCTCCACGGGCCTTCGCCTCCGCTTCTAGCTCCTACGGGGAGGTGGGATGAGGAGAGGCTGGGACCGGGCCCCGGCCTCTTTCTCGTTTTCGCCCCCGCCTCAGTCGCGGCAGGGCGATCCGCTGGCCCGCAGCCTGCTGGCCACGCTGTTTACTTCGGTTTCCGCGGGATCGAGATCCGCGCTCCCGGTTTCACCCCGTACAGTTCCGAAAAATTCCCCCGGTTTACGGCGAGGCTGAAACGTCCGCGTGAATCAATATAGGCGAGCGGCTTGCCGGCAAGCACGTCGCTGAACGTGCGCACGAACGGCACGTCGAGCAGCCGTTCGCCCACGCGCAGATGCAGCGCATCGCCTGCTGCGTAGCCCAGTTGGTGAAACTCCTCGGCAGAGATATTCGTGATGAGATTTCCATAGGGATCGTCCAGCGCGATCACTTCGCCCGTGACTCCCTCAGTGTCCACTCGCGGTCTAGGTAGGTTCAGCTCGACAAGGGCAGCAACTGCCGGACCGGCGCCGCGCCAATCCTCGCCTCGGGCCAGATGCCCCGCCGCGGGGGAGAACACGTCGCGCCCGTGAAACGTGGACGAGAGCTTGTCGCCGATCATCCACGCCGGGTTCGTGATTTCGCGGATGCCCTCCACGCCATCGCGCTCGGCCACCAGCGTCATCAGACCGTTGTCGGGCAGCACGAAATATTGGTCCCGCTTCGTCTTCACAATCACGGCCTTTCGCCCGCTGCCTACGCCGGGGTCGATCACCACCAGAAAAATCGTGCCGGGGCCGTAATACGGCGTGACTCCCGCCAGAAAGCGCGCCCCGTCTGCAATCGAGTAGGGAGTCACCGTGTGGCTTACGTCGTCAATGCGCGCCGACGGCGCAATGCCGTAAATCACCGCGCGACAAATGGCCACGGCATCGTTGGCGATGCCGAAATCGGTCATGAACACGATCACCGGCCTTCGCGCAGGTGCGGCGGCCGGAGGCGTCTGAGCGCTCGCGGGCACCATCGCGAGCAGAAGCGTCGCAATCAAAGGCAGCAGCCGGGAGCGCGCGGCGGCACTGGGCATGAATCTCATTCTTGCGCAGCGGATTATAGCGGCAAGCGGCCTTGAGAGCCGAGCGCGAAGGGCCGTTTCCTTTGGCTCAGCGCCCGGGACCCGCCCGCGCCGCTTCCCTCTGCGGCGCGGAAGATTTCGGGCAACCTGTGTATAATGATGGGCCGTCGTAATCTGTAGTATCTGCCAGGAACCCCGGCAGTCTCGTGCTGGACAATCCGGAGGGGGGCATTGATAGAGGTTGAAGGACTCACCAAACAATACGGCGCTGTCCGCGCCGTGGACGAAATCTCGTTTCGAGTGGACAAGGGCGAAATCCTGGGCTTTCTGGGGCCGAACGGCGCCGGGAAGACCACCACGATGCGCATTTTGACCGGCTTCTTGCCGGCCACCGGCGGTACGGCGCGCGTGGCGGGATTCGACGTCTTCGAAAAATCGCTGGAAGTCCGAAAACGCATCGGCTACCTGCCGGAAAATCCGCCCATCTACCCGGAGCTGAGCGTCCAGGGATACCTGGACGCGGTGGCCCGGCTCAAGCAGGTGCCCTCCGACCGGCGCAAGGCCCGCGTGGACGCGGCCATGGAGATGGCCCGTATCAGCGATAAGCGCGCCGATCTGATTAAGCACCTCTCCCGCGGCTACAAGCAGCGCGTCGGCCTTGCGCAAGCGCTCGTGCACGACCCCGAGGTGATCATTCTCGACGAGCCCACCGTTGGCCTCGACCCCAAACAGATCATCGAGGTGCGCCATCTGATCAAGGGCCTCGCCGGAAACCACACCATCATTCTTTCCACGCACATCCTGCCGGAAGTCAGCATGACCTGTGACCGCGTGGTGATCATTCACCAGGGCCGGATTGTGGCCAACCGGCCCGTCAATGCCGGGCAGGATCCCGGCAGCGAAATCGTGATCCTGGAAATTAAGCCCGGCAGCGGCGGCGCGCCCGCGGCCAAGGCGCTCGTTGAGCGCCTGGGCGGCGTCAAGCGCGTGGAGATGCAGACGCCCGATGGCAACGGCCGCGTGCAGGCCCGGATTGAATGCGAACCGGGACGCGACCTGCGGAGCCGGATTGCGGCGGAGGTCGTGGGCCATGGCCACGAACTGTTCGAGCTGCGCGCTTCCCGCGTCTCGCTCGAAGAGATTTTCCTCCAGGTGACCACCCAGGAAGCCCCGGGCGCCGCCCCGGCCGAATCTGCAGCCACGGGAGCCGCGTCATGAAGGGCACCTACGCCGTATTCCGCAAGGAAATGAGCCTGTACTTCGTTTCGCCCATCGCCTACGTGGCCGTGGGCGCATTCCTGTTTCTCGCCGGCATTTTCTTCCAGGGCATCCTCGCCGAGGCGAATGAGTACGCGATGCGCGCGGCCATGCAGTCCATGCAATTCGGCACGCCGCTCGATATCGACATTCCCGGCGAGGTCATGCGCGGATTTTTCGGGGTCACCGGAACGATCCTGCTCTTTGTCGTCCCCATGCTGACGATGGGCGCCTACGCGGAGGAACGGCGCCGCGGCACCATGGAATTGCTGATGACTTCGCCCATCACCGACCTGGAAATCGTGCTCGGGAAATATTTCGCCGCCATCTCGCTGTTCCTGATCATGCTGCTGCCCACCGCCATCCAGATGGGGATCCTGTTTCGCGCGAGCGACCCCATGCCGCCCTGGCGCATGATGTTGAGCGGCTACCTCGGCGTGCTCCTGCTGGGCGCCTCGCTGCTGGCCATCGGCCAGTTCCTCTCCTCGCTCACCGAAAGCCAGATCGTCGCGGGCATCTGGACCTTCCTGGTGTTCCTCATGCTGTGGATTCTGGACTTCGTCATCCGCGGCAGTTCCTCGACCGTCGCTGGGGCCGTGGCGCAGTACGTTTCGATCTTGCGCCACATGAACGATTTCACGCGCGGCGTGGTGGACAGCTCGAATCTGGTGTACTACGCCAGCATGATTCTTCTCGGACTCTTCCTCACGTTGCGCTCGCTAGACTCCATGCGCTGGAGGAGAGCATGAAGATCGAGCGCAGAGACGTCTTTTCGCTGGCCAGTTGGGTGGGCGCCAGCCTGGGTTTTGCCGGCCTGGTGCGATGGAGCATCCAGAACGAAATGACCGGGGTGAACGAGGCGCTGGTGATCAGCGGCGGCGTGCTCTTCGTCGCCGGGCTTGCCGGCAACTTCCGCTTCATCGCCGGATTTTTCCGCTCCCGTGGCGGAAGGCTGGGCACCAACACGGTGACGCTGACCATCGCCTTCCTGGCCATCCTCAGCCTGCTCAATTTCCTCGGATTCAAGCATTCCAAGAGCTGGGACTGGACGCCCGAGCAGCTCTACACGCTCTCCGACGAGACCAAGCGGGTGCTCGGCGGCCTAAAGGAAGACGTGCACGTCATCCGCTTCGACAAAGTTTCCGGTCCCGACGCGCTGGCGGAGAAAATGGCCGACTACCGGAAAATATCGCCGCGGGTCACCTACCAGGTGGTCGATCCCCAGGAGCGCCCTGACATCGCGCGGCAGTTCGAAGTCCGCCGCATGGGCGACATCGTAATCTCCAGCGGCACGCGCACCGAGCACTTGAAGGATTCCGACGAGCAGTCCCTCACTGCGGGCATCATCAAGGTCACGGCATCGCGGCAGAAATCCGTGTGCTTCGTCACCGGGCACGGCGAACGCTCCCTCACCGGCAACGACGGAGAAGGGTTCAGCGACGTGCAGAAAGAGCTGGAGCGCGAGAACTACACCGTCAAGCCGGTCAATCTGGTGGAAACAAAAGACGTGCCGGCGGAATGCGATGTCGTGGTCGTGGCCGGGCCCAAGACCGGCTATTTCCAGTCCGAAAGCGAGGCGCTCGGAAAATATCTCGCGGCCGGCGGCAAGGTGCTCGCCCTGGTAGATCCGGGAACAGATCCGAAACTAGATCCCATGCTCGCGCCGTGGAACATTTCGCTTGGAAACGATCTGGCACTGGACGTGAGCGGCGCTGGCCAGCTCTTCGGGCTGGGCGCGGCCGTTCCGGTCGTATCCCACTACGGTGCCCATCCCATCACCGAGGCCCTGGAAAGCCGTATGACGTTTTTCCCGCTCGCGCGCACCGTGGGCGCCGCGGACACGAAGAACGCGCAGAAGCCGGTCACCGATCTGCTGATGACTTCGAACCGGAGTTTCGCGAAGAACAACTGGGATGTGAAACAGAAAGAGCTGAAATTCGAACAGGGCAAGGACCGCGCCGGGCCGCTCACGCTCGGCGTGGCGGAAGAAAGCCGCGAGACCGGCAAGGCCGGGCGGCTTGTGGTCATCGGCAACTCCGCTTTCGCCGCCAACGCCTTCCTGACGCTGCAGAGCAACGGCGATCTGTTCGACAACTCCGTGAACTGGCTGGCGCAGGATGAGAACCTGATCTCCATTCGCCCGAAGTCGCCCACCACGCGCCGCGTCCTGCTCACCGTGTCGCAGGAACGTCTGTTCTACTGGTTCTCGCTGATCATGATGCCCGGCGTCGTGCTCGTCGCCGGCGTCGTGATGTGGTGGAAACGGCGCTGAGCGGGCCATGAAGAAGAGCACGCTCGTCGTTCTGCTCCTGGCTGCGGCGCTCGGGGGCTACGTCGACTACACGGAATTCCGCCATCCGAAGGAAAAAACTCCCGAAGACGCCCCAAAATCCCTTTACACGTTCTCCAGCGACGACGTCACCTCCCTCCGCCTCACCCGGCAGGGTGAGAGTTCGCCCGTCGTGCTCGAACATCGCGACGACGCGTGGGTGCTTACCTCGCCGGTCTCCACGCGCGCGGACCGCGGCAATGCGGATTCGCTGGCCAGCGCGCTGGCGCACGTGGCCTCCAGCCGGGCGCTGCCCGCGGACCCGGCGCGGATGAAGGAGTACGGGCTCGATCCGCCCGCTGCCAGCGTCGAAATTCACCTGAAAAAAGGAGAGACGCAGACGCTGCAACTGGGTGCCAAAGACTTCAGCGGCATGGACGTGTACGCGCAGCGCGCGGGCGCCAAAGACGTGCTGCTGGTCCCTGATTCCGTGCTCACAGAAGCCACCCGCCCGGTTATCGAGCTGCGCGACCGCGCCGTGCTCGATCTGAACGGGTGGTCGCTCACGGAGATCGACATCCGCACGCCGAAGACGAAGTTCCAACTGGAGAAGAAGGACGGCGAGTGGAACATCACGGAACCGCGCCCCTCGCCCGCCGACTCAGATGAAACCGGCAATCTTTCGAACAGCCTCTCCTCGGCGCGATTCGCGGACGTGGCCGAAGAGCAGGCCGCCGGCCCCGCGGCCGCCGCGAAATACGGATGGAATTCGCCTCAGGCGACCATCCACGTGCGAAACGAGCAGGGCGCCGAGGCCACACTCATCATCGGGAAAAAAGACGGCGATAAGTATTTCGCGCGCGATGCCTCGCGCTCGCTGGTCTTCCACGTGGAAGAGTCGCTGGTAAAGAAGTTTCTGGACGCCGGCTTCGAGAGCCTTCGCGACAAACATTTGTTCCGCGCCAAGGCCGAAGACTTCTCGCACATCCTCATCAAGAATGAAAAGCAGACGATTAAGGCCTCAATCTCGTCGGACGGAAAATGGTTGTTCGATGAGCCCGCGAACCTCAAAGGAAAGACCATGTCCGTGTGGCACCTCTTCGAGCCGCTGAACTCGTCGAAGGCAACGGAACTGATGGACCATCCCGCCGCGCCCGTCCTGGCCAAGCTAAGCAAACCGGTGGTGGAGATCCAATTGACTGACAAAAAGGGTGCCGTTACCACGCTCGCGGTGAGCGGCAAGGACGGCAATGCCGTGTACGCGCGCTCGAGCGCCACGCCCAGCGTCTTCAAGATGGATTCCTACCTGCTCACGCAGTTGAATTTCCCGGCCACGCAGGTTCTGCAGACTTCGCCCTGAGCAATGCGCGTTGAAATTCGGCTGAAATCCGTCGGTCGCAGGCGATGAAATCTATGCGGAGTGGGCCGCGGCATGAGCCGGTTCGAGCGAAGGCTTCGCGGCGCGGCTTTCGAGCACCCACACCTTCGCGCTCACCGGAGAAATGTAGAAGTAAATGCTGTTCTCCCGGTCGGTCACCGTATAGAAGTTGGGCCGGCCGGCGTCGGCAACCGCATCCACACCCGCCGAAAGAATCTCGCGGAGCCTGTCCAGTACCGTGCGCGGAATGGGCGCCATGGCATCTACGCTGACTGGGCCGTGCATTTGAATTTGTGTCATGGTCGTCGTCCTTAGATTTGTACGTACCGCCCAGACGTTCGACCGGAGGAATTTCCCCTCCCGGTGCGTCTCCCCCTACACTCTTATAGACGCATGGAAACGCAGAAAAGTTCGGTCCCGCTCGAAAAAATGTTCAGCAATTGTAACCACGCGGCCGCGCCGCGCATCTGCTAAGGAGGCTTGGAGCGCGCCTTGGCGCATCCCGCGGCCCAATTGGGTCTGCGCTTCTGTCGAACGGAAGATTTCGGCGGCGTTGCGTCGCTTTTCCTGCCCTGCGCCAGCCTCATCTAGCTGCCCGGCAGTGTGCGGGCCATCCGGACCCGGCTAGCTGACTGGGTACGTCCATTTCCTTTTATCAGTCTGATTTTTTTCTCCGTGGGTCCGCGTTGAATTGGTATGCTGTCGCTGCCTGCGATCGCCCAGCTCGAGTGTCGCGCGCCCATCCAAGGAGAATTGTGCACATGGCCAAGATCGTGAAAGGGAGACAAGGAAAGAGCCGATTTGGCAGAGACAAGCGCCGCAAACATCATCATTGGCAGGTCACCGTCTTTTATCGCGACGGCGAACGCTTTGCCCGCGTTTATATCGACCGCGCAAAAGCAGAAGGCTTTGCCCACCGGCAAAAAAAGTCTCCGGTCGTGCGCTCCACGCGGATTCAGGAAGTCAACTGAGCATCGAACGGATCGGAAGGCCGGCGCGCCCGGCTTGTGCCTGCGTGAACAGGCGTGCTATAAACGTAAAGCCTTCCTCGGGAAGCGCAAAGCGACCGTAGTTTAACGGTAGAACGATACCTTGCCAAGGTATAGGCGTGGGTTCAATTCCCATCGGTCGCTCCACGTTCACGGCTGGAATTGCGGTTTGCTCTGAGTCTGCCCCCCCGCCCCGCGCGGGCGCGGCTCGCGGACCCCGGGCGAGGATGACGAGAAGAATCGTGACCGAAGCCACAGATACCTGCCGGCGTCAGCTCGAGCTGGAGATCCCCGGAACGGAAGTGGAAAAAACCACGGAACGCGTGGCGCGCGATTTGGCCCGCGTGGCGCGCGTGCCCGGCTTCCGCCCCGGCAAGGCTCCCATTTCGCTCATTCGCCGACGCTTCGCCGAGGAAATCAAGGGCGAAGTGCTGGAAAAACTCCTGCCCGAGCATCTCGAAAAAGCGGTCACCGAGCAGAAGCTTTCCATCGTCACGCGCCCTCAGGTGGATCAGGTGGACTGGACCGAAGGCGGCGGCGTGAAATTCCGCGCCTGGTTTGAGGTCCTCCCGGAATTCGATCTTGGCGATTACAAGGATTTGACCATCGAGCTGCCCTCCATGGACATCGCGGAAACCGACGTCGGCCGCGCCCTCGAGCAGTTGCGCGAGCGGGCGGCGACCTACGCCCCCATCGAGGGCCGCCCCGCGAAGGACGGCGACTTCGCCGTGCTCAACGTGCTCGGCATGCCCGCCGACGGGGGCGCGCCCATCCGCTCGGAGAACGTCCTGGTGCACATCGGCGGCGACGAGACGGTCGAAGGCTTCACGCAGAATTTGCGCGGCGCGCAGCCGGGCGAGGAAAAGCGCTTCGACGTCGCCTATCCGGCGGAAATGCCCGACCCGCGGCTCAAGGGCAAGACCGTCTCCTACACGGTGAACGTCATGGAGCTGAAGGAAAAAAAGCTCCCGGCGCTCGACGACGCGTTTGCCAAGGACGTGAGCAAGTCCTCCTCGCTCGAGGAGCTGCGCGCGCATCTCCGCGAGCAAATGGAGAAAGCCCGCGACCGGCGCCGCGAGGAGTTGATCAAGGAAAAAATTCTCGGCCTTCTGCTCAGCCGGCACAATTTCCCGGTGCCCGAAGCGCTCGTCGAGCAGCAAATGGATACGCGCCTCCGCAACATGGTCCGCGCGCTGGTGGCTCAGGGCACCGACCCCCGCGGCGTCAACGTGGACTGGGCCGCGCTTCGCGCCCGCCAGCGCGCCCCGGCCGTCGACGACGTCAAGGGCGAAATCCTGCTCGACCGCATCGCCACCGCCGAAAAAATCGAAGTCGCCGAGGAAGATCTGGAAAAGGAGCTGGCGCGCGCCGCCGAACACAGCGGAGAATCCGCACAGGCTCTGCGCGCCCGCTTGACAAAGGAAGGGACCCTCGATACGATGAGGTCGAAGCTGCGGGGAGAGAAGGTTCTCGAGTGGCTTCACCGCACCGCCCGGATTGAATCAGCCGCCAAGTAAGGGACGTGTTCCGGGTCCGGCCTCACAGGGAAGACCTGAAATCTCAGACGTGCATGAAATTCGATAACGATCCTATCGCGCGCGCAACTACGCTGGTTCCCATGGTGGTCGAGCAGACCAACCGGGGCGAGCGCGCCTACGACATTTACTCCCGCCTCCTCAAGGACAACATCATTTTCATCGGCACGCCCATCGACGACCACGTGGCCAACCTCGCCACTGCCCAGCTCCTCTTCCTCGAGGCCGAAGATCCCGAAAAGGACATTTCGCTCTACATCAATTCTCCGGGCGGCTCCATCACCGCGGGCATGGCGATTTACGATACGATGCAGTTCGTGCGTCCGGATGTGGTCACCATCTGCGTCGGCCAGGCCGCCTCGATCGCGTCCCTCCTTCTTGCCGCCGGCGCGCCCAAGAAGCGCTTCACCCTGCCGAACTCCCGCATTCTCATCCACCAGCCCTGGATGAGCGGGCTCTCCGGCCAGGCCACCGACATCGATATCCACGCCAAGGAAATCCTGCGCATGCGCGCCGTGATCAATCAGCTCTATCAGAAGCACACGAATCAGCCGATCGAAAAGATCGAGAAAGACGTGGAGCGCGACCTTATCATGTCTGCCGAAGAGGCCAAGGCCTACGGCATGGTGGACGAGATCATTGACAAGCACCGTTAGTGAGTGGTGGGGGGACTGTTCCTATCGGTTAGTACCCGGAAAGCGCCGCGGCGTTCCGAAGCGGTTGAGGGCGAGTAGAATCGTGCCGATTGGTTCCCCAGGGGTGGGGAACCGGAGGCCTCCAAACCGGTGAAAAAACTGACGCCAGAAGAAGGGTTGCGCTGTTCCTTCTGCCATAAAACGCAGGAGCAAGTGGAGAAGCTCATCAGCTCCCCGTCCGACTATCCTCGCGCCTACATTTGCGACGAGTGCGTGCGCGTGTGCGACCAGATCCTGGAGGAGGAAAAGCGCGAGCAGGCCACTCCGCCCGCCCGCCGTCCTCCCCGCCCGCCGGAGATCAAGACCTTTCTCGACAGCTACGTCATCGGCCAGGACAAGACCAAGAAGAAGCTCGCCGTCGCCGTGTACAACCACTACAAGCGCATCTTCCTGAACCGCCAGCCCAGCGAGGTCGAGCTGACCAAATCCAACATCCTGCTGATCGGCCCCACCGGCACCGGCAAGACTCTGCTCGCCCAAACGCTCTCGCGCATGCTCGAAGTTCCTTTCGCCATTGTGGACGCCACCACGCTCACCGAAGCCGGCTATGTCGGCGAGGACGTTGAGAACATCATCCTCAAGCTCCTTCAGAACGCCGACGGCGATGTCGCCCGCGCCCAGCAAGGCATCATTTACATCGACGAAATCGACAAGATCGCTAAGAAGGACGACAACCCCTCCATCACCCGCGACGTTTCCGGCGAGGGCGTGCAGCAGGCCCTGCTCAAGATCCTCGAAGGCACCGTGGCCAACGTGCCCCCCCAGGGCGGCCGCAAGCATCCCCATCAGGAATTCACGCCCGTGGACACCACCAACATCCTCTTCATCTGCGGTGGCGCCTTTGTCGGCCTCGAAAAAGTAATCGAGCGCCGCGCCGGCCGAAAGTCCCTGGGCTTCCACACCGACTCCGCCCCCTCCGCTCCCGGCAAGCGCAACATCGCGCTGCTCGAGCAGGTGCTGCCCACCGACCTCATCAAATTCGGCATGATTCCCGAATTCGTCGGCCGCCTCCCGGTTGTGGGCGTGCTCGCGGACCTCGACAAGACCGCGCTCGTGCGCATCCTCACCGAGCCCAAGAACGCGCTCGTGAAGCAATATCAGCGCCTCTTTGAATTTGAAAATATCCGCCTGCGCTTCACCGACGATGCGCTGGAAACCGTCGCCGAGGAGGCCATGAAGCGTAAAGTGGGCGCCCGCGGCCTGCGCATGATTCTGGAAGACCTCATGCTCGACCTGATGTATCACGCGCCCGGCCAGCGCAAGCCGCGCGACTTCTTCGTCACCGCGGACATGATTCGCGCGCGCGAAATCAATTGGAGCCTGCTCGAAAAGGCCGGCTGAGGCCCGGCGGCCCCTGGAGACACATTCGACCCGCATGTTCAGCAAGGACAAACTCGAACTCAAGCGCGTTCCCATGATGCCGGTGCGGGAAATGGTCATCTTCCCGCAGATGATGACTCCCTTCATCGTCGGCCGCGAGTCCTCCGTCCGCGCGCTGGAAGACGCCCTGGCAGGCGACAAGAAGATTTTCCTCGCCACGCAGCTCGACGCCTCCGTGGACGAGCCCAAGCCGAAAGACATCCATCAGGTCGGCACGCTCGCCAGCATCGTCCAGAGCGTCAAGCTGCCCGACGGCAATATCCGCGTGCTCGTGGAAGGCTCGGAACGCGCCAAAATCCTGGCCATCAGCACCGAAGACGGCTTCTTCCGCGCCCATATCCGCCTGATGCCCGGCCGCCTGGAAACTTCGCCGCAAGTCGAGCAGACCGTCTCCCGCGTCACCCAGCTCTTTGAGCAGTACGTCAAGCTCTCCCAGAGCCTCAATTACGACACGGTGATGGCCGCCGTCCGCTCCGACGATCCCGTGCGCCTCTCCGATTCCGTGGCCCAAAACCTGCAAATCTCCGTCGAAGAAAAACAGGAGCTGCTCGAGATGTTCGATCCCCTCGAGCGCCTCGGCCGCGTCGCCGACGTGCTCGAGATCGAGATCGACAAGCTCAACGTCGAGCGCAGCGTCAACAACCGCGTCAAGCGCCAGATGGAACGCGCCCAGCGCGAGTATTACCTCAACGAGAAAATCAAGGCCATCCAGAAGGAGCTGGGCCGCGGCGAGAAAAACGAAGTCGAGGAGCTAAAAAAGAAAATCGACTCCGCCGGCATGACCAAGGACGCCCGCGAGAAGGCCACTCAGGAGCTCCGCCGCCTCGAGCAGATGCCCCCCATGTCCGCCGAGTCCACCGTCTCGCGCAACTATCTCGACTGGCTCCTCGCCGTGCCCTGGAAAAAGAAGAGCAAGGAAATCCGCGATATCGCCCGCGCGCACAAAACGCTCGACGACGATCACTATGGCCTGGAGAAAATCAAGGAGCGCATCCTCGAATTTCTCGCTGTCCGCCAGCTCGTCAAGAATCCCAAGGGCTCGATTCTCTGCTTCCTCGGCCCTCCGGGCGTCGGCAAGACCTCGCTGGGCATGTCCATCGCGCGCGCCACCGGACGCAAATTCGTCCGCGTCTCGCTTGGCGGCGTACGCGATGAAGCCGAAATCCGCGGCCATCGCCGCACCTACATCGGCGCGCTCCCCGGCCAGATCATCCAGATGATGCGCAAGGCGGGCACCACGAATCCCGTCTTCCTGCTCGACGAAGTGGACAAGATGTCCACCGACTTCCGCGGCGACCCCTCCGCCGCCCTCATGGAAGTCCTCGATCCCGAGCTCAACCACTCCTTCACCGATCATTACCTCGACGTCGAGTACGACCTTTCGAAGGTCATGTTCATTTGCACCGCCAACGTCCTGCACACCATTCCTCAGCCGCTCCAGGACCGCATGGAAGTGCTGCGCCTCTCCGGCTACACCGAGCAGGAAAAAATCGAAATCGCCGAGCGCTACCTGGTCAAGAAGCAGCGCGAGCGCAACGGCGTTTCGGAAAACGATCTGCGCTTCGAGCGCGAAGCCCTCCGCTACATGGTCCGGCACTACACCCGCGAATCCGGCGTCCGCAACCTGGAGCGCGAAATCGCCAATATCGCCCGGAAGGTCGCCCGCAAGGTCGTCGAACAGGCCGCCGGCGGAGCCAGGCCCGCACCCGCCGACGTTACCGTCACCGCCGCCAACGTTCCCGACTTTCTCGGCGTGATTAAGTTCCGCGACCTCGGCGCCGAAAAGAAAAATGAAGTCGGCCTCGCCGTCGGTCTGGCCTGGACCGAAGTCGGCGGCCAGGTGATGGCCACCGAAGTCAGCATCATGGAAGGCAAGGGACGCCTCACGCTCACCGGCCAGTTGGGCGACGTCATGCAGGAGTCCGCGCAGGCAGCCATGAGCTACGTCCGCTCGCGCGCCACGCAGTTCGGCCTGCCTCGCGATTTCTACCGCCGCATGGATATCCACGTGCACGTGCCCGAAGGCGCGATTCCCAAGGACGGGCCCTCCGCCGGCATCACCATCGGCGCTGCCATCGCCAGCGCCCTGATGAAAGTTCCGGTCCGCTGCGACGTGGCCATGACCGGTGAAATCACTCTTCGCGGCAAGGTGCTGCCCATCGGCGGCGTCAAAGAGAAGCTGCTCGCCGCGCACCGCACCGGCATCTACACCGTCATTCTGCCGCTCGACAACGAGAAAGACATGGCCGATGTGCCCGAGGAAATCCGGGCGGCCATGAGCATCAAGTTTGTGGAAATGATGGACGACGTGCTGGCGCTGGCGCTCGATCGCGCCACACCCGCCGTCGCTTCGCAGGGCCCCGTTCCGGAGGTGGCTCCTGCGTTTGAATCCACCGTCAGTTCCGACAAGGAGCTCGCGAACTAGCGTAGGGGAGTAGCAGCACAGGCTTTGCGCCTGTGCTCAGAACGGCCCGCGCATTCGCGGACTGCCCGGTTTTCAACCCTCCGGCTCTTGCGGTTCGAGTGGTGGGCCCGGTAAGGACCCCGTGCCAGTCTCGGAGAACTGCAGGCTTCCCGGAAGAGTACAAGTAAGGAACGCAACGCCCGCTGTCCGGGGCCCGATGATCAGGCCCATGCGGCAGCCGGATATCGGCCCATCTTGCACCGCCAGCCGGCGGCGCGGGAGACGCCGGTTCCAAATCCAGAAGAAAGAAAGTGAATATGCCCCATAGGAAACAGCAAGAGGAAGGAACAGAAATGAGCATCAGCCTGGCTGAACTCAAGGAACGCAACATTACCGACCTGGCGAAAATCGCCAAGGAACTCAACATCCCCGGCGCCAGCGGCATGCGCAAACAGGAGCTGATCTTCCAGATCCTGCGCGCCCAGACGGAAAAGAACGGCTTGATCTTTTCCGAAGGCGTGCTCGAATGCCTGCCCGACGGCTTCGGCTTTCTGCGCGCCCCCGAATACAACTACCTGCCCGGTCCCGACGACATTTACGTCTCGCCTTCGCAGATCCGCAAGTTCGATCTGCGCACCGGCGACACCGTCTCCGGCCAGGTCCGCCCGCCCAAGGACGGCGAACGCTACTTTGCCCTCATCAAGGTCGAAGCCGTCAACTTCGAGGACCCCGAGGTCGCCCGCAACAAGATTTTTTTCGATAACCTCACGCCGCTCTATCCCCACGGGCGCATCCGCCTGGAAACCACCAAGGAAAATCTGATGGGCCGCGTGCTCGACATGCTCTGCCCCATCGGCAAGGGCCAGCGCGGCCTCATCGTCGCTCCGCCCCGCACCGGCAAGACCATGATGCTGCAGTCCATCGCCAATTCCGTCACCGCCAATCACCCCGAAATCGCGCTCATCGTCCTGCTCATCGACGAGCGGCCCGAGGAAGTCACCGACATGCAGCGCACCGTCAAGGGCGAGGTCATCAGCTCCACCTTCGACGAGCCGCCCCAGCGCCACATTCAGGTGGCGGAAATGGTCCTCGAGAAGGCCAAGCGCCTCGTCGAGCACAAGCGCGACGTCGTCATTCTGCTCGACTCCATCACCCGTCTCGCCCGCGCCTACAACGCCGTCACCCCGCCCTCCGGTAAAGTCCTCTCCGGCGGTATCGACGCCAACGCCCTCCAGCGCCCGCGCCGCTTCTTTGCCGCCGCGCGCAACGTCGAGGAGGGCGGCTCGCTCACCATCATCGCCACCGCGCTCATCGATACCGGCAGCCGCATGGACGACGTGATCTTTGAAGAGTTCAAGGGCACCGGCAACATGGAAATCAACCTCGACCGCCGCCTGGTGGACAAGCGCATCTTCCCGTCCATCGACATCAACCGCAGCGGCACGCGAAAGGAAGAGCTCCTGCTCCCGCCCGATGAGCTGAACCGCATCTGGGTGCTGCGCAAGGTGCTCAACCCGCTCTCTCCCGTCGAAGCGATGGAATTGCTCCTCGGCCGTTTGGCGAAAACAAAATCCAACGCCGAATTCCTCGCCTCCATGTCGAGCCCCAGCTAATGAGCGCAGGATCGTAGGGGCACGACATTTCGTGCCCCATTCTGCCCGGTCCAGAGCGGCAGAAGGTCTCTAATCTCGGCTTTCCCTTGTTTTTCTCCGGATCCGCTTCAGGGTTTCCCCGCGGGATTCTGCCCGCTCGCCGTCCGCCACGGCGCCGGCGGCGGCACTTCCAGCCCGGCCGAATCCATCGCGGCCGTATCCGCCAGCACCGGCTTCACCTCCACCGGTGCCGCAGGCGGGGGCGCGAGCATCGTTCGCACGCTTGCGTTCAACACAAGGTCCTGGATGAATTTTCTTACCACCGTCTCTCCCACCGCATCCGGACCCGCCGCGACATTGCCCTTCTCGGTGGCCGATTCCTGCACCTGCATGATCTGCTGGCTGTTCGTGTTGAACACCGTAAAGCGCGCCGTCAGAAAATAGTTGGGCTGGCTTAAAAAGGGCGACTGCGTGTGCGCTTCGGCCACCTCCACCACAACCGCCAGATCCAGCCCGTCGTATCCCTGCGGTCCGGCGGGAAGCTGCGTCATCGGCCGCACGGATGCGAACGTCTCATTGAAAATTCTTGTCGCTTTCTCCGCCATCCGCCTCCCGAACTCGACCCGCGTCAGCATGATCATCGTCTTGAAGGATCGCGTCGCATCGCTGATCACCAATCCCACGCGCAGCGGCACGCTCCCGCCGGAAGCCTGCGATTGCGGGGCCGCCGCTTGCTTCTTAGGTGAGGGCGCGAGCTGTCGCGCTCCGGCGCCGGGAGCGCCCAAACTGATCAGCGCCGCTAGCGCCGCAACCAGCAGCCTGCCATGGTTTCTTCGTCGTCCCATCAATCTCGTCCCGCGCCGTCCCCGTCTTTGCGCCGCATCTACGGCCGCCCGCTGCCCGCCGCGCCTGCGGACGCTGGCATCGGACGGCTCCAAGGCGCTGGCGGCGGCACGTCCAGCCCCGCCGAATCCATCGCCGTCGAATCGTCAATGGGAGGAGGTGGTGGCGGCGCGGGCGCCGCAGCCTTCGCTGCAGCCGCCACCTGCGCTTCTTGTGCCTGAACCTGCGCGAGCACCGTGTCGAACTTCGTGGCCGCATCCACCAGCATGTCCCACGGCAGGATGTCGTCCCACCCGGCCTTCTCGTTCGTCGCTTCGATCAGCTTCTTCTTCACCCGGAAAAAATGGAATACGCGGCCGTCTCGGAACTTGAACTCCGCCTCGGGCATCGCGCTCATCATAAAAACCCACTGTTTCGCGACCATCAGGTTCGCTACCGGCTCCTCGAAAGAATGTTCCTTGTCGTGATCCGGATGCACGACCTCGTAGCGGATCGTTTTCCTGGAAAAATAAAGATAGCCGATGCAGCCGCTCGCGGCGTGCTGGTGCCCGGCGGGAATCCGGATCACCGGGTCGGGCCCCGCCGTAACCAGTTGCGGAGCGTCCTCCGGTCCCGGCGTCCCCAACTTGTAGCCGGCCGCGCCGAGCGGCCCCGCGCCCGCCAGCAGCAGCACCACCGCGCATGTGGCGAGCCTGAATCTGCGTAGCATCGCGCTCTGCTCTCGTTTCGAGCCTACCGCTCGCCCATTTCCCCCGCAACGCGCCTGTGCTCTCGCGGTGAACACGTGCGATTGCCCGGTAGTGGAAGCGCGGCCTTCAATCGCCCTTCGCCGCGGAGGCTCCTTCGCGCTCCCTCGCCAGCATGGCGACGAGGCGCGCCACCTCTTCCGCTTCCATCGCCGAGCAGTCCACGTACACCGCGTCCCCGGCGCGCCGCAGCGGCGACGCCGTTCGGTCGCGGTCACGGTGGTCCCGCTCGCGAACCTCCTCCACCATCCGCGAAAGATCCGTGGGCGTGCCCTTCTGCTCGTACTCCATCCAGCGCCGCCGCGCGCGCACTTCCAGCTCGGCGTCCAAATAAATCTTCAATCCCGCGTGTGGAAACACCACCGTCCCGATGTCCCGCCCCTCCACCACGATGCCGCCTGCGGCCCCCATCCTCTGCTGGTGCGTCACCAGCACCCGCCGCACTCCCGGCACCACCGCCACGCGCGACGCGTAGAGCGACATTTCCGGACCGCGCAGCCGCTCCGTCACATCCTCTCCGTCCAGCGACACGCGACGTTCGGCGCCGTTCATCTCCATTTCGATGCGCGCCTCTCGCGCCACGCGCTCCAGGCCCGCCGCGTCGTCCAGCGGCACACCCGCGCGCATCGCCCGCAGCGCCACCGCGCGGTACATCGCCCCCGAGTCCAGGTGCAGGTAGCCCAGCAGCTCTGCCACCCGCCGCGCTACCGTGCTCTTTCCCGACCCCACCGGCCCGTCAATCGCGATGATTAGTCCCGCCATCTTGGGTGTGCGTCGTTCCGCTCGCCGCCCGCCACTATGTTCGCTTAAACGCCCTTTCGATCTCGCGCATCGAATACCGCAGCACCACCGGCCGCCCGTGCGGGCAGCTCATCGGACATTCCGTTTTCGCCAGCTCCGCCAGAAGCCATTCCATCCGCGGCGCATCGAGCGGCGTATTCACCTTGATGGCCGCATGGCACGCCGTGGACGCCGCGATCTTCGCCTGTAACGTCTCGATGGAAATCGCCTGGTTCTCCCGTTCTACCGCGTCCAGGATTTCGCGCAGCAGCCGCTCCACGTCCGCGGCCGAAACCGGCGCGGGCGCCGCCTGGATCGCCACCGACCGCGGCCCCATCGACGTCACTTCGAAACCGTTCGCCGCCAGTTCATCCGCAATCTGCTCCGCGATCACAATCTGCCGCGGCGATAGCTCCACCACCATCGGCACCAGCAGGCGCTGTCCCGTCACCGCGCCCGCCCTCCGCGCCTGCAAGTGCTGCTCAAAGAGCACCCTTTCGTGCGCCACGTGCTGGTCCACGAGCCACAGCCCCTCCGCATTCACTGCCACGATGTAGCTCGCGCTCACCTGTCCGAGCGGCTTGAGATTTGCGATGTCATCTCCGTTCGCGCTCGTTGCCGGCGCCTCGAACTCGTCCTTGTGCGCCGCAGCGCGGAACTGTGCCGCAAATTCGTCCGACTCCGGCGCCGGCTCGGCGGAAAACCCGAATCGCAGCGCTTCCGGCCGCCACGGCGCGCCCGCCAGCGAGAAATCGTCGGACGGCGGCACCGCCGCCCCTGTCGCGAATCCCAAGCCTTCCGAGCGCGAGGTCGCGCCCGCCACAGCAGCAGCCGAAACTACTCCGGCCGCGCCGCCTGCGACGGCAGAAGCCGAAACCGCAGGAAATGCCGCAATCGGGCGCACCCGCGCGAGCGCCTGCCGCAGAGCGTCCCGCGTAAAGTCGTGTACAAATTGCTGGTGACGGAACCGCACCTCGATCTTCGATGGATGCACGTTCACGTCCACCTCTTCCGCCGGCAGTTCGAGAAAGAGGAGCGCCGCCGGAAACACTCCCGGCGGCTGCACGTTCCGGTACGCCTCCGTCAGAGCGTGCAGCAGCAGCCGGTCGCGCACCAGCCGGCGATTGATGAAGACGTAAATCGCATTCCGGTTCGGCCGCTGCACCTCCGGCCGCGAAATGTAGCCGCTCACCGTCAACGCCAGCTTCTCCTCGCCCGCTTCGAGCTGTGCTTCCGTGATGTTCGCGCGAATCGCTCCCGTCGTCGGGGGCACGTCGATCAACTCGTCCAGCGCCTGCCGCCCGAACACCTGATATACGCGCTCCGCGAGCGTCTCCACCGGCGGCGCCTGGAGAATTTCCTGCGTCGGCGTGCGTAGCTCGATGCGCTTTGCGGGATTGGCGAGCGCATAGTGCGTCACCACGGACGCAATGTGGCCCAGCTCCGTTGTGTCCGATTTCAGGAATTTCCGCCGCGCAGGCACGCAATAGAACAGGTCGCCGATCGAGACCGTCGTCCCCGTGGGATGCGCCGTCGGCTTCACTCCAATCAACTTCCCGCCCGCAATTTCCACGCGCGTGCCCTGCTCTTCTTCCGCCGTCCGCGTCTCGAGCAGCAGCCGCGCTACCGACGCAATCGAAGGCAGCGCCTCGCCGCGAAACCCCAGCGTGGCGATGGCCAGCAAATCGTCCGGCGTGCGCAACTTCGAGGTGGCGTGCCGCTCGAACGCCAGCAGCGCGTCGTCGTGCGACATCCCGCACCCGTCATCCGTCACGCGGATCAATTGCCGCCCTCCGCCTTCCACTTCCACCCGGATGGACGTGGCTCCGGCGTCGAGCGCGTTTTCCAACAGCTCCTTCACCACCGACGCCGGCCGCTCCACCACCTCGCCCGCCGCGATGCGGTTCGCCACCTCCTCCGAAAGTATCCGTATCCGCGTCATTCTTACCTCTTTAGGGGGTCGGAGCTTTAGCTCCGACATTGCCTGCTACCCTATTCACAGGGGCTTTAGCCCCTGAAGCCTCCAAGGTTCCTGGCATTATGTCGATCCTGAATTTCCCACTTCCCGAACCAAACGGCCATTCTTCTGGCCGCTCCGCCAATCTTGCCCGCACTGGGTTCGTCCGAATGTATTCCACTTTGCTGCGGAAATCATTCTCGTCCCGAATGGTCCACTCGTAAAACCCGGCCTGCCAGATCTGGCCGCTGCCGCCACGCCGCAGGTG
>JASHRU010000241.1 GCA_030037225.1 Candidatus Acidiferrales bacterium | reverse complement strand
GCCGCCGCCGCAGCCGCGATGGCACTGGAGCGGCCGGAAAGCAATTCACGCTGGACGCGCTTGAGGTCCGCGCCGAAATCCGCAGCGCTTTGGTAGCGCAGCTTGCGATCCTTCTCCAGAGCCTTGTTGACGATGCGCTCGAGTTCCTGCGGCAAATCCGGATTCAAGCGCACGGGCGACGCGGGTGTCTTGTGCAGGATGGCGTCGAAAATCAGCGCGGAGCTTGGCCCCGTGAACGCTTGCCGGCCCGTGGCCATTTCGTAGAGCACCGCACCGAAGGAAAAGAGATCCGTGCGTGCGTCCAGTTCCATGGCGGACGCCTGCTCGGGTGACATGTAGGCGACGGTGCCGACGGCGATGCCCGGGCTGGTGAGATGCTCCGGCGCCACATCCTCCGTGGGCAGCGCGGAGGCGCCTTGCGACGCGGCGTATCGCTGCGGCATCAGCTTGGCAAGGCCGAAATCCAGCACCTTAGCCTGGCCGCGCCTGGTTACGAAGATGTTGGCGGGCTTGATGTCGCGATGGACGATGCCTTCGGCGTGGGCGACTTCGAGCGCGTCGGCAATCTGCACGGCCAACGCGAGCAGCGGCTCGACCGCCATCGGCTTGCCATCAATCTCGTGATTGAGGGCGCGGCCTTCGAGCAGCTCCATGGCGATGAAGGGCTGGCCTTCAGCCTCGTCAATCTCGTACACGGTGCAGATACTGGGATGATTGAGGGCCGAGGCGGCCTTGGCTTCGCGCTGGAAACGCTCCAGAGCCTGTGGGTCGTGGGAGAGACTTTCTGGAAGGAATTTGAGGGCAACGCGACGGCCGAGCTTGGTGTCTTCCGCCTTGTACACAACTCCCATGCCGCCACCGCCGAGTTTTTCCAGCACGCGGTAATGGGAAATGGTGCGGCCGACGAGGGACTGCGGGCCGGGCATTTGGCGGAAATCTTAGGCTGCAGGCTGATTGGGGTCAATGGACGAAGTATGAAAGGACGCTCGAGGGGGGAGTGAGGGCGCAGCCCACTCGCAATGCTCCCTTCACCAAAACTGCAGGGCAGGCAGGATCACGACGCTTGAAAAGCAGCGCCGGCATGTGGAGGGGGGTGCAGATGCGCCAAGGCGGGTGCTGGCATCCCTAGGCTACAGAATTCGGGACGCCGGCAAGATGCCGGCGGTACGAAATGGGCGCAGCCCCGAAGTTTCGGGGCAGCGCCCCTACGAGGGAGAGGATGACGAGACAGGAAAACGGGGGAAAATTTGAAATGTGAGAAAAGTGCACGGAAATGTCGCGAAAAGGGGCAGAAGGAACGAGTTTTTGCGCGATTGGGAGGGGCGAAAGATAGTTAACGTAAGAAGGAAAGAGAGGCAAAGAAACAGGGCTTGAAAGCCCTGTGGGTGGGGGAGTCCTTCCTTGTCGGAGCCCCTCGACTGTGCTCGGGACGGGCTGAAGCTCCGACCCCCTAAAGAGAGATGCGAAGAGAGTCGGACTAGGACCGACGCGGGACGCCGAAGTGTCGGGGCGGGCTCGAATCCCGTCCCGAAGTCCTGAAGCTTCGGGACGGGACTTCGGGATCGGGAGTCGGAACAAGGAGGGCGCACCAAGGGGCGCCCTACGAGAACAGAGACTAGAGGCTGAGGCCGCCGGCAACTTGAATCGATTGGCCGGTGATCCACTGGGCCTCGTCGGAGGCAAGGAAGGCGACGACGCTGGCAATGTCGGCGGGCGTGCCCACGCGGCCCAGCGGCGTGCGCGGAATCATCACTTCGCGGAACTGGTCGAAATTTTTCATGTTGGCCGTGCCTTCTGTGTCCACAAGTCCGGGAAGGACGGAGTTGACGCGAATCTTTTTCGGGCCGAGCTCGGCGGCGAGAGTGCGGGTGAGAGAGTCCACGGCGGCTTTCGCGGCGCTATAGACGGATGAGGTGGCGGCATTGGCGATAGAGGCAAGCGAGCTGATGTTGACCACGCTTCCGCCGCGGCCGTCGAAGGCGCCGGCGGCGGCCTGGGTGGCGAAGAGCACGCCCTTCACGTCCAGATCGAAGGTGTGATCGAAATGTTCCTCCGTAACCTCGGCGAGAGGGACAAATTCGTAGGTGCCGGCGTTGTTGACGAGAATGTCGAGCCTGCCGAATTCGGCGACGGCGGCGTCAATCAGCTTTTTCGCCTCGCCAGGCTTGCTCAAATCGGCGCGGACGGCCTTGGCTTTGCCGCCGGCAGAGTGGATTTTCCTGACCACGGCTTCGGCGTGAGCCTGGCTCGAGGCGTAGTTGACGACGACTGCGGCACCCTCTTTGGCCAGATGTTCGGCGATGGCGGCGCCAATGCCCTTCGAGGCTCCGGTGACGATAGCAACGCGGCCATTCAGCTTTCCCATGAATGCGCTCCCTAGCGCCGCAGTTCGTTGGCGGCAAACATTTGATGCCGCAGGAGAGCGGGCCGATTCATGGGTGGCGATGCACGGGCAGGGATCGGCAGCCAGTGCCACGAGGCAAACCGACCACGACGCGCCGCAATTCATCTTTTGGAGCAGGGCATCGCGCGGTATATAGTTAGCGGTTTGGCTGAGAGCCGCAGCGGAAGCGCTGTGGGAGCCTGCGCGATGAGTATTGATCTCGAAAAACTGCTGACCCGGGCGAAGAAAAGCATCGAGCGCGGCAAGCTGGACGACGCGATCGAAGCCTATCTGGAAATACACGGCGCCTATCCGGCGAACCTGGACGCGCTCCAGACGCTGGGCGACCTTTACACGCGGCAGGGGAATGCGGAGCGATCGGCGCACTTCTACGGCCAGCAATTCGACCGCCTGGTGGAAATCCGCGATCCCACGAAGGCCATGGCGCTTTACAGCCGTTTCCTGAAGTCCACGACGCAGCCTCCGGAGCGCGTGGCGCGGTACGCGAACTTGCTGCAAAAGCAGAACCGGTCGATGGAAGCGATCGAGCAGTTCGAAAACGCGGCGGAGCTGTATCTGTTCCAGCAGCGGACAGCGGAGGCGCTGACGTGCTGGGAGCGCATCGCGGTGCTGGACCCGGACAATCCCGGGCGTCACTTCCTGATTGGGGAAGTGGCGGAACGGCTGGGACAAATGGAACCTGCGGCGCGGGGCTACCTGCGCGCGGGGCAGCTGACGCTGGGACTGAACGACGTGGAGTCGGCCATCCCCATCTTGGAGCGCGCGCACCGGATCCAACCGAACGACCGTGGAATCGCGCTGGTGTACGCCGACGGGATGCTGCGCAAGGGGCAGGCGCAGCGGGCCGTGGAGCTGCTGACTCCGTTCGCCTCCGGCTCGAGCGATCCCGACCTGCAACTGTTGCTGGGGCGCGCGCAGCTCGAGGCCAAGCAGCTCGACAAGGCCTTTGCGACGTTCGAGGCGATGGCGCGGCCCACGGGACAGCATTACGACAAGCTGTTCGAGATCGCGCAGCGGCAGCTCGACTCGGGAGACGAAGCGGGGGCGGTGAACTCGATCGAGAAGATACGCGGCATCGCCACGGCGTCGAAGAAGGAGGAGGCGTTCACGCTGGCGTTTGAAGGGCTGCTGAGCACGAAGCCCAAGTCGATTCCGCTGCACGAATACGCGGGGCGCTACTACAACGAAGTGAACCGGGAGACAAAATACTTCTCGGTGCTGACTCACCTGTTCGACCTGTACCTGGAAAAAGGAAACGTAAAGGGCGCGTGCGACGCGCTGGACCGCCTGGTGGAAATCGATCCGTACGACAACAACCACGCCGAGCGGCTGGGAAAGCTGGAAGGGAAGGCGGACGAGACGTACGTGAAGAGCTTCCGCGGGAGGCTGGGCAAGATCGCGGGAAGCGCGGCGCCGGTGGTGACCACGCGAACGGCGTTCGACGTAGGCGATTCGGGGCCGCAAGCGTCGTTGCCGTCGGTGGAGCGCGGCGGGACGGCGGCGGCGCAGCGCACGCAAACGCTGGAAGACATGATCGTGCAGACCGAGATCTTCCTGCAGTACTCGCTGGAGGCGAAAGCGAAGGAACGGCTGCAGAGGATCGCCGAGATGTTTCCGGCGGAAGAGGAGAAGAACGAGCGGCTGCGCGGGCTCTACGAACAGGCGAAATGGTGGCCGCCGGGATCGAAGGTGCAGCCGCGCGCCGCGGCGGCCGCGTCCGGGACGAGCACGACGATGAAGACGGGCTCGTTCAACGCGGATACGCTGCGCGACCTGACGAAGATGTCGGAGGTGAACAAGGCGCTGTTCCGGCAGCCCACGCCGAAAGCGATCCTGGGAGCGGCGGTGAACGAAGTGGGCAAGCATCTGCGCACGGCGCGGTGCATCGCGACGATCGGCCCGCCGGCACAGCCGCCGCAGATGATGGGCGAGTTCACGGCCACGGGAACCGAGCCGATCGCGCCGCAGCGGCTGGCGAAGCTGCTGCCGCTGGTGGCCGATGC
>JASHRU010000240.1 GCA_030037225.1 Candidatus Acidiferrales bacterium | reverse complement strand
CCTCCCGCTTGCGGCGGATGGCCTCCTTTGAGCCAACCAAAGGTTTGCTCAAGCCCTTCCTGCGTCGGGGTGAAGCGTGGCGGGCGAAGGCGGGCCCCTTCCTTCTCATTCTGAGATCGAATTTCGCCCCAATAGTACTTGACTTTGGTATTAACTTGTGTTATACTGTATTGTGGATGTCTTTCGATGCTTCACTTCATTCATGCCCGGGAACCCAATCCTCATTTCCTCCCCAAATTCCGCCCCTTTAGAATCAACACATTACGCACTCAATTTCGCCCAACCCCTGTATTCCCAACCAATTACGCATTCCCCCCGGGGGGTGGGGGGGCTTGCCCGTTTGGGGCGGGCGATACAGTGCAGTACAAGCAAAACGCCATGTCTCTATGCCCAGTCTTTTCAACGATTTGTGCAGCTGCTCTGCGCACACGTCCCTTGTTTTCATACAGTTGTGCAACAATAGTGGGGTGGGGGGTGCGATATGCTCCTCAAAAGTCAAATCAACGGCCTCTTCCGCCGCCAGTCGGCGTGGATTACTCCCCACCCGCCACTCGCCCCTCGCCACTTCTTTCTGGAACTTGCTCCCATGTTGACCGGAATCTATGGAGAGACGCGCTCCCGAAGCATCGAGATTGCTTCCCGGTTCCGAAGCTTCGGGATTTGCCCGGGACGCGCGGGGTCCGGCCTGCTTGCCATTTGCCTGCGGCAGGCGGAAGCGGCAAGCGTCTAACGACCCAGGATGAACCAGGAATCAGCTCCTGAGGCCCTCCTCCGTCGTGCTGCCGCCGGAGATGAAGAAGCCTTCCGCGCGCTCTATCGGCAACTCAGTGGCGCCATCTACCGGTTTGCGTTGCATATGAGCGGAAACGAAGGAGTCGCTGAGGAGGTCACCCAGGAGGCTTTCTTAGTCCTCGTGCGTGACCCCGGACGTTATGACCCGAACCGCGCGACGCTCAAAGCCTTTCTCTACGGCGTGGCGAGGAACCATACGCTCCGGGCGATGGAGAAGGAAAGCCACTTCGCTCCCTTCGTGCAGGAGCAGGAAGGCTCTTCGAGCGACGAGCACTCTGGGCCGGTCATCGTCGATCCGAGTGCGGATGCGAATGAAGATTTGCTCCGGCGCGAGCAGATTGGGCGTGTACGGCGCGCTGTGCTCACGCTTCCGCCGGTATATCGCGAAGCCGTAGTGCTATGCGATCTGCAGGAAATGAGTTACGAGGAAGCGGCGCACACGCTCGGATGTGCACCGGGCACGCTGCGGTCGCGGCTGCATCGCGGACGTGAAATGCTGGCCACGCGCCTGCGCGCTACGGAACGCAGACTGGCGGCCGCCGCGGATGGATTGCCCAGAGGATTCGGAGTTCGGCCCAGGGCTCAGTTTTCTTGATCTAGCGCAGGGTGGAAGCCCTGTGGCTCGCGGTAATCGAGTTGGTGGGGGAGATTGGAGTAGCGATGAATTGCAGGGACTATGAGGCACTGCTGGTCGAGGTGGCGCGGCAGGGCCCGGAGACAAAGGGCGCGATGGAACCGCGCTGGGAGCTGAAGGCGGCGCTCGAGCATGTCGCGGAGTGTGCCTCCTGCGCCGAGCGGCTGGCTGACGAGCGCGCCATCCAGACAGAACTGCGCGCGCTCGCGGTGGCGGAAGCGCGGCGCGAGCCCTCGGTGGGCTGCGAGGCCACGCTGATGGCTGCCTACCGCACCGAGCGCGGGCGCGAGGTGCATGCGCGGCGCTGGATTTTTGCGCTCTCCGGAGCGATGGCCGCTTCGTTCCTCGTTTTGCTGGGTTCGGCTCTCATGCTCTCGCGCGAGTCATCGAAGCTCGTTGAGTCCATGTCGTCGAGACTCGGTTCGCTGGCCGCTCACCGCGGGTCGTCGTCTTCCGTTGCTCCCGCGGATGCCGCAGACGAGAGCGAGTTCACCGCGGAAGGCGCTGGGCAGGAAGAAGTCACGGATTTCATGGCCTTTTATCCTGGCGCGGACCTCGGCTCGCTCGATTCGGGCGCCCTGGTGCGCGTGCGCATCCCCAGTTCCGCGCTCGGATCCTTTGGACTGCCGGTTGCGCAGGGCAGCGACGACCAGTGGGTGAGCGCAGACCTCCTGGTGGGCGAGGACGGTTCGCCGCAGGCAATTCGGTTTGTCCGGCCCGCGGCACAGGCTTCGCGGAATTAGCTCGGCAGGACTTTCGAACCAAGAGCAGGAGAAGGAGCGAGTCATGAAACAGGGGAGCATGCGGTGGGGCTGGTTGGCGGCGGCAGTGCTGGTGAGTATCGGAACGGCGTTCGGGCAGGCGCCCCCTCCGCCGGGGGGACCGGGTCCGGGCGGCTGGCATCGCGGCGCGGGCGAGATGGAATTCGGCCATTTTGAAATGGGGCTGATGGGCAAGACGGTTACCGGAGCGCCCTATTCCGCGCAGATCGTGAGTCAGCACAGTCAGACGCTGGGCGACGGGACCCATGTGACGCAGCAGTCCGCGGGCGCCGTGTACCGCGACAGCGCGGGCCGCGTTCGGCATGAGATGAGCATGCCGGCGCTGGGCTCGCTGACGGGATCGGCGCAGGCGCCGCGGGCGGTGTTCATCAGCGATCCGGTGGCGGGATATCACTATGTGGTCCATCTGGACACGAAAACGGTGGATCGCATGCCGGTGCCCGCCGCGGGCGCGGCAAAAGAGCACGCCGGGCGTCCGCCGCGCGACGGCAGCCAGGTGGCTACGGAATCGCTGGGCACGCAGATGATCGAAGGCGTGAACGCGGAAGGAACTCGCATCACCCGGACGATTCCGGCAGGAGCCGTCGGTAACGACAAGGTGATCAAAACCGTCACCGAGCGGTGGTATTCGCCGGAGTTGCAAACGGTGGTGCTGCTGAAGCATAGCGATCCGTGGATGGGCGAATCCACACTGCGGCTGACGAACATTTCGCGCAACGAGCCCGCAGCCTCGCTCTTCGCGGTGCCGTCCGAGTATGCGGTCCGGGACCGTCCCGCTCCGCCGGCTTTCGGTGTTCGCGAGGGCGCGGCTGCCGGACCGAAAGACTGACAGGATTGAGTTCTCTCGTGCGGCGGGATTCCCCGTTGCAC
>JASHRU010000239.1 GCA_030037225.1 Candidatus Acidiferrales bacterium | reverse complement strand
TGCAATAATCGCCGTCGACCCGGAATTCGTTCCCGCGCGCTTTCCTGGAACAAAATGCCATCTCCGCACAGCCGCCTCGACTGCCGGCGCGAGCGATTCCGAGTCTTGCAGCACTTCAAGCGTCTCCAGCTCGCCCTGCGGGCCTACGCGTCCACTGAAAATTGCGTAGCCATCGCGCGCGGTCGTCTCCGGAAATTGCGGCTCGATGGGATCCATCGGCAGGGCCCCGCGATCCGTTGCGCCCGCCAGCGGCTCGTCGTGCGTCTCCGCATGTGCCGCGCGCGCAGGTTCATGCGATTGCACAAAGAGAAACACGATGCCGGCCCGCGACGCAACCGGCTCGTCCCCCTGCCGCGCGGGATGAAAACTCCACGTCCGCGTCGCCTGCAGCGCATTATCCAAAAACGGAGAATCGCCCCGAACCGTCGCCGTGTCCGACAGCCGCCCTCGCGCGTCCACCTGCGCATCGAGTACCACTTCGCCGCCGAAGATCGATTGCGAAGGAAACGGACAAGCCACCAGCGAAAGTGGCGCGGGCGGCGTATATGCCTCGTTTCCGGACGTCGAGCCGCCGGTGGCTCTCGCCGCCTCGGGTGCCGGGTGCCATGCGATGCCCTTTTGCAAAAGCAGCGCGATCACATAATGCACGGCCACGGCCGCCCCGACCCCGGGCGTGTTTCCGTCTTCGGCCGTGGCGAGCTGCACCAGCGTGGACCGCAGCCATTGCCCTTCCACAAATCCCACCACTTCCTGCGTCTCCGCGGAAATCACCGGTGCGCCGCTTTGTCCCCTCCGCACCTGCGGATTGAACAGAAACAACTCTGCCTCGCTGTGCCCTCTATAAAGCTGTGAAAACTGGAAATCGAACACCTGACCTGCCGTGCGGTCGTCCACGAAACCATCCTGCGTGTAGGCATGGAGTGGATCGGAGGGATGCAGCGAAGCCGTGAGCAGCGCGCCTCCGGGCGCAGGCCACGCCGCGCTCAGCCGGAGGTAGCCAACCCGATATCCGCCTTCAAACGGGTTCGGCGTCGCCTTCAGAACGGCTACGTCGTGATCCACGTCCACCGCCATCAGCGTCGCGCGTACGAACCGCGCCGGCCCCGCCGGCGGACGAAGCAGAATGTAGGGCTGACCGCCGCGTATCTGGCTCAGCACGTGTGCCGCCGTCACCAGGTAGCCCTGCTCATTGATAAAAAATCCGTTGCCGTAGAAAAGATAGTGATACCCGCGCTCGGAAGGCGTCTGATCCACGGGATAAACGATCGAACAGACCGCCGCCGAGAGCGTATCCTCGTCCCCGCCGGCCCCGTGCGCTGCCCGCGCCGCTGCAAACCCACAGCCGCAAACCAAAACGGCGGCCACGCAACTCCACCACCGGCGGTCGAGCTTTCTTCGCATGAAGACACTTCTACTCTAGCCCTTTCGCTGCGCTGGGGAAAATATGGATCGTGCTCCGTATCCGTACGGAAAGGCCCCGGCCGCTCGCTCGCAAGTTGCGATGCTGACAGCCCGCGGGCGCGCTAAGACTCTTCCGCCTCGACTCGCGAGGCTCGCCGGCTACCTTTCACTCGGCAGCTTCACAACCGTTATCGCCTTCACCATGCGCACCCAGCGTGCCGGCCGCTTGTCGTGTGGCGCCACCAGCCGCACCGGGCCGACGCCGTCACCGAGCGGCGCGCCATCCATCGTATCCGCCACGAGCACCTCCGAATCCTGAATTCCGGCATCCAGCTCGGCAAGCGAATACGCCACGCGATAACCGTCGGCGGCCTCCACCAAAAGACACGAAGCCAGCGCCGTCCCTCGAAGCTGCTCCCCGTGCGGCACACCGGCTTTTTCGAGCAGCGCCGCCAGCGCCACCCCTTCGTACGCTTCCATCTTTTGGCTGTGTGGATTCATCACTCGCAGCGTTGTGCGCGGCATCTTTTTCAAGTCATCGGCGGAGATCGTGAGCGGCGTGCTCACGGCGCCGCCGATGCTGAACTGGGCGGGACCTGTCGTCGCCGCCTTCTGTGCGCCGGACGACGCGGCCCAAATCATCCCCGCGCTCGCAAAGAGCAAAATCGTGGTTATTCGAAAATTTCGGCGCATGCCTCCCCTCCATCCAGAATCGTCCATAACCGTATTAAAATAGCGGAAAGTCATCCAGAAACCGATTATACCCCGCGCCGCTGCGTCCCGTCCGCGGGCGCCCAGGATCCCTATCCGGAAATCGGCCTTTGCCCGGCGAGCCGCTCGGAACCATCCGTCGTGTCCGGCATCGAACAATAGTTTTATACTCCTACGTCTTGGAGGAGCGATGTCGTCATCTCTGCTGCCGAGCGCGCTCGACGCTCAGACGCAAACCTTTCCGACGCTGACTCCCGCGCAGATTGCCCGCGTGCGCGCCGCCGGCAGAGTCCGCAGCGTCGAGCGCGGCGAAATACTCTTCGAGCCCGGACAGACCAACATTTCCTTTTATGTTCTGCTGTCCGGGGCATTGGCAATCGTGCAACCGAGCCTGGACGGGGAAAAACCCGTCACCAGCCACGGCCCGGGACACTTCACCGGCGAGCTCAACATGATCTCCGGCCGCCGCTCGCTTGTCCTTGGCCGCATCACGGAACCCGGGGAGATCATCGAACTCAACCCTGAGGAGTTCCGCGCTTTGATCTCCCGCGACGCGGAATTGAGCGACGTCTTCATGCGGGCTTTCATCCTTCGCCGCTTGATACTGATTCAGAAAGGTCTTGGAAATCTGGTTCTGCTCGGCTCCCAGCACTCCGCGCAGACGCTTCGCCTGCGCGAATTTTTGACGCGCAATAGCCACCCTTACGTGTACATGGATTTGGACGCCGACTTGGACGCCCAGGAGCTGCTCGACCGTTTTCACGTCAAGCGCGAAGAGATTCCTGTGCTCGTCTGCGGCGGCCACAACGTAGCCCTGCGCAATCCTTCGATTCAGCTTTTGGCCGATCGCCTGGGCCTCAACTCTAGCATTGACCAGACTCAGGTCCGCGACCTGGTCATTGTCGGGGCCGGCCCGGCGGGACTGGCCGCCGCCGTTTACGCCGCTTCCGAAGGACTGGACGCCCTCGTCATCGAAACTGCCGCCCCCGGAGGCCAGGCCGGCTCGAGTTCTAAGATCGAAAATTACCTGGGATTTCCGATGGGGATTGCCGGACAGGAATTGGCCAACCGCGCCATCGCTCAGGCTGCCAAATTCGGCGCCAAAATGATGGTCGCCCACAGCGTGGCGCGCCTCGATTGCGACAGGAAGCCCTACAAAGTCGTCCTGGACACCGGCGCGGAAATCGCTGCGCGTGCACTGGTCATCGCCACAGGAGCGCAATACAACAAGCCGCACATCGCCAATCTCGAAAAGTTCGAAGGACTCGGCGTTTATTACGGCGCCACCAACATGGAGTCTCAACTGTGCAGGGGAGCGGATGTCGTCGTGCTGGGCGGCGGCAATTCGGCGGGACAAGCTGCCGTTTTCCTCGCAGACAAAGCACGAAAAGTTCACATGGTCGTACGTTCCCGCCGCCTCGCCGACACCATGTCGCGCTACCTCATCCAGCGCATCGAGGAGAATCCAAACATCGAGCTGCACTATCAGACCGAGTTGGTCAGCCTCGAAGGCGATAAGCAGCTCGAGCGCGTCGTTTGGCGCGATAAAACTACGGGACAAACGTCCGTCCACGATATCTGCCACGTCTTCGTCATGGCCGGCGCCAACCCGCGCACGGAATGGCTTCGCGGGTGTCTCGCGCTCGACCCCAAGGGATTCATCCTCACCGGTCGCGACCTGGACTCGGCCAATGGCTCTTCGCCTTGGAAGCTCAAGCGCGTCCCGCAAATGCTGGAAACCAGTCTCCCCGGCGTCTTTGCCGTCGGCGATGTCCGCGCCGGCAACGTCAAGCGCGTGGCTGCCGCGGTTGGCGAAGGAGCGATCTCAATCCACATGGTTCACCGCGTACTGGCCGAGGTGGAATAGCCGTCCGCGCCGGCAACGGGAGAGGCCATGAAAAAGTGCACGCACACGAATCAGATTCGCGACGTCAAGCCGCAGACCGGCGGCTGCGCCGAGTGCCTCAAGATGGGCGATTCCTGGGTCCACCTGCGCCTCTGCATGATTTGCGGCCACGTGGGCTGCTGCGATTCCTCCAAGAACAGGCACGCCACCAAGCACTTCCACGCTCTCAAGCATCCCATCATGCGCTCCATCGAACCCGGCGAGAACTGGGGCTGGTGCTACGTGGACGAGGTCGAGCTGGATTTTTCGTGAGCCGCGCCCGCACGGCGCTTCATTGGGAGTCGCGTCCACTCGATGCAATGCGTCCGGCTGAATGGCGGTAGAGAAACACGAAGTAGGCGCTCGCCAGCGCGATCCCGATCACCCACCACACAAAGCCGATTCGCAATCCGTATTCCGCTGCCGATGCGTTGTAAATAGTGAGTGAATACGCCGGATTCGTGCACGCCGGCAGGACGTAGGGGTACACACCAAACACCACGCTCGTCAGCATCCCGGTCAGGTACGCGCACGACGCGAGAAACGCTCCAAGGTCTGCATTTTCCCGCCGCGCCTGCACAATCACCCCCGCCAGTCCCCCGACCGCCAGCAGCGGAAACACCGCGCCCCACGGATGCTGCACAAAATTGCGCGGCACCTGAGGCTGAATCGAAAATGTGGCCCAGGTCACAAGCAGCGTAAGGACCAGCGCCCCCCACCCGCTCCATCGCGCTACCCGCCGCGAACGATCCCGCACTTCGCCCTGCGTTCGCAGCGCCACCCACAGCGCGCCGTGTTGCGTCACCGCGAAGTACGCCGCCACTCCCACCAGAAGGGTGTACCAATCGAGAATTCCGGCATCCGCGCCAAGCCGGAAGTTCGTCCACAGCGGCTCGAAGAACCATCCCGACGCGTCGAGCGGCACCCCCCGCACCACATTCCCCAGCGCCGCGCCGAAAAACACGGCCAGCAGCGCGCTCGCGCCCGAAAACACCACGTCCCAGAACGGTGCCCACACTGGACTTTCCATGTGATTGCGGAACTCGATCGCGCACCCGCGCAAAATCAGCAGCCACAGCACAATCATCAGCGGTAGATAGAATCCGCTGAATCCGGCGGCATACAGCCCGGGAAACGCAAAATAGAGCGTGCCCCCTGCGGCCAGTAGCCACACCTCGTTGCCGTCCCACACCGGCCCGATCGACGCAAGTACCGCTCGCCGCTCCCCGTCCGTCCGCGCCACGCCCAGGTGAATGATTCCGGCGCCCAAGTCGAATCCGTCCAGCACCACGTACACTGCGATCATCACGGAGATCAGGCAGAACCAGATGGTTTCCATGGCCCGCTCCTCACTCCTGCGCTTCCGGCTCGGGCCCGTGCGCGATTTCGCGGCCCACCAGCAGCAAGAACAGAATCCCCAGCACCATGTACAGGCCCATGAAACCGATCAGCGTGAACCAGGTGTTTCCCGCCGACACCCTCGGCGAGATTCCCGCCTGCGTTCGCATCAGTCCATAGATCAGCCATGGCTGCCGGCCCGTTTCGGCCGTAATCCATCCCGCGGTGTTCGCGATGTACGGCAGCGGGCAGGAAAGCAGAAGCGTCCACAGCAGCGCGCGCGAGCGATAGAGTCTGCCGCGCCACAGTTCGATTCCCGCCAGCACGAGTATCGCGATGAATATCGTTCCCAGTCCAACCATCACGTGATAGCTGTAGTACACCACCGGAATTCCATCGGGCCAGTCCTTCGCAGGAAAACTGTCCA
>JASHRU010000238.1 GCA_030037225.1 Candidatus Acidiferrales bacterium | reverse complement strand
AGGCGTTGCTGGGGCTGGCCATCGAGATCGCCGACGCGCTGGATGCCGCGCACGCCAAGGGGATCGTGCATCGCGACATCAAGCCGGCAAACATCTTCGTAATCAAACGCGGCCACGCCAAGATCCTCGACTTTGGATTGGCCAAGCTGGTGACAAAGCTGGAGGCAGCGGATGCGCCTACGCTCGATACGGCCGGGCGGGTGGACCTGAGCGCGGACCATCTCACCCGCACAGGGGCGGCCGTGGGGACGGCGGCCTACATGTCGCCGGAGCAGGCGCTGGGCCTGGAGCTGGACGCGCGCACGGACCTGTTCTCCTTCGGAGTGGTCCTGTACGAGATGGCCACGGGAGAGTTGCCGTTTCAGGGTGTGAGTTCGGCCGCGCTGTTCGACGCATTGCTGCACAAGGCGCCGGTGGCGCCCGTCCAGCTCAATCCGAAAATCCCGCCGAAGCTTGAAGATGCAATCCATAAGGCCCTGGAGAAGGACAAGAACCTGCGCTACCAGTCCGCGGCCGAGATGCGCGCGGATTTCGAGCGGCTGAAGCGGGATTCGAGCGCGCCGGCCGTTCCAATGGAGCGAGAGAAGAGACCGGGACAAGAAGCCGCAGCGCCGGAACCGGGCAAACCGAAGCGCTTCGTGGAATCCGCCCGGTTGCGGTGGAGGGCCGGAGCGGTTGCGGTTGTCGCCGCCGGATTGGCTTTGACAGCCTGGCTGTTCAACGCCCGGAGGGCCCACGCGCTGACGGAAAAAGACACCATCGTGGTGGCGGACTTCACGAACACAACCGGCGATCCGGTATTCGACGAAACGCTCAAAGAAGCGGTGGCGACCGAGCTCGAGCAATCGCCCTTCTTCAATATCCTGTCGGACCCAAAAGTGAGCGAGACGCTGAAGTTGATGGGCCGCTCTGTGGACGAGCGTCTGGACGAGAAGACGGCCCTTGACCTGTGCCAGCGCACGCGAAGCAAGGCGGTGCTGGCCGGCTCGATTGCGAGCCTGGGCAGCCTGTATGTGGTCGGCCTCCATGCCTTGAACTGTCAGACGGGAGATTCGCTGGCAAGAGCCGAGGCCCAGGCCAGCAAGAAAGAGGAGGTGCTCAATGCCCTCGGCAAGGCGGCGACGAAGCTAAGGGAGAGGGTGGGCGAGTCGCTCGGCACGATTCAGAAATACGACACACCGATAGAACAGGCCACTACGCCTTCACTCGAAGCGCTGAAAGCGTACAGCCTGGGACAGAAAGCCGAGAATGAGACGGGCGACGCCGCAGCCATTCCGTTCTTCAAGCGTGCCATTGAACTCGACCCCAATTTTGCCGTGGCCTACAACGGCCTGGGAACCTCATACCACAATCTTGGGGAAACCGGCTTATCGACCGAGCAGTTCGAGAGGGCTTACGAACTGCGTGACCGGGCGAGCGAGCGGGAGAAGCTGCGCATCTCTGCACACTACTACGCGCTTGACACTGGAGAGGTGGAGAAAAGCAACCAGACCTACGAACTGTGGGCGCAGGCGTATCCGCGGGACTTCATCCCGCACCTGGACCTGGGGTACAACTACAGCTTTCTGGGGCAGTATGAGAAAGCGGCCGCTCAAACGCTCGAAGCCCTCCGCCTGAACCCGGAGGCGAGCTCCGTCTACGGCAACCTTATCGAGTTCTATAGTGCGCTGGGCCGCTTTGATGAAGCAAAAGCGACCTATCAACAAGCGACGGCTCACAAGTTTGAGGACCCATATCTAAATGCGGCGATGTACGGGGTTGCTTTTCTTCGGGGCGATGAGGCAGAAATGCAACGGCTGTTCGACCTGGCTACCGGGAAGCCGGGAGCAGAAGATGTCGCTCTTTCGGAACAGTCCGATACGGAAGCCTTCTATGGGCGTCTGGGAAAAGCGCGGGATTTTTCCCGGCGCGCGGCCGAATCCGCCCAGCGTGCCAACGAAAAAGAAACCGCGGCTCTGTGGCAGATGAACGGGGCGCTGCGGGAAGCGGAGTTCGGCAATGCCGCGCAAGCCCGCAAGGAGACCGCCTCTGTTCTGGCCCTGGCCTCCACGCGAGACATGAGGATTCTGGCAGCCCTGGCCCTGGCACGGGCTGGGGATTCAGCTCGAGCAGAGACCATGGCGGACGAGTTGAAAAACCAAAACCCGGTCAACACTGTAATCGTCGGTTACTGGCTGCCCACCATCCGTGCGGCCATCGAACTGAATCGCAACAATCCGGCCAAAGCCATCGAGCTTCTCGACGCTGCAACCTCCACCGAGCTAGGCATTCCCTTCCCCGCAGCCGAGTGGGGTGGACTTCTCTACCCTGTCTATGTGCGCGGACAGGCGTACTTGCGTCTTCGCCAGGGCAGCGAAGCCGCAGCGGAGTTTCAGAAATTTCTCGACCATCGCGGCATTGTGGGGAATTGCCCGCTCGGCGCGCTCGCCCATCTCGGACTCGCCCGCGCGTACGCTTTGCAGGGAGACATTGCCAAAGCTCGCGCAAAATATCAGGACTTTCTCACGTTGTGGAAAGACGCCGACGCCGATATTCCCATCCTGAAGCAAGCCAAGGCGGAATACGCGAAGCTGAAGTGAGGGGGCAGCACTAAAAGACTAGTGGTTAGTGGCTGGTGGTTAGTGGTTAGTGCAAAAAAGGCAGATCCCTCACCGATAGACCGTGTTCGGGATGACGCATCCTGGTCGGATGTGTCAGGAGGGGCGAGCGCCGCGGCCGGCGCGGCGTCAATTTCTAAGGGGCTTGCCGGTCTTGAGAGTGTGGGCCATGCGCTCCTGGGTCTTGCGTTCGCCGCAGAGGCTTACAAACGCCTCGCGTTCCAAATCGAGCAGATACTGCTCGCTTACGAGCTGCGAGGCGGAGAGCGGCCCGCCGGCCAGAATATTGGCCAGCTTGCGGCCGACGTGCGCGTCGTAGTCGGAGATAAAGCTGCCGCGGAGCATCATGTGGATGGCGAGCTTGGCCCCGGCCAGAAATTGCTCGCCCAGGACGCGGATGGAAGGCTCGGTGGGAGGCGGATGGCCGGGCCGATAGCCTTCGCGGACCAGCTCGAGCGCCAGGGCCTTGGCATCGGCGACTTGACGGTCTTTATTCATGCTGACGGCATCGGAAGATCGGAGGTAGCCGAAGGCGCGGCCTTCCTCGGCGCTGGTCGCGACTTTGGCCGTGGCAATCTGCTCGAAAATGGGCTTCAGGGCGTGAAATAAATCGAGGTCGGAGCCGTCGCCGCCGGCGGGATTGACGCTGCGGGCGTGCTCATTGGCGCGCACGACCATTTCTTTTGTGCCGCCGCCGCCGGGAATCAATCCGACGCCGACTTCCACGAGGCCGATATAGGTTTCCGCGGCAGCCTGGATGCGCGCCGAGTGAAGAGGAATCTCGCAACCGCCGCCGAGAGACATTCCGAAGGGAGCGGCGACGACGGGCTTGGGCGAATGCTTGAGCGCGAGATTGACCTGCTGGAACTGACGCACGGCCAGATGCACTTCATCCCACTCCTGCTCCTGGGCGAGCATGAGCACGAGCATGAGGTTCGCACCGACGCAGAAATTCGAGGCCTGGTTGGCGACGACCATGGCGTCGAAATCCGATTTGAGGCGCTTGAGGCCGGCGTGGAGCATCTGGACGGTGTCGGCGCCGATCGAATTCATCTTGGAGTGAAATTCGCAGCAGACCACGCCGTCGCCCAGATCGAGGAGGCTGGCGCCGGCATTGCGTTCGACGACGCGACCGGCCTGGCGCAAACGATCGAGCACAATCACGCCGGCGGGAAGCGTCTCTTCGCGGTCGCTCTTCGACGACAGGTCGAAGTAGGTCTTCCGTCCCGCTTGGCCGCCGTAGAAGGATTTGCGTCCGGAGGAGAGCAACGCGGTGACGAGAGGCGGGAGGGCGCGGCCCTCCTGCTCGATGCGGCGGGCCATGGGTTCGACTCCGGCCGCGTCCCAAATTTCGAACGGCCCCATTTCCCAGGCAAAGCCCCAGCGCATGGCGCAGTCCACGTCCACAATACTGTCGGCAATTTCGGGGACGCGGCGGGCGGCGTAGAGGCACATCTCGGAAATCGAGCGCCAGAGGAACCTGGCGCCTTTGTCGCCATCGCGTCCGGCGAGCGCGGGCGCGAGAAGTTCGCGCAGGCGATCGCGGGTGTCGTCGATCGCCTTGCCGCCCTCGATGGAGCCGAAGCGGGCCTTGGCCCTGGGGCGGTAGTCCATGGTCTTCCAATCGAGCGTGAGGATGTCTTTCCCTTCCCCGCCCTTCACGCGCTTATAGAAGCCGCTGCCGGTTTTTTCGCCGAGCCAGCCGCGCTTCATCATTTCCTCCACTAGCGGAGGGACGCGGTAGCGCTCGCGCATTTCGTCGCCGACCGCGTTGTCGTAGATGTTGCGAACGACGTGGACGAGCACGTCGAGCCCGACGATGTCGGCGGTGCGGAAGGTGGCGGACTTGGGCCAGCCGACAGCGGGCCCGGTGCAGGCGTCCACCTCCTCGATGGTCATGTCGAGCTCCTGCATGAGCGCGAGCACGTTGAGCATGGAAAAAGTTCCGATGCGATTGGCGATGAAGTTGGGCGTGTCTTTGGCAACGACCACGCCCTTGCCGAGCGCGCGGTCGCAGAAATCACGGAGCGCGGCGAGGGCCTCGGGACGCGTGTCTGGACCCGGGATCAGCTCCACGAGCTTCATGTAGCGCGGCGGATTGAAGAAATGGGTGCCCGCCCAATTGCGGCGGAAATCGTCGGAACGCCCTTCGGCGATCAGCCGCACGGGCAGGCCCGAAGTATTCGTGGTGACGAGAGCGCCCGGGCGGCGGTGCTGCTCGACGCGCTCGAGAAGCTTGCGTTTGATGTCCAAATTCTCCGCAACGGCTTCGATGATCCAGTCGGCTTCGGCGCACCAGGCCAGGTTGTCGTCGAAATTGCCGATGGTGACGAGGCGCGCCGTATCGGGCGTGAAGAATGCCGCGGGCCGCGCCTTCTTCGCGGCTTCGAAACCGGCGCGCACGATGCGATTGCGGACTTCGGGCGACTCGGGCGTGAGCTTGCGCGCGGTCTCTTCCGGCGTCAGCTCCGGCGGACGGATATCGAGCAGGTAGCAGGGCACGCCCGCATTCGCGAGGTGCGCAGCGATGCGCGCACCCATCGTTCCGGCGCCAAGGACGGCGGCCTTGCGGATTCCAGCGTTCACGTGATGCCTCCGAAGCGGGGCTCCACCACAGGCCGGAGCGCGGCGAAATGCTCCGGTGTAGTGCCTGCCGCCGCCGCAGGATTATAGACCTGACACCTGCGGTTGGCAGCCCACCCGCTTCGCGGTAGCATCCAAAGTGCAGGAGCTGCGACTGGCAACGCTTCGGTGGGGTGGCTGTTCGCGCAGTCTGGCCGGAAAGATGGCGAAACTCAACTTCAAAGATTTATTGCAGGGCAGCCTGCGCCGCATTCGCGAATTCGCGCGCGGCCCGCAGCCGGAAGCTTTCCGTCCGCCCCGCGTCGGGCTGGCACTGGGCGGGGGATTTGCGCGCGGGATTGCGCATCTGGGCGTGTTGCGCGTGCTGGAAGAGGCCGGGATCCGCATGGATTGCCTGGCGGGGACGAGCGTGGGCGGGTTAATAGCCGCCTCGTATGCCAGTGGAGCGCCGCTCGATGCGATCTCGCGGCGCGCAGTTTCCACTTCCTTCCGGGATTTCGCGCGGTGGAGCCTCTCCCGCTACGGACTGGCCTCGAATGAGCGGATGGGCCGGTACGTGTACGAATTCTGCGGAATCCAGCGGATCGAGGACATGAAGCGGCCACTGGCGATTTGCGCCGCGGATCTGCTTTCGGGCGAGGCGTACTACTTCACGAAAGGCGATCTGGGCATCGCGCTGCGCGCGTCGTGCGCGTATCCGGGACTGTTCCAGCCCGTAGAATTCGAAGGGCGGCTGCTGGTGGACGGATTCTTAATCGGCCCCGTGCCCGTGGAGGCCGCACGCACGCTGGGCGCTGAGGTTGTGATCGGAGTGTATCTGGGCATGTCGGGGCCCGCGCCGCGGCCGAAGCATATGGGCGAGGTGCTGTGGCGTTCGTTTGCCATCATGCAACAACAGGCGCTGCAACGACGCGACCGCTCTGCCGACGTGCTCATCTCGCCGGACGTGCGTGAGTTCGGCTGGGACGATTTTTCGCGCACAGAGGAAATGATTGCCGCGGGGGAGGCTGCCGCGCGAGAAGCATTGCCACGAATCCGGGAGCTATTGCAGCCGCCGGCCGCAGTCCCGGCGCGGCACCACAGCGCACCGCGCCCGGCCTGATTCCCATCGCCGCCTCCCGAACGGGATACGCGACCGTTCTTCTCACTCGGCCCGCAGCAGCACACGCACGGGCTGCCCGTTACCTTTGCCTCGCTTGGTGAGCCATTCGCCGAAGGCCGCGGCAAACCGCGCGGGGTCGACGCGAAGACTGGTCTCGAGCCGGCCCTCGCCCAGGGGCAGCGTATCGTCGAATTCGGGCGCATTCGTAAAATTGCGCATACAAAAGGAATCGAGCCAGTCGAGGGGACACGGCCGACGCTCACCGCCGATTTCGATCTCGACGATCCACTTTCGCGCGTACATGAGCGAACTGTATCATCCGAACTCGCACACGCGGGGTGGATTCTTGCAATTCGCGAGCGCGCGGAATAGGCTAGAGAAACGGCAAAAGGGACTGGCGGCTTGACGCCTGGCGAGTTTGCGTGTTCTCCGGGATCCGCGCGCAGACGGATCCTTTCCCCCGATTGCGGCTCAGGGAGGAAGAATGGCCTCTCCAATCGAGCAATGGGTTGAAGAATCGGCCCGGCTCACGACCCCGAAAAAAATCGTCTGGTGCGACGGCTCCGAAACCCAGCACCACCAGTTGATCCACGAGATGCTGGCGGACGGCACGCTGATCGAGCTGAATTCCAAGACGTATCCGAACTGCTACCTGCATCGCAGCGATCCGAGCGACGTCGCGCGCACCGAGCAAATCACGTTTATCTGTTCCCGGCTTCAGAACGATGCGGGCCCGACGAACAACTGGATGTCGCCCGCAGACGCGAAAGAAAAAGTGTCTGGACTTTTCCGCTGGGCGATGAAGGACCGGACCATGTACGTAGTGCCGTACCTGATGGGCCCGGCCGATTCCCCGTACAGCAAGGTGGGCGTGGAGATCACGGACAGTCCGTACGTGGTGGCCAGCATGTACATTATGGCGCGAATCGGGCGGGTGCCGCTCGAGCGGCTGGGGAATTCGGAGGATTTCGTTCCCGGGCTGCATTCGCTCGGAGATTTGAGCCCCGACCGGCGGTACGTGCTTCACTTTCCCGAGGAGAAACTCATCTGGAGCATCGGCTCCGGTTACGGCGGGAACGCGCTGCTGGGCAAGAAATGTTTCGCGCTGCGGATCGCGAGCTGGATGGCCCGCGAACAAAACTGGATGGCCGAACACATGCTGATCGTGGGCCTGACCGGACCTTCCGGCAGGACGCACTATATCGCGGCGGCATTTCCCTCGGCGTGCGGGAAGACCAATTTGGCCATGATGGTCTCCGCGCTCGAAAACGAAGGGTACAAGGTCACTACGGTGGGCGACGACATTTCCTGGATGCATGTGGCTTCCGACGGCACGCTGCGGGCAATCAATCCAGAGGCCGGATTTTTCGGGGTGGCGCCGGGCACGAACAGAAACACCAATCCGAATGTGATGACGGCGGTGAGGAGCAATTCCATATTCACGAATGTCGGGCTGACGCCCTCCGGCGAGCCCTGGTGGGAAGGAATCAACGGCGCGCCGCCGGCGGGCACGATCGACTGGCGTGGGCGTCCGTACGTGGGGGGCAGCGAGCTAGTGGCGCAGGCCAATTCGCGCTACACGGTTCCCGCCCGGCAAACTCCTTCGATTTCGCCGCGCTTTGAGGATCCGGAAGGCGTGCCCATCTCCGCGTTCCTGTTCGGCGGACGCCGCGCGCGCGTCGCGCCGCTGGTGTACGAAGCCCGCAACTGGGCGCACGGTGTGTTTGTGGCCGCCACTATGGCGTCTGAAACGACCGCCGCCATCACCGGGCAGACGGGAATCACGCGCCGGGACCCGATGGCCATGCTTCCCTTCTGCGGTTACAACATGGCCCGCTATTTCGGTCACTGGCTCGAGATGGGGCCAAGAATTCCGCGGGCCCCGCGCATCTTCCACGTGAATTGGTTCCGCAAGGGCGCCGACGGAAAGTTCCTCTGGCCGGGTTACGGAGAAAACGTGCGCGTGCTGAAGTGGATCGTCGAGCGGGTGGAAGGAAAATCCGATGCCGTGGAGACGCCCATCGGGTTCGTGCCCACTCCGGAAGCGCTGACGCTGGACGGACTGAACATCCAGCGCTCCACAATGGAAGAGCTGCTCCGCGTGGATCCGGCCGATTGGACCGCTGAATTGGATTCGACCCGCCAGTTTTTCGGCCGGTTCGGCTCGGCGCTGCCCCAGGAAATCTGGAAGCAGCATGAGGCGCTCCAACAGCGGCTGATGCGCGTGACGGTTCCGGCGTCCTGAATCTGGGTCAAAGCAGAGCGCGAATTCCTTCGTCCAAGGCCACGTGGGTTTGCTGAAAGCCATTGATCGAAAACTCCGCGCCCGCCTGCCGCGTGAACTTCAGATAGCGGCTCACCTGGTAGTCCTCGTCGAAGGCGCTGAACAGCCGCGCGGTTTCTTGCTCGCCGAATCCGAAAGCGCTGAGAGGCACGGCCACGCCGAATTTCCCGGCAATGGCCAGGTAGCGCTCCACGATTTGGGCCAGTTCACTCACGGGCCAGGTCCCGCTCGATTTGCCAGCCAAACAGGCCTTTCGCTATGATACGGACGCCGCGAAGAATTGAGTACGTCAATCTAACGCAGGAGCAGGACCGGCCGCGCCCTGCGAGACCTAAGCGATGAGGAGGAATCATGACGGTTGCTGCGGGCCAGATGGCCCCTGAATTCACGTTGAAGGACCAATCGCAGCAGGAAGTGAAGCTTGCCGATTTCCGGGGGAAGAAGAGTGTGGTGCTGATCTTCTACCCGCTGGACTGGAGCCCCACCTGCACGAAGGAACACGCCTGCGTCGTAAACGAGATGAAGCGCTTCGAGCAGCTCAACGCACAGGTGTTGGGGATCAGCGTGGACAGCGCGTGGTCGCACAAAGCCTATGCGGAAAAGATGAACATCCAGTACCCGCTGCTGGCCGATTTCCAGCCGCGCGGCGCGGTGGGAACGGCGTATGGCGTGTATCTGGCGGAGAAAGGAATCACGGGACGGGCCATTTTCATTGTCGGCAAGGACGGAAAGGTCGCCTGGGCAAAGAACTACGATATCCCAGTGGTGCCCGACGTAGATGAGGTTGCGAAGGCCCTGGCCGCCGCGCATTAACGGAGACAGCGGGGTCGCAGGAGCTTGGCGTGCCGCGCCTTTACGGCGGACCTGCTCTCCTGCTGAATTGCATTCTTCTTTGGGGAATTCTTAGGCGGCCGGATTCCTCTTTAGACGCCTCGATAAATCTGCCACAGCAAGAGCGCATTCAGGACGACAATGGCCGCGGCGGTGAACCACGCCAGCGCCACGGTAGCCGGCCGGTTGGTGAATTCTCCCATCTTGGCGCGGTTTGAAGTGAACTGCACCAGCGGCACGACCGCGAAGGGAAGCTGAAGGCTTAGAATTACCTGGCTTAAAATGAGTAGGCTGGTGACCCGGTTCGGCCCCATGATCCCGATCACGAGCGCCGCAGGCACGATTGCCGCCAGCCGCGTAACCAGGCGCCGCACCCACGGACGCAGGCGGAAACGCAGAAACCCTTCCATCACGATCTGACCCGCGAGTGTTCCCGTAAGCGTGGAATTCTGGCCGGAAGCCAGCAGGGCTACGGCGAAGAGAGTGCTCGCGAGGCTCGCTCCCAAAATCGGACTGAGGAGTTTATAAGCGTCGCTGATTTCCGCAACGTTGTGCATCCCGCGCGTGTGAAACACGGCCGCGCCGAGCACTAGAATCGCCGCGTTGATGAAGAAAGAAAAACCAAGCGCCAGCGACGAATCCAAGATACCGAACCGGATGGCCTCGCGTTTTCCCTCCGCATCCAAGCGATACGAGCGCGTCTGCACCAGGCTCGAATGCAGGTAGAGATTGTGCGGCATCACGGTCGCGCCCAAGATTCCCACGGCGATATAGAGCATGGCGCCATTGCGCAGAATTTCCGCGGAAGGCACCAAGCCGCTAACCGCCGCGCCCCAAATCGGCCGCGCCAGCAACAGCTCGTACGCAAAGCAAACGCTGATGAGGCAGATCAGGGAAACCACAAACGCCTCGATCCAGCGGAAGCCGCGCCCCTGAAGAAGCAGAATGAGCAGCACATCGAATGCGGTGAGCAGAACGCCCCACAGGAGTGGAATACCGAAGAGCAGTTGGAGCGCGACGGCCGAGCCAAGCACTTCGGCCAGATCGCAGGCTGCAATGGCAATTTCGCCGCCCAGCCAGAGCGCGATCGCGGTGCGTTTCGAATAATGCTCCCGGCACGCCTGGGCGAGGTCACGGCCCGTGGCCACGCCGAGCTTGACGCACAGCGCCTGCAAAAACATGGCCATCAGGCTGCTCAGCAGCACAACGGAGAGCAGCGTATAGCCAAACTGCGAACCGCCGGCGACGTCGGTAGCCCAGTTGCCCGGGTCCATATAGCCGACGGCGATCAGGTAGCCGGGCCCGGCGAACGCCAGCATGCGGCGCAAGAACCCCCGGCCCGCAGGCACGCCTACGGTTCGATAGGACTCCGGAAGCGAAGGAAGGCGAGCCCCCACAACGGCGCCCTCGCCCGTGCCGGCCACGGAAGCGCCGGCGAGTGGGGCGGCATCGAGCACGTTTTCGTATGCATCCTGCATGGCGGCTCGCTGAGATTATTAATCTCGCTTAAGTAAACTCATAAAGTAGCGTTAATCCAGGTCTGAAGTCAAGATTGAATTCCGCGGACGTGCTTTGGCACAAAGCTCCGCCGGGCGGCGTGTCCCAACGGGCTCTGCTATAGTGGTGTGCGCGACAGGAGGGGACCATGGCCGAACAGCCCAAAGCCGAACCCCAGCTTCAGATCAAAGCGGACGAGAAGGAGCTCCAGGGAGCGTATTCGAACCTGGTCATGATCCACCACAACGCGGAGGAGTTCACGCTCAACTTCATCTACGTTTTTCCGAATGCGCCGCAGGGCAAACTGATGTCGAGCGTAATCGTGAGCCCGGGACATGCCAAGCGGCTGCTGCGGGCGCTGGCGGAAAACATAGGCCGCTACGAATCGCAGTTCGGGGCTATACCAGAGACTTCAGGAGGAGCCCCCGAACCGAAGGTCGGCTTCGTTCACTGAGCCAAGTCACGCGCCCCTTTCCAGAAACACGGCCCCAAAAGTGAATTTGCGGTCCGGATGGCGGCGGTCGAGCGCGAAGCGCGCGCCCGTATCGTGGAACGGCTGCCCGCCCATCCAGGCAAGGCCGCTCGCCACAACCAAGCGCTCCACTTCTTCCACGCTGCGCACGGCGCACGGCTGCGGCGCATCGGCGCCGAAATCGAAGGTCATCACGAGAACGCCTGCCGGCCGCAGTAATGCAGCGAGCCGGGCGACGGCTTTGGCCTGCTGGTTCTTGGGCAGGTGTTCGAGCACGCTGGCGGAAATCACGGCATCGAAGGGCCCGCGCATCCCGGGGGACGGCTCGGAGTCGAGCAGATCCACGGGCGCGGCGCGGAGCTTCCACCGATGGCGCACCGCCGCGCGGTTTGTGGCTTCGCACAACGCGGCGTCAATATCGAGGCACGAGACCTCGCACCCCCGCGACGCGAAAAAATAAACCGGCAGGGTTGCCGCGCCGCCGAAATCCAGAATGCGAAGTCGTCTCTCGCCGTCCGCGTACAGACAGGCGACGGCCGCGGCGTACTCCCACAATTTATGACGGCGCGCGTACAGGCGCCGCCGCAGCACGCCGTTCACTGCGAAGGGCGTGCCCTGAATTCCCAGGCGCGCGCCGAAGGCCCTCAGGGCGCGCACCCACGGCGCCATTTGCGAAAGTTCGAAATCGCGAGGGTCGTACGTGCGACTGGGAAACGGCGGCGCGCCCATGGGAGCACATCTTTTACCGTTTCGCGCCCGGCGACGCAACCGCCGACCGCCCCCTGTGTTCAGCTATGGTAGAGTGCGTGAAAGATTGCCATGAAGCAGTACGGTCGCTACGAAGTCGTCGAAGAAATCGGCAGCGGTGCCATGGGCGCGGTGTTCAAGGCTCGCGACCCGGTGATGGACCGGACCGTCGCCGTCAAGACCATCCACGCCTCCGCCCTGATCGGCCCCATGGCGGAGCAATACCGCGAACGCTTTACGCGTGAAGCCCGCGCCGCCGGCCGGCTGGCGCACCCGGGCATCGTAACGGTATTCGACGCCGGCGTGGAAGGCGACACGCCGTACCTGGTGATGGAGTTCGTTCCCGGGCGAACGCTGGAAGACGTGCTGAACTCCGGGGAGCACTATTCCATCGACCGGGTCTGCGAAATCGGCCAACAGCTCGCGGAGGCGCTTGCCTATGCGCACGCGAACGGCGTGATCCATCGCGACATCAAACCCGCAAACGTTCAGCTCACGGGGACGCCTGAGCGCGCGAAGATCATGGATTTTGGCGTCGCCAAACTGACGCAGGCCCAGGTGACTTCCACCGGCACTCTGCTGGGCACTCCGGCCTATATGGCCCCCGAACAATTCACGGGCATGCCCATCGACGGGCGCGCGGACCTCTTCTCGCTTGGCGTGATTCTGTATTGGATGGCCACGGGCGACAAACCTTTTACCGGCGACACGATCACGGCCGTCTCCTACAAGATCGTGCACACCGAACCCAACGCGCCGCGTCAGCTCAATCCGAGCGTCCCCCCAGCACTGGAAGCCATCATCCTGAAATGCCTGGCCAAAGATCCTGCGGCGCGCCACCAGAGCGGCGACGAACTGGCGACCGATCTGGCTGCGCTCCGCACAGGCCAGCCAACCGCGACGGGTTCGGGCATGCGTACGCCGACGCCACCGGGAACGAGTCCGGGCCGTAC
>JASHRU010000024.1 GCA_030037225.1 Candidatus Acidiferrales bacterium | reverse complement strand
GGAGAAGGCGGCGAATTACACGCTATCGCCTACTCCGCTCAGGCTTCTGGCGCGCCGCAAATGCCGCGGCTCACTCCAGTGCTAAACCCAGTCGCATTTCAAGCCCTGCGCACCTTGAAGCCGCAAGTGATACCGGCCCTGCACCGCCCGGACGCGGCAAAAGTCTGGGGCTATCCCGCTAGGGCCGCACTGATCGTTCCAATCGTGCCGGGAACGGATCCGCCTGGATTGTTGACTCTCTTCCATGACAACAACCCGCAATTCTTTACGGAAGAGATAGCCTCGCAAGCCGCGGTGGCCGCGGCCCTCGCTGGGGCTGCATTTGAGGCCGGCCGATTTGCGGTGACCTCCGAACAGCACCGGGAGCGCGCCGAGAATCTGATGAGCCTTGCGCTCGAGCTGCAGCCCTCGATGCGCCTGCCAGATTTTGCCCGGCGGTTCACGCTCCACGCCATGAGCATGCTTCGGGCCCGCGCGGGAGTTCTGTCGATCGCGCGGGGAGGACGCTTGGAATCCGTATTCACGCAGTGGCCAGGTAGCCCGCCCTCAGGCGTCTTGCTTCGCGGGTTGGAAATCGCTCTCTATGGATTGGCCAGCGCGAATCCATCCGCAGTGACTGCGGCCCCCGCGGGCGAACTCGTCGGCCGCGAATTGGCCAGTGCCCTCGGATGGGACGACGCTGTCGTGGTCGGACTGAAGACGAGCGCGGGCGAACTGCTGGGCGCGCTCTGCCTCGCCAACCGCGGGCGCAGCATCACCCCCGCGGATCGCAATCTCCTGGCCGCTCTTGCCGGGCACGCCTCCGTGACCATGGAGAATTCCGGGCTGCTTAGCCGCATTGAGCAATCGCGCAAACAGTGGATCGAGGTCTTTGACGCCATCACGGATTTCATCGTCGTCCACGACGAGCACAGCAACCTCGTTCGCATTAACCGTTCACTGGCCGCCTTCATCGGCGCTTCGCCCACGGAGCTCATCGGGGTCAACATGCGCCAACTGGTGCCCTTTCTCGGCTCCGCCGGCGAGGAGTCTTGCCCCTATTGTCGGGAGCGCCACGGCAGCGAGGAGGAGGAGTACATCCACACGCAGCAGGACCGCGTCTATCTGGTCTCCACGTCGCGCATTCCGGGCACACCGGAAGAAGGCGTGCGCACTATTCACGTGCTCAAGGACATTACGGACCGCCGCGAGGCCGAGCGCAGATACCGCGAGCTCTTCGATAATATTCAGGAGGGATTGTTCTTTGCCACTCCCGACGGGCGCTTCCTCGAAGTGAACAACGCGCTGGTCCGCATGCTCGGCTATTCCAGCCGCGAAGAGGTGCTGGAAACGGATCTCGCCCGGCAGGTCTTTGTTCACGCCGAAGATTGGAGGCGATTCGCCGACACCATCGAGCGCACCGGCATCCTCCGGAACTACGAAGTAATGATGCGCCGGAAAGACACCACCGTTATCCACACCCTGCAGAACATCCTCGCCGTGCGCAATGCGCAGGGCAAAGTCGTTCAATACCGCGGTCTCATGTTGGATGTCACCGAACAGAAGACCTTCCAGGCCCAATTGCAGCGCGAGCGCGACTTTAACCGTAAGATCCTCAACAACACCGCAAGCATGATTCTGGTGCTCGACACGGCGGGGCTTGTTACCTACGCAAACCGCCGGTGCTTCGAAACCGGCTACACCGAACCCGATCTCCTCGGCCGGCCGCTTACCGACCTCGTTCCTCCCCCCGCGCGCCGCAAACTGGCTGAAGCCCTCGAGTTGGTCCTGCACGGCCGTCTCATGGACAACTTTGAAATTCCGGTGCTCCGGCCCGACGGGAAAACCGGGCAGTTTTCCGTCAATCTGAGCCCCATGCGTGGCGAGCAGGGAACCGTGGACAGCGTCGTGGCCGTAATGACGGACATCACCGATGCCGCCAGCCTCCAGGCCAAACTCGTACATGCGGAAAAAATGGCCACGGTCGGGAATCTTGTCTCCGGCGTGGCGCACGAGGTCAACAATCCCCTCACCGCCATCTTGGGATTCACAGACCTGCTCCTCGAAAACCCGGATATTCCCGAAGGCGCCAAAGCCGATTTGCAAGTGGTTCTGCACGAAGCGCAGCGCACCCGCGTGATCGTGCAGAACCTGCTCAGCTTTGCGCGCCAGTCCCCCGCACAGCGGCAGCCCGTGCAGGTCACCAGCGTTCTCCGTCACACCCTCAAGCTGCGTAGCTACGATTTTGCGAGCCACGGTGTCGATGTGCAGGAACGCTTCGATCCCCGCCTGCCTGAAATTCTGGGCGATCCCCATCAATTGCAGCAGGTGTTCCTCAATATACTGAACAACGCCTACGACGCCGTGCGCGAGGCCGGCCGCCCCGGCCGCATCGAAATCGAGACCGCGCGCAGAGGCGATAGCGTCGAAGTGAGCATCCGCGACAACGGCACCGGCATTTCGCAGCCCGACAAAATCTTCGACCCCTTCTTCACCACCAAAGAGGTAGGCAAAGGGACCGGCCTGGGACTCAGCATTTGTTACGGGATCGTGCGCGAGCATGGCGGCGAAATCCTCTGTGAGAACAACGTGGGTGCGCCAGGCTGTACGTTCCTCGTCCGGCTGCCATTGGCCTCGCCAAAGGCAACGGCGCTCCAGGCCGAGGTGGCCACATGACGCCTGCGTCGTCAGAGGCGAGCGAGGATGTCCCGGCGGCGCGCCCCGTGCTTGTGATTGAAGACGAGCCAGGGGTGATTGCTTTGCTCCGTGCTGCCCTCGAACGGCGCGGCTATCGCGTCGTCCAGGCGGCGTCGGGGGTGGAGGGATTGCGCATGCTGGAGAGCGGTGACTACGCCGGTGTGATCTCCGATATCCGCACCCCAGGTGGTGTCAGCGGCGCCGACGTGCAGACCTGGATCCGGCGGAATCGTCCCGCGCTCGCCGCGCGTCTGGTGTTCATCACCGGCGACGTGGCCAACACGGAGACCATTGCGCTGCTCCGCCGAACCGGCGCGCCGTGTATCGAAAAGCCCTTTCGCGTCCGACAACTGCTCGACATTGTGGAACAAACCTTTGGTGCCCCATGAA
>JASHRU010000237.1 GCA_030037225.1 Candidatus Acidiferrales bacterium | reverse complement strand
CTGACAATTGGTTTCGCTCGTGAATTTGAAAGACCTATCTACTGGCGGTGGGCAAACTATTCGCCGATGAGGGATTTACATGGCACACCGGAATGAGCCTTTCGGCACTCTGCCCGATTGGTCAAAAGAGCCCCGCTGGACGGGAGTCAAGCGCCCGTACACGGCAGGCGATGTACTGCGCCTTCGCGGGTCGCTGCAAATCGAGTACACGCTCGCGCGCGTGGGCGCGGAGCGACTGTGGAGTCTGCTCCGCAATGAGCCGTACGTCGGAGCGCTCAGTGCGCTGACCGGCAATCAGGCCATCGAACAGGCACGCGCAGGGCTAAAAGCCATCTACGCAAGCGGGTGGCAAGCGGCCGCCGATGCAGACAGCGGTCACGACATGTATCCAGATCCGAATCTGTATCCGTCGGAAAGCGTTCCGAATTTGGTCCGCAACATCAATAAGGCTTTGCAGCGCGCGGATCAAATCCACCATGCAGAGGGCCACAACGATACGCGCTGGTTTGTCCCGCTGGTAGCCGATGCGGAATCCGGTTTCGGCGGAAGCCTGAATGCTTTCGAATTGATGAAGACCATGATCGAGGCAGGCGCGGCAGGGGTCCAGTTCAAGGACCAGCTTTTTTCGGTAAAGTCCTGCGGCCAATTTCAGGGCGAGGTGGTTGTACCGACACAATCCTTTATCCAGAAATTAATTGCGGCTCGGCTCGCCGCGGATGTGATGGGCGTTCCCACACTGATTATGGCGCGCACGGACGCGTATTGCGCGAGCTATCTCGAGAACGACTCTGATCCGCACGACCATGAGTTCATGACCGGCGAGCGGCGCAATGATGGTTTCTTCGGGTTTCGGGGCGGACTGGATGCTGCGATTGCGCGTGGCTTGGCTTACGCCCCTTATGCGGATCTGCTGCTCTGCGAGACGCCACGGCCAGATCTGAAGGAGGCCAGGAGATTTGCAGAAGCGATCCATGCGGAATATCCAGGGAAAATGCTGGCCTACAACTGTTCACCGCCACTCAATTGGGCGAAGCAGCTAGATCCCGCTACGATTCGTAATTTCCAGGTGGCGCTGAGCGGTATGGGATACCGATTCCAATTTGTAGCATTGGCTGGCTTTCAATCGCTCAACCAGGGCATGTTCGAGTTGGCCCGGGGATACCGGGAGTCTGGCATGGCGGCGCTCACTCGCCTGCAGCAAGCGGAGCTGGAACTCGCCCAAATCTCGGGATATGAAGCGATTAAGCCGCAACGGTTCGTCGGTGCCGGATACTTCGACGATGTGGCGCAGACAATTGCAGGAGCTTCTAACCACTCCGCGAATCAAGTGCGGCTGACCGATGAAGAGCGGCGGGCTCTGGCACAATGGGCCACCATGCCGAGCAAGACGGCGAATTGAGAAGACAGATGGGTCGCTCTCTGGACGGCAAAGAGAACACCGAAGTTATTGTGCGCCAAGCTTAAGGGAGGTAGTAAATCGGTGGGACTCTCAGACCCCGGCTTTCGCTCGGGCTCGACGGAACCGGAAATCTTAGTGGGAACCTATACCAACCAACAAGTATCGCATCGCCCTTCTGACGCAAACAAAGAGTTGCTGGGAGAGCAGATATTTCTCCGTGTTCTGACCATGGAACGCAAACGCGCAGAGCGTTCGGGCCGGAGTTTTCTTCTGATTGTGCTGGACGCCGCACAGTTGTTTGCGGAATCACGCACCGCGATGGCACGGGTAACAACGTCGCTGTGCGGATGCATTCGAGAAACGGACTTGATCGGGTGGTACCGTCAAGACGGGGCAGTGGGAATCATCCTGACGGAACTGGGTTCCGCGGACCGCAATTCCATTCGGCGGGCATTGCTCGATACATTGACTCACGGGCTGAGAGAGAAAATTGGTTCGCATGAAACAGACCAAATTCTGATTTCATTTCATTTCTTTCCTGGAGAGTCCTCCGACCAGAAGGGCGGGCCGACGGTCGACAAGAAACTGTACCCCGATCTGCACCTTGCAGCTCAATCGAAGCGGCTATCGCGAGTAGTGAAACGTGCAATCGACATAGCCGGCAGTTTTATGGCGCTCGTGGTCCTCTCGCCGTTATTCCTGGTGATTGGTCTCGCAATAAAGCTCACCTCGAAAGGCCCCATCTTATTCCGGCAAGGTCGGTTGGGCCAGCACGGGGTCGTTTTCCAGTTTCTGAAGTTTCGCTCCATGCGCACAGACAGTGACCCGCGTGTCCACCGCGAATTCGTGAACGAATTCATCCGCGGGAGCGCGAACGCAGCGTCTTCCCAGAGTGAGGAAGCAAAGGTCTACAAGATTACGGAAGACCCCAGGGTCACTCGTGTGGGCTCCATCCTTCGCCGGACGAGCCTCGATGAATTACCGCAATTTTGGAACGTACTGAAAGGTGATATGTCGCTTGTAGGACCGCGGCCGCCGATCCCCTACGAACTCGAGTCTTACCGCGCGTGGCACAAAAGAAGGATTCTCGAAGTCAAGCCGGGGATCACGGGCCTATGGCAGGTGTATGGGCGCAGCCGCACGACCTTTGATGAAATGGTCCGTATGGATCTGCGGTATGCGCAGACATGGTCACTGCTGCTCGACCTCGAGATTTTGATTCGGACGCCAGGCGCCATCTTCTCCGGCGAGGGCGCTTACTAATGAATTCGGTTGAGGACGTTATAACAGCTTTCATGCGCTCAATTCGGTCTCTCGCATCTCTGCCTTAAGTATCGACCGACAGCTGCCCATTTCTTGGGAATCGCTCCACACATCCCGGCCGCACGGAGACTCTATGAATCCTGAGCTTGAGAATCAAACCCTCTCGTTTCCTGACGCGCCCTACGCTTCCCTTCCGACGCCCCACATCGCCGGGAAGGAGCTGCTTCGTTTCGGTGTGATCGGCTACGGCTATTGGGGCCCCAACGTGGTGAGGAACTTGTACAGCCTTGAAGGCTCGCAGATCATGACCATCTGCGACCAGAGCAGTAGTGCGCTCAGGCGTGCCAAGCAGCTCTATCCGCATGTCGAGATGACGCGAAACAGCGAAGAGGTGCTGACTTCCCCGGACATAGATGCGGTGGCTATCGTCACGCCGGTTTGGACCCATTACGAACTGGCGAAGAAGGCGCTCCTCAACGGGAAGCATGTCTTCGTAGAGAAGCCCCTGACCTCGAGCGTTAAGCAAGCGGAAGATCTGATCGAGCTGGCAGAGCGAAAGAACCTGAACATCATGGTCGACCACACCTTCCTGTTCACCGGGGCAGTCCGGAAGATTCGGCAGCTGATCGACGACGGGACACTGGGAGATCTGTACTACTACGACTCGACTCGCGTGAATTTGGGGCTTTTTCAGCATGACATCAACGTGGTTTGGGACCTGGCTCCCCACGATCTTTCCATCATGGACCACGTGATCCGCGCCCGGCCGGAAGCGATCGTAGCCACCG
>JASHRU010000236.1 GCA_030037225.1 Candidatus Acidiferrales bacterium | reverse complement strand
TAATCGATTTCGGGAAAGACGAGCTGGTCCTTGAGCCCGAGCGTGTAATTGCCGCGGCCGTCGAAGGAGCCGGCGGGGAGGCCCTTGAAGTCACGCACGCGGGGCAGAACGATGGAGCAGAGGCGGTCGAGAAACTCGTACATTTTCTCACCGCGAAGCGTGACGCAGCAGCCGATGGGCATCCCCTTGCGGATCTTGAAATTGGCGATGGATTTTTTGGCGCGAGTGATGATGGCCTTCTGGCCGGCGATCAGACCGAGCTCGGCAGCGGCGGTATCGAGCAGCTTGATGTTTTGGCTGGCCTCGCCCAGGCCGATATTGACGGTAATCTTCCTGAGCTTGGGCGCGGCCATGGAATTACCATAGCCAAAGCGCTTCACCAGAGCGGGGAGAACCTCGCTGCGGTAGCGATCATGGAGACGAGTGATCATATCGGTATCGTCCGTGCCCTCAGCGATCGAGCGGCGCCGCGCAGTGCTTGCAGACGCGGGTGCGCACGGTGCGGTTTCCTTCCTGGCGCGTTTTCTGGCCGATCCGCGTAGGGCGGTCGCAGGAAGGGCATACGATCATCACGTTGGAAACGTGGATGGGCGCCTCCTTGTCCAAAACGCCGCCGGCGACATTCTTCTGTGGATTGCGCCGAGTGTGCTTCTTGATGATCTGGGCATGCTCGACGGTGACGGTAGCGTCGGTACGGTTGACGGCGAGCACGCGCGCGGAGCGGTGGGCAAAACCGAGGCGGTCGCGGCCGGCGACGACGCGCACCAGATCGCCCTTGCGGATCAGCACGGGAACCCGCGCGGGCCGGCGATTGGATCGTTCCTGAACGCTCATGATTTCGCTCTTCTTCCTGCGCTCACGGCTACCAGACCTCGGGCGCGAGGGAGACAATCTTGGTGAATTTCCGCTCGCGCAGTTCACGGGCCACGGGGCCGAAGACGCGCGTACCCACCGGCTCGTTGGCATCGTTGATGAGCACGGCAGCGTTATCGTCGAAACGGATGTAACTTCCATCGCGCCGCCGTTGCTCTTTGCGCATGCGCACGATGACGCACTTGACCACTTTTCCCTGCTTGATCTGGCTTTCCGGAGCCGCTTCCTTGACCGAGGCGGTGACGACGTCGCCCAGGCCGGCTTTTAGGCCCGCATCACCTCCGAGCGGGAGGATGCACATGAGGCGGCGGGCGCCGGAATTGTCGGCAACGGTCAGCCAAGTTCGCATCTGAATCATGTACGGTCTCCCCTACTCGATTCCGGCCTTGGCGCGCGAGACGACTTCCACGAGGCGCCAGCGCTTGAGACGGGAGAGCGGGCGCGTCTCGGCAATGCGCACCGTGTCGCCCGGACGCGCTTCGCCCTGCTCGTCGTGGGCGTAAAGTTTCTTGGACTTGCGCAGCACCCTGCCGTAAAGCGGGTGCTGAACCTTTCGCGTGACCTTGACGACGATGGTCTTGGCCATCGAGGCGCTGGTGACCACGCCCATCTTGATCTGGCGGCGCCTGATGGGCGCTTGCTCCGCGTTATTTTCCATCGCTCACCTTCATGGCGCGTTCCCGGCGGAGCGTTTTGACGCGCGCCAGGTCCTTGCGCACGACGCGCAGTTTCTTGAGGCTTTCCGCCTGGCCAGTGGCGTGCTGAAAGCGCAGGCGAAAGACCTGTTCGGCCAGCTCGTGCTCCTGCGTTTCGAGCTCGGCATCGCCCATCTGGCGAAACTTGTCCACGCTTCTTGGCATCACGCCGCTCCTGGACGGGTGACGTACTTCGTGCGGATGGGCAGCTTGTGAGCGGCCACATCGCAAGCTTCCTTGGAAGTGGCCGCGTCCAGCCCTTCCAGCTCAAAGAGAATGCGGCCGGGGAGCACGACGGCGACCCAGTACTCGGGCAGACCTTTGCCCTTGCCCATGCGGGTTTCCGCAGGCTTCTTGGTGAACGGCTTATCGGGAAAGATGCGAATCCACATCTTCCCGCCGCGCTTCAAGAAACGCGAAAGGGCAACGCGCGCGGCCTCGATCTGGCGGTTGGTGATCCAGGCGGCTTCCATGGCCTTGAGTCCGCAATCGCCGAACGAGAGGTCGCTGCCGCGCCAAGCCTTACCGGTGCGGCGGCCGCGCATCTGCTTGCGGTACTTCACTTTTTTCGGCATCAACATAACGTCGAAATCCTCATCTCACGGGCGCAGGCTCTTCGCGCAGGGCAGATCCGGGGCCGCGGGATTCCTCCTGCCGGCGCGGCACATTTTCGCCCTGATAAATCCAGCATTTGACGCCAATCACGCCGTAGGTGGTGTAGGCCTGGGCAAAGCCGTAATCGATGTCGGCGCGAAGGGTCTGGAGCGGAAGCCGCCCCTGCAGGTACCACTCCTTGCGGGCGATTTCGGCGCCGTTGAGGCGGCCCGCGACGCGCACCTTGATGCCCTTGCAGCCGAACCGGAGCGCGGAATCGACCGATTTGCGCATGGCGCGGCGGAAGGCGGTGCGCTTTTCGAGCTGCAGCGCGATATTTTCAGCGACAAGCTGGGCATTGAGTTCGGGACGATGCACTTCCTGAATTTCGATGTGAACCTCGCGCTTGGTGCGCGTCTGCACTTCGGTCTTGAGCTTATCGATTTCCGCGCCCTTGCGTCCGATGATAATGCCGGGCCGGGCGGTATCGATTCGGATCACCAGCTTGTTGGCGGCGCGCTCGATTTCGATCATGCTGACGCCGGCGGAGCGCAGGCGCTTTTTGAGCTCCTTGCGCAGCTCGATGTCTTCATAGAGCAGCTCGGCGTATTCCTTGTCGGCGAACCAGCGGGAGCGCCAGGTTTTGTTGTATCCGAGCCGGAAACCGAACGGATGTGTCTTCTGTCCCACGCTTCCTCCTACTCCTGATCCTTCTTAGGTTCCGGCTTGGGTGCGGATTTCGGCTGTTTGGCCGCACCCTTGGCCTTCGGGGCCTGTTTGCCGGTGAGCACCTTGCGCGCGCGGCGCATGGCGCCACGAACGCCCTTGGAGCGCTCCGCCTCGGCAGCCTGCTCGGCGAGGCGCTCGGCCGCGGCGCGGTGCCGCTCCGCCACGGTGACTTGAATGTGGCTGGTGCGCTTCTGGTAGCGGAAGGCGCGGCCGAAGGGCGCGGGCCGGATGCGCTTCCAGCGCGAGCCTTCGTTG
>JASHRU010000235.1 GCA_030037225.1 Candidatus Acidiferrales bacterium | reverse complement strand
CAGGCTTCCGCCGCGAGGGCTCTGGGACTGCCGCCTCGTTCTGTTCGACCTCTGCCGTCAGCCCGCGGCGCGCAATCTCCGCGCGAAGCACCTCCCGTGCCAGATCTGTCAGTTTGCCGCCCTCGCGCGCCAACTCCTCCAATTCCTCGTCCGTCATGCCGGCGTAGTGCTCGGCAAGTTGCTTCCGTTTTTCGCTGCGATTCGCGCCGTCCATCTCTCGAAGATTGTCTCCCCCTGCTGCCGAGGCGCCCAACGGCCGGGTTTAGTTGGGTACTTTTTGCGATTCGAGCGGCGGGGGTTCGGCGAGCGCATCTCCCGGGGGAAGCATCACAAACATGCATCCGGCAGGTTCATGTTGGCAGGTGAGCACTCCTCGCCGCACAATTTTGGCGCGCGAGCTTTCCGGAATAACGACGTCGTAGCTCGCTTCCATCAGCGCCTTTGTCGCTCCTCGCAGGCTCTCCGAGCCCTGGATATATCGTGCCGCGGTCGCTCCTTTGCCGCGCTCAAGCAGGACGTAGAACTCGGCGGAGACGGATTCGTGCGAGAGGACAGGGAGCTTCACGCTCCTCATATGGCTCAACTGTTCCCCGGCTCTCCAAAAGAGTTCCTGAGGCAGCACGCGAGTACCCCGCAAGCGGTTCAGCCTCTCGCGCGTCTCCGGTGGCGCACCCTTCGCCTCGATTGCCTGCGTGTACACCTCCGCGGCCTTGTCCTTCAGGCCCTGCTTCTCGAGCAGTTGTCCCAGATGGTCGCCGATGACCCCCAACTGGCCCAGATTCCATGCCGCGGTCAAATAGCTTCGCGCAGATTCGAGCTGACCCATCCGGAAGTAAATCCATCCCAGCGTGTCCCAGTAGTAGCTCAACATGTTCACCGCCGCGAGCTGCTCGCGGCTCAATTGGTCGAGCGCAATGCTCCGAGTAGCGTTTTCTGTTTCTGCGATCGCTCTGACTGCGTAAGCTTCTGCCTCGGTGAGGTGCGAATTGTCTTCGGCCAGCAGGTAAGCGGCTTCGTTCAATGTTCCGGGGTGCTGGTCGAGTTCGATGGCCTTCCGCAGCGCTTCCAGCCCTTGCTCCTTTTTTCCTGCCGGGAACAGAGCGTCGGCAAGCTGCAACTCGAGCCTGAAATCCGCGGGCGATGCCTCCGCCGCGGCCCGGAGCACCGGCACCGCCTCGTCATAGCGCTTCAATTGGACCAGAATTATCCCGGTTGCTCTCACAGCTTCGATGTCATCCGGGTCCGCTTTTGCCACGGCCCGCCAGATCTCGAGCGCCTCCGGGTATCGGCCGGACCGCATCATCTGTCGCGCAATGGTTTTGCCGCGCTCCGCCTGGGCCGGGTCCAGCGATATCCCGTTGCTGATTTCTTTCGCGGCGTCCGTGAGCACTCCCAGCGAGTAGTGCGTTACTCCGAGCTCGATCCAAGCCAGAGCAAACTTCGGATCCTTCTGTACGGCCACTCGATACTGACGAATCGCTTCCTCGGCCGAATTGTTTAGTGCCGCCATCAACCCCTTCGAATAGGCCTCGTTCGCTTCTGAATCCTGCGAATTGCCGGCAGCGACTGTGAACCCGCTCCTATTGAGCGGAATAAAGGTGGCCCACTCATCTAGCAGCTCCGCACGGAATTTCCTGTAATTTTCAAGCTGGGATTGCGGCACCTGCTGTGTCTTTTCGTACAGCTCCCGTTCGATGTGCAGGGTTCCGTTGGCGAAGGAAGCCTTGGAGTGGTACTCCGCGAAGGGCTGATTATTCGAGCGCGGGAAGGGAACCTGCGGCGCCGACCCGCTGGGCAGCTTGATGTCGCTTCGCAGGGTATACTCGATCGGACCTTCCAGATCTACCGGGTTTGGAGATTTCTCCGTGTCGTCGGGAGCCTCCGGCAGAAAGATCGGCGGCAGCGCGGCAATAATTCGTCGGTTGGGCCAGTCTCCAAAGTCCTTCCGCTCGTACTGATACCGGATGTGAAAGGCTGTGCTGGTATCTTCGGGAGGGTCCGCAGTCACGTCGGTAACCGTTCCTCCGAAACTCATATTCGCGGAAATGCCCTGCATGAGTTCCTTCCACCTCGCCTGTCCCACCTGGCGAAACGCCGCGCGCAGAATCACCTCCAAGTCTCCCCGCGCGGTCATCTGCGCTTTCCCAGTAAAGGTTCCTTTGTCGTCCAGATTTCCATCCATTTGAAAATCCATTGCGGAGACAAAAGGCAGTTGCTCGGGCGTCCTTACGAGGCGTGCCGGGCCGCTCGCAGGAATCAGTAAAGCCTGCTGGCCGCGTACCGTCGGAATCAGATAGCCCAGCGGTGCAACTTCGAGGGTCGCGTCCATCCACTCAAGGGTCTGCCCGTCGCCTGCCGCGCTCACCACGTGGTCGAACTGGCTCGGCGAGGGGATCTCGGGCTCGATCTTCAGTGCCGTATTCACGAGTGCCGTGTTGACCTTCACCCCCGCTGCGGTGAGCAGCGACGCCAGTAGCGTGTGCTTGTCTTTGCAGTCGCCATACCCGTTCGACAGCACCTCCGCCGCCGTATGCGGCTGGTAGCGGCCGATTCCCAGCGACACGCTGATGTAGCGATATTTGCTGGAAACATAATCGTAGATGACTCGGATCTTCTGCTCGTCGGTGGCCAGCCCGCGCGTCAGTTCTTCCGTTTTGGCGCGAATTTCGTTGTCCGGCGCAGCGCGCGCCGCCATCAGTCCGCGAAACCATTCGCCCACTTCCTCCCAGCTTCGGAACGTGCTCACTTGAATGTCCGGAGGATCCTGAAGCTTGGGAACGGCGGCGTTGGCGGCCTTTTCTTCCCCTTTGACCTCGAGTGAGGCCGTTTTCCAGGTATATACCCGGAAGCCGCCATCTTCGCTGATCACCGGCTGAATCTGTGCGCTTCGAACGTTCACATATCGGTCGCGCGGCGCGCGGAACTGCACCACTTCCTCGAGTACGATGACATTCCGCGTAAACTCATAGGAAAACCAGTATTGCCGTGGATCGAGCGGGGAAGTGACCTTCGTCCGGCTCGCGAATTCAAGCACGTCTCCAACCTCCAGCCCCTTCACCGCGACTTGTTTCTCCTTCAGATCGCTGTAGAAGGGCGCGAGCCGCGTGATCTCCGACGGCATGTCCAGCACGCCCTCCATCGGAGTGGCCACCAATTTCCCATCCGGCTTTGTCACTCGAACGAAGACGATTTCCAAGTTGGAGGTTGCGGACGCGTAGGGAAAGCGCAGGAGTCCAAACTGCTTCACCCCGGCGGGAGATTGCACGCGCACGCGTGTGGACATATCCACGGTGGAGGTTCCGTCCGGTTCCAGCAGGAACTTGGCGGTTTGCTGCTCGATGACGGCCGGTTCTTTGGAATAGTCGGATGGCTTCGCGGCTGCCGGAGGATTTTGCGGCGGCTTCCCCGTTTGTTCCGGCATGCTCTGCGCGATGGCGGCAAAGCCCGCTAGTCCGCAGGCACAGGCGACCGCGCGCCATCGGCTCCCGAGCAAGCTGCCTCCCGGATGCACCCGTAAAGAAATCTTTCGAAGGGCTTATTTTACTAAGGAATGTCCTACTTGCCTACGCATACTCGAAACGGAAGCTCTGCGCGCGGTTTGCTTCTCTGTAGCCGGGACTCGCAGTCGAACTTAAAGATGTCGGGGATTGCCCGGTAAGCCGGATTCTCCGACACGGGGAGAAGCGGGCGCGCGTCTCTGGTGGCGCACCCTTCGCGTCGATTGCCTGCGCATAAACCTGCGTGCCGTGCGTCCAGCTCCTCGATCGATCACCCCTGTAACTTGCCGGCCAGCCAGTAATCGACGCTGAACTTTCCCGGACCAGAGCAAATCAGCCAAATAAAGAAGAGCACGTACAGGACCTCCGGAAGGTAGAGGAAATCGTCGAGCCAGTTGAGAGGCGAAAGTGCTTTAGGCATGGCCGAAAGCGTCGTGGTCAGGATGGCCACAAGCATGTCGACCAATAAAGCCAGGCAGGCCAGGCTGGAAAGAAACCCCACGGCCAGGAAGCATCCTCCAACGAACTCGATACCGGAGACGAAGTGAGTCATCAAGTGGGGGAAAGGCACTTTTGCTTCGACGAGCGTTCTGTACATGGTTTGCGTCTTGTCGGCCACAAACAATTTATTTGCGCCGGAAATGGCGAAGAACAACCCGAGCGAAACGCGTACCAGCAGGATGGCATATGGTTCCAAATCACTGCTGCCCAGCAGCGCAAACTCGACCAGCCGTTTCCAATCCACGTCTTGTCCCTCCACCGCAGGATGTCTTTCCCGGCAATTATGACTCAAATCGTAAATAGAGGTGCCGCAAGCGAATTCTCGCGTTTTGAGATCATGCATCCATCCGTTCGACCCATTGAGCGCGCCCTGCCGGAGCCGTAAATGGATCCGCAAAGTACTGTGTTTCTCGCGCAACCTTGTCGTCCACGAACTCCATGATGCTGACGGTGTAGGATGGCTTGCCGTCATACGTCAGGATGAATTCGGTGATCCAAAGGTCGCCGCCGCCGATGATTCGTCGGACAGTAAACCGCTTTTTGCTCGGCTGGCTGCCGCGTTGGCTCTGTATGTTGCGCCGGCCGCGGGTTCGCTCGCCAGACTGCGGGTATTCCAGCACCGCGTCCTCGCGATAGATGCGGTGCTCCGTTTCAAGATCGTTGCCGTCGGACGCCGCCCAATGCTGATCCAGTGCCGCGCGGATTTCTCGATCTCGCGCTCCAGAAGACTGTTCGTTCTTTGGTTGATCGTTCATCTTGGCTCCTCCTGCGAGTCGTTGTTTCGCGGATGGTCTTTCGCGCTGAGTGCGCAAATCAACCTAGGGCCGCCTGCACTTCGCCGAACATGGGGCGGCTTTAACACGAACTGCCGGGATTCGTGCGGTCCTTCGCGGGCCGAGCAGTCATAAGCCCACGATTGGCAATACGGGATCGAAAACCGCCCCACCCAGCTACCTTAGCAACCTAGCCCGCAAAGTCGCGAGTAGTTGTAGCGGGTGAGCCTGTAAGCCGGATTCTCTGGGCACGAATCCAGTTCCATTCTGAACAAAGCATTTACGAGAAACAAAGAACTTAGGCGGTCAGCGATCTCAACTGTGTTACCCATGCTCGGATACCTGAAGCGCAGTTTCAAAAGACGGGTGGACAACCCGGGCCAAAGGCAACCCACAGCAATAGCAACGCATCTCGTCAGGCAGTCCCGGGGTTCTGTATGTTGATATCAATGTATGTTCTCATCTGTTCGGCCAATCCCCAGGCTGCCAGGGCGAGGCACAGGGGATGCTGGGTCGCTCGGAGATCTGCGAACTCGCCTCCCGCCCGCGGTCGGCTCGAAACCACTCTCTTTAGGGGGAAACCATGAAACCAGGAGAAATCAGGAAAAAGGCTTTCACGGGCATGGCACTGGCGATACTGCTCGGGGCCGCTTCGCCGGCCAAGACCCAGGACGCCAAAACGCCGTATCCGACGACTATGGCTCCACTGGAGCAGTACCTGATGGCGGATCGCGACGCGGAAATCGCGCTGGCACGTAGCGCGGCGCCGAGGTCCATTTCCGGAGATGCGGAGGTACTGGTGCTGGGCCGGCGCGGTTACGAAACCGCGATCAAAGGCAAGAACGGATTCGTATGCATCGTGGGGCGCTCCTGGGAACACGGGGAAGCAGATACCGATTTCTGGAATCCCAGGGTGCGTGCACCGTTCTGCTTGAATGCGACGGCGGCACGCTTCTACCTTCCACGTTTGAACAAACGGACAGAACTGGCGCTTGCGGGACGCTCACAGGCCCAGGTGCTGGACGCACTTCGGGCGGGCGTGACCAGCGGGGAGTTTCCGCCTCCGGAGCCGGGCACTTTGGTCTTCATGATGTCGAAACAAGGCCACATAAACGACCGTGACGGGCACTGGCACCCGCACCTGATGTTTTTGTATTCAAAGACTGATCCCGCAGCCTGGGGCGCAAATTTGGATGGATCTCCAGTGGTCGCGGCGGAGAGCACTTTGGAACAGCTAATCACTTTCATGGTTCCCGTGCGGCGCTGGTCGGATGGATCCTTCGATACGCCGCCCAGCGGGCAATGACGGCCTAAAGCCTGCCTGCGGCAGGCAGGCACTACTTTAGGGACGTCTGTTATTCGCATAAGGGACCTGCGCCCGGCGGGTGGGGCACCGGATTTGCTCTAACGGCTCGTTTGAGCGCTACGCACATCGAGAGAATGCCACTCCCGCAATTCTTCGAGGAGCGATAGGAGCAAGTTGGCGTGGGTGTCGGAGCCTTCGTTCTTATCCAATCAAGCCCTTTGGGCCGTCTCAGCAAAGGGTGCGGGCGTTTCCGAAACTGAGCAACAGGCCGGTGCGGTTCTGCTGGAGACGCATTTCAGGACAGATCTGGAAAGAAAAAACCTCCCCTCTTCCGGGAAGTCGGAAAAGATTCGGCGCCAATCCCAAATCTTCTAACGAAGAGTTAACCACCCGTCCGATGGTCTGAGAGGACTCACAGAAGCAATTGGCGGGTGAGCCTGTAAGCCGGATTCTGTTCCCGACGAGTCGGGAGACGGCCATTCCTCTGGGCTGCGCATTGCTACGCAGCTCCTGCGGCCTACCCGAGGGTTGACCCCCCGGCGCCCCAGTTTATGGGACGGTGCCGGGGTTGCGGGACGGACCGTCCCTCCCCTCCTATTTGGCCTTGCTCCGCGCGGGGTTTACCTTGCCCCCGATGTCGCCACCGGGGCGGTGGGCTCTTACCCCACCGTTTCACCCTTACCGAACGCCTCCCACGAATGGGGAGCGCCTCGAGGTTTTGCCTCAAGCCGCTCACAGTCCCGAAGCTTCGGGAGGAAGCGACGGCGGTCTCCTCTCTGTTGCACTGTCCGTGGCCGAATCCTCTTGAATTCGGCCCCCTGGTGTTACCAGGCGCGCTGTCCTATGGAGTCCGGACTTTCCTCCATCCCGGTGCCCCGGATTACCGGGGCGGTTCCGAGACAGCGGCCGTCCAGCTCACCCGCCACTTTCAGTATACGGTGACTTGCGACTGGTGACCAGTAACCGATTGAGGCGCAGCCACTCCGCGCTACACGCTTAGTGACCAGCGACAATCAGCAGCGTCGCGTCGTCGTGCAGCGGCCGGTCGCGGAATTCGTGGAGGGCGCTGAGGATGCGGCGCCTCAGTTCCCGCGCCGATGCGCCTCGCGCCTCGCGCACCAGTTCTTCCAGGCGCGGCTCGCCGAATTCCTGATCGCCGGGCCCGTACGCCTCGGAAACACCGTCGGTGAAGATGAGCAGGCGGTCGCCCGCGCCGAATGGCACCGTGGCCTGCTCGTAGGGCGCGTCGGGAAATTCACCCAGAATCGGCCCGCCCTCACGCAGGCGCAGCAGCGCGCCGTCCCGGCGGACCAGCACGGGCGCGTTGTGTCCTGCATTCGAGTAGGAGATCGTGCCGGATTCGCGGTCCAATATAGCGAAGAAGAGCGTCACGAACCGGCCCTCCAGGTGATTGCTGCAGAGGATCCCATTCACGCGCTGGCAGAGCGCCCCAGCCGACACCGTTTCGTGCACAAACGCGCGAACTGAGGCCTGCACCGTGGAAACCAGCAGCGCCGCGGGCAGCCCTTTTCCGGCAACGTCCGCGACGCACACCGCCGCGCGCGCGTTGCTGAACTTCAGCACATCGTAATAGTCGCCCGCCACGACGCGCGTGGGCAGCCAGTCCGCGGCCATTTCCATCCCCGCGAATTCCGGAAGCGATTTGGGCAGCAGGCTCTGCTGGATTTCGCGGGCCTCTTCATGTTCCGCGCGCTCGCGCTTCAGACGGTCGTCTTCGCGCCGCGCCTGGCGGCCAATCTCGACCTGTTTGCTGAGTGTGGCGAGCAGCCGCGCGTTGTCCCAAGGCTTCTGCACAAAATCGCCCGCGCCGCGCCGCATCGCCTCCACGGCGATCTCGATGCTTCCCCACGCGGTCATGGCGATCAGCGGCAGCGTGCGGTCGAGCTCGCGGAGCCGCGCGATCAGTTCAAGTCCCTCCTCGGCGGAAGTGGTGTCGCGCGTGTAATTCAGGTCGAGCAGCACGGCATCGAAGGGCGAGCGGGCCAGCGCGTCCAGCACACGCGGCGGAGAGCTCGCCCACTCCGTCGCGTACCCGGCGCCCTTCAACAGCAATCGAAGCGCCTCGCTCACGTCCGGTTGGTCTTCGGCAATGAGCACGCGCAGGGGCGTCACCTGCGCCGAACCGGCTGCTCCGGATGGATTCATGGTCGTTTGCACGTGGCGGAGCCGAGTTGGATCGCGCGCCGGAAATCCCCGGCGCGGGTCCAAACTCGTCCCGTTTTGTGAAAGCATCCCGGGGGCCAGTGCGGTATGCCGCAACCGTTCTATTTCCGCGATGTTAGCGGTCGCGGCGCAAAACAGAAGCTCGCAGACTTTCCCGCTCGTGGGACGATATGTCGCGGAACCGGACACCCTTCCGGCGTCCCTCAACCACAAGAATTCGCTTGCTTTCAATTGGCGCTTTGCTAGTCTGGCTTCGGGTTTGCTGTTCTTGTGGGGACTTCTCGGATACCTTCAACGGGGCTGCAGGCGTAAACCTGCGGCCTTTTTTGTTTCTGAGGGCTGGAAGCATTCACGAGTCACAAACTACTCCCCGAATCGAAAAGGAAGCAATAGAAGTGAGAGAACAAGGGACAGTCAAATGGTTCAACGCAGCAAAGGGCTACGGCTTCATCACCCGCCAAACGGGCGAGGACGTCTTCGTCCACTATTCCGCGATTCAGTCGGAAGGGTATAGGACGCTCGCGGAAGGCCAGGCGGTCGAATTCGAGGTCCGCAGGGGACCGAAGGGACTACAGGCCGAGAACGTAACCAGCCTCTAAAACTATGCGGAATGGCTGGGCCGGCGCCCGCCCGCTTTAGAATTTTGCCAGGCTACGGCTTGGCCCTGCTGGGAACTTGCACCGGCGCATAGGCACACTCCGCCCCGCCAAGTGCTCCCTGCGCCAAAACTGCGTGCTGGCGCGGAAGAGGCCGGATCCAACGCCGGGGAAATCAGCGTTTCATCCGGCCGCGGCGCTGACGCTCCGTCACGCGCCGCCGGCGCGACATCACCGACATCATTTTTCCGGCCTGCTGCGGCGCGCGTTCGTGCGTCAGCAAGTAAAGCTGGCTGTCCATCGTGTCCGGCTGGGCGCTCCGGCTGCTTCGCGCGTACTGCCCTTCGCTCTCCAGGTGATAGGCCTTTTTTTCGTCCGCCAGCTCGATATCCAAGAATTCTTTCACGCGCCGGATCAGCTTGGGGTTGAGCACGGGGAACAGGATTTCCACGCGATGGCTCAGGTTGCGCCGCATCAGATCGGCGCTCCCCAGATAGATGATTTCGTTGCCGGCGTTTCGGAAATAATAGACGCGGCTGTGCTCCAAGAAGCGGCCCACGATGCTGGTGACCCGGATATTCTCGCTGATTCCGCTGACGCCGGGACGCAGGCAGCACAGGCCGCGCACCAGCAAATCCACTTTCACTCCTGCCTGGGAGGCCTTGTAGAGCAGCCGGATCATCTGCGGGTCTTCGAGTGCGTTCATCTTGAAAATCAGATGGCCGCGTTCGCCGCGCTGCTGGAGCGCAATCTCGTGGTGGATCAGCTCCTCAAGGCGCTGGCGCAGGTTTACGGGCGCCACGAGCAGTTCGTGCGGCTCGTCCTTCTTGGAATATCCCGTGAGCGAATTGAAGAAGTGCGTGGCATCGTCTGCGATCAGCGGGCTGCAGGTAAAAAAGCCGAAGTCGGTGTAGATGCGCGCCGTAGTGGGGTTGTAATTGCCCGTTCCCAGATGGACGTAGCGCCGGATTGCGTCGCCTTCGCGGCGCACCACCAGGCTGATTTTCGAATGCACTTTCATGCCCACCAGTCCGTACACCACGTGCACGCCCGCATCTTCCAGCGTTCGCGCCCACTCGATATTGCTTTCTTCGTCGAAGCGGGCTTTGAGCTCGACCAGCACCGAGACCTGTTTGCCCTTTTCGACCGCCTCCAGAAGCGCGGCCACAATGGGCGAATTGCGGCCCACGCGGTAAAGCGTCACTTTAATGGCCAGCACATTCGGATCCCGCGCCGCGGTGCGAAGAAATTCGACCACCGGCTGGAAGGATTCGTAGGGATGGTGGAGAAGAACGTCCTCGCGGCGGATAACGGAAAAAACGTCCTCGCCCGACTCGGCGCTCAGGCTGTGCGGCACGGCGGGAAGAAACGGCTTGTCCTTCAGGTCCGGGCGCTCCAGGCCGTACAAATCCATCAGCCGGCCGAGGCCGATCGAACCGTTGATGCGGTACACATCCTGTTTGTCGATGGGCAGATTATTGGCCAGGATATCCAATATGCGGTCGGAGACGTTCGCGTCCACCTGCAGGCGCACGACGGACGAGAAGCGTCGCTGGCGCATGGCTTCTTCCACGCTTTCCAGCAGGTCGTCGCTTTCCAGCTCCTGGATGGCCACTTCCGCGTCGCGCGTGACGCGGAACGGATAAGCCTCCACGATTTGCATTCCGGGGAACAGCCAGGAGAGATTCGCCGCGATCACTTGTTCCAGCCAGACGAAGACCGCTTCCGGTCTTGCAGGCTTCGGCGTTTGCGCCTGCCGCGACGGGATCACTACCGGAATCAGCCGGGGCAGGGAATCGGGGATCTTGATGCGCGCGAAGTTCTCGGTCCCTTGGCCGTCTCCCACGACCACAGCCAGATTTAGGCTGCGGCTGGAGATGTGCGGGAACGGCCGGCTGGGATCGAACGCGAGCGGCGTGAGGACAGGAAACACGTATTCGTGGAAATACGATTCCATCGCCGACTGTTCCTCGGCGCTCAGCGCGGAGTAATCGCAAACGCGAATGCCTTCGCGTCCGAGCGCGGGAAGCAGGGTTTCGCGCAGAAGATCGTGGATTTCTTTTACCAGTTTCCGCACTTCCTCGCGGATCAGTTGCAATTGGAGGGCTGCGGTCCGCCCATCCACGCTTAGTTCCTGCGAGCCGCTCGCCGCCTGGTGCTGGAGGCCGGCCACTCGCACCATGAAAAACTCGTCGAGATTCGAGCTGACGATGGAAAGAAACTTGATCCGTTCGAGGAGCGGATTCTGGTGGTCTTTGGCCTGCTCGAGAACGCGCTTCTGGAACTCCAACAGGCTGAGCTCTCGGTTGAGATAGAGCTCAGGCGACTCTAAACTTACAGGCGGGGCAGCGGGAGCCGCCTCCGATTTGGCGGCTACTGTGGATTGGCCGGAAGCTGCTTCCAGTTTGGCCGTGCCCTCTTCCCGGCTTGCAGATGGGTCCATGGCACCGGACATTTTACTTCCTTCCCTGTCGAGCGAATGTCAAAAGAGCATGAACGGTTGTTCTCACGTCAACCCCCGGCGATTCGCGTGTATCTCATTCTCAGCACTGCAATTACAGGACAGGCAGACCGCGAGAACAGCAGCCCTGGCACCCAAGGAATCGTTCGCCGAGACTGCGCTCGGGACTTTTCCGAGGGGTTGAGACTGCCCGTTTTCGCCGCCTTGAGTAATCCGGATCATCATCGGAATCATGATTCGTGCGCGCGCAGGGCGCGGGAGATTTCCGTCCAGGCGCGGAGCGTTTCCGCCACGCTCCAAGCCTGGGCGAAGCAGCCGCGCGGAGTGAACGGAGCGTCGCCGTCGAAAATTTCGCTGATCGAGCCTACACACCCGGCTTGAACATGGTGTGCCATCGGCTCGAGCAATGCCAATGCGCCGGCAGGGTCGTCGTGCACGCGCATCCACGCGAGCGCAAACGGTCCTGCCAGCCAGCCCCACACGGTGCCCTGGTGATAAACGGAATCGCGCGCAGCCGGTCCTCCCTCGTAATGCCCGGCGTAAGCAGGATCGCCGGGCGCCAGGCTGCGCAGGCCGAAAGAGGTGAGCAGCCGCCGCGCGCAGATCTCCACCACGGCGAATTGCTGCTGGCTCGTCAGCGGGCTCTCCGGCAGCGAAACCGCGAATATCTGATTCGGGCGGATGGCGGCTTCGTTTCCCGCAGGGCCATCCAGCACATCGAAGCAGCAGCCCTCCGCAGAGTTCCAGAAGCGCGCGAAACTGGCGCGAACGCGCCTGGCCATTTCCGCGAAGGTGGCGGCGGGCTTGCCCAGCTTTTCCGCAAATTTCGCCATGGTGAGCAGCGCGTTGTACCAGAGCGCGTTGATCTCCACCGGCTTTCCGATGCGCGGCGTGATGACGCGATCGCCCACGCGCGCGTCCATCCAAGTGAGCTGAACGCCCGGCGATCCCCCGTACACCAGGCCGTCCGCCTGATCCACGTGGATATTGTGCCGGGTGCCGTGCAGGTGGGCCTGGACGACGGCTTCGAGCACGGGGAACATCTCTTCCAAAAATTTCCGGTCGGCGGCCGCGGCGTAGCATTGGCGCGCGGCCTCGAAAAACCAGAGCGTCGCGTCCACGGTGTTGTATTCGGGCGCGGTGCCGGCATCGGAAAAGTTGTTGGGGAGCATTCCGCCGTCCACGAAATGAGTAAAGGTGCGCAGGATCTTGCGGGCGATCTCCGGACGTCCGGTGGAAAGGGCAAGTCCTGGAAGGGCAATCATCGTGTCGCGGCCCCAGTCGCAGAACCAGGGATAGCCGGCGATCACGGTTGTCGCTCCGGGATCAACGGCGATGGGACGCACGGCGATGAATTGATCCGCGGCGAGAACGAGCTGCCGGATCCATTCGGGCGCTTCGGCGGCCAGATCCGCATCCGCGGCGCGCCAATGCTCGAGAAGTTCCTGCCCGGCGGCGACGGATTCGGCCGCGGCGCGGAGCGGATCGAGGTCCGCATCGGAGCGCACAGAGAGCACGATCAGAATCGAATCGCCGGGAGCCAATGTGGCGCGAAAGGTGCCGGCGTGGAGATGGTCTTCGTGATCATCCAGCCCGCGTTCGCGCTCGGCGGGCAGATCGAAATCGCGATACCAATCGTGCGCCGGTTCGGCAGAAGCTCCGGAGCTGAGCAGATAAAAGGGCGTGGCTCCCTCAAACGCCGTCACGCGAAGACCGTTTGTAACCGGCTCGACGTTCATCCACCAGGAGCCCGCGTGCGTGGAGGAGTGGTAATCGCGGTAGTTCACCAGCGCTTTGAGCGCGAGCCGCAGAGGGCCCGAGCCACGGACGTACGTGAATCCCACGCAGGTGGTGTTTTCGCTCCGGCGCATCCACACGCGCTTTTCCAGCTGAGCATCGGCAAGAGCGAAGGTCCAGACCGGAGTCGTGCCCTCGAGATGGAAGCGCTCGACGTGACGGTGTCCGCCCTCCGGCACGAGCGAGGGATGGCCGGCATTCCACCAGCGCTGCGTGGTGAGCGGATAGTGCTGGCCGTCGTACTCGGCGGTCCCGTCGAGGTTGGAAACCAGGAGCGTGCGGCCGACAGGGGGATGCAGCGCGCCGACGAGCAGTCCGTGATAGCGGCGCGTGACGTTGCCGGCCAGCGTGCCGGAGGCGAATCCGCCGAGGCCGTTGGTGACGAGCCATTCGCGGGCCTCGGCCGCGGCCGGGTCGCCGCACACCTCGCGCCCAAAATCGGCGGCGCGGGGCAGCACGGGAAGGGAATCGGAGATGGCGCGGGGATCGCGCATGATTTATTGGCCGCTCTGTTCGATTAATTTCGCGACGAGGCCGGTCCAGCCGGTCTGGTGGCTGGCGCCGAGGCCCGCTCCATTGTCGCCGTGGAAGTACTCGTAGAACGGAATCAGGTGCTGCCAGTAATGGTTCGTATTGAAATACTCGGAGCCGCCGAACACGGCGCGGCGGCCGCCCGCATCGCGCAGAAAGATGCGAATCAGGCGCCGGGAGATCTCAGTGGCCACATCCCACAGATTCATCATTTTGCCTGAGCCCACGGGACACTCCACTTTGAGGTCGTCGCCGAAATAGTGGTGGAATTTTTGCAACGCTTCGATCAGGAGGTAGTTCACGGGAAACCAGATGGGCCCGCGCCAGTTGGAGTTGCCGCCGAACAGGCCGGTGGACGACTCGGCGGGCTCGTAGTCCACGCGATGCTGGGACTGGTTGACGGTGAGGATGTAGGGGTGATCGTGGTGGTATCGCGAGAGGGCGCGAATCCCGTAAGGCGAAAGAAATTCGCTCTCGTCGAGAAGATAGCGCGCCATGCGTTCCAGGCGGCCGCGATTGACAAGCGACAGGAGGCGGCGGACGCCGTGCCTGGAAGAGCGGGTGGCTTCAATGTGGTCGGGAACGTCGGGATGATTGTCCAGGAACCACTGCATGCGGCGCTTGAAGCCAGGGAATTTGTCAAGGATTTGGGGCTCGATGGTCAGGACGGCGAACAGGGGAGTGAGTCCGACCATGGAGCGCACTTTCAGCGGATGGCGGCGGCCATCGGGGAGATGCAGCACGTCGTAGTAGAAACCGTCTTCATCGTCCCAGAGCGCGAGGCCCTCGCTGCCCATGTCGTGCATGGCGTGCGCAATGTAAACGAAATGCTCGAAGAATTTGCTGGCCACGTCTTCATAGGCGGGATCGCGCAGGGCCAGCTCCGAAGCGATGTTGAGCATGTTCAGGCAGTACATGCCCATCCAACTGGTGCCGTCGGACTGCTCGATATGGCCGCCGGTGGGCAATGGAGCGGAGCGATCGAAGACACCGATATTGTCGAGGCCGAGAAAGCCGCCTTCGAATACGTTCATGCCGTCGGGGTCCTTGCGGTTGACCCACCAGGTGAAATTCAGCATCAGCTTGTGAAAGACGCGTTCGAGAAATTCGTAATCGGCGACGCCCCGGATGCGCTTCTCGATTTTGTAAACGCGCATGGCGGCCCAGGCGTGGACGGGCGGGTTGACGTCGCTAAAAGCCCACTCGTAAGCCGGCAGCTGGCCGTTGGGGTGCATGTACCACTCGCGGAGAAGGAGGATGAGCATTTCTTTCGCATAGTCCGGATCAATCTGCGCGAGCGGAATGCAATGAAAGGCGAGGTCCCAGGCGGCGTACCAGGGATATTCCCACTTGTCGGGCATGGAGATGACGTCGGAGTTGTAAAGGTGCTGCCAGGTGCGGTTGCGTCCGCGCTTGCGCTCGGGCGGAGGAGGCGGGACGGCGGTATCGCCTTCGAGCCAGGTGTGCACGTCGTAACAATAAAACTGCTTGGACCAGAGCAGGCCGGCGAAGGCCTGGCGCTGCACTTCGCAGACGTCGTCCATTTGGCTCTTCCCGGTGCGCTTGTGGTAAAAATCGTCGGCCTCGTCCACGCGGCGGACGAAGGTTTCCTCAAACCAGGGGCCGAAGACGGGGCTGGCGTCGCGCTGGTCGGTGAAGCGCATGCGGATGATTTCGAAACCTCCCGCAGGAATCGCGAGATGATAATGCGCGGCGGCCTTTGTGCCGACCCTGGCGGGGTTCACCGCGTCCTTTTTTCCCTGGATGAGGTAATTGTGGAAAGCGTCTTTTACGTAGGGTGAGTGGTTGGGAAGGCCCCAAATGCGCTCCGAATTCGTCTCGTTTTCAGTGAAGAGAAGAGCGGGCTCGCCCTCGCAGCAGAGCCAGCGCTTGCCGTAGTAATCGTCGTGAACCTCCAGCACTTCGGCGCCCTCCCGGCGTTCCGCCAGGCTGATGCCTGAGGTTTTCGGAAGGTCGTTCCAGGTCCAGGTGTTGCGCAACCAGAGGGTGGGAAGAAGATCCAGCACGGCCTCTTCCGGGCCGCGGTTTTCCACGGTGATGCGCACCAGAATGTCTTCCGGAGCGGCTTTGGCGTATTCGACGATAACGTCGAAATAGCGCTCCTCGGCGAAGACGCCGGAGTCGAAGAGCTCGAATTCGGAATCGTTGCGGGTACGGCGGCGGTTTTCTTCCACGAGCCAGGCGTAGGGAAACGCCCGCTGCGGATACTTGTAGAGCATCTTCATGTACGAGTGAGTGGGGGTAGAATCGAGGTAAAAATAATATTCCTTGACGTCTTCGCTGTGGTTGCCTTCGCTGCCGGTGAGACCGAACAGGCGCTCCTTGAGAATCGGGTCGTGGCCGTTCCACACGGCCAGGGCGAAGCAGATGAGGCCGTGACGGTCGCAGATGCCGGCGATACCGTCTTCGCCCCAGCGATAGGCCCGCGAGCGCGCGTGATCGTGCGGGAAGTAATCCCAGGCCGTGCCGCCTGGGCTGTAATCCTCGCGGACGGTGCCCCACTGGCGCTCGGAGAGATAGGGCCCCCAGCGCTTCCAGTGCGCCTTGTGGTCGCGTGCGCTTTCGAGCCGTTCTTCCTCGGGATTTACATTGCCATTTTTCGGCATGGGGAGGTTTGTCCTCTGCGCTGGAAGTTGTGCCGTCTGGGGCCGCGAATGGCCGGGGAAGAGGGCCCGCGCGCCGCGACATTGTACGAAAGGCAGTGGCTAGTGGCTAGTGGCTGGTGGTGAGTGGTTAGTTTGGAGAGGCAGGGAAACAAGACAGTGGCTAGTGGCTGGTGGCGAGTGGCGAGTGCAGAAAAGGCGGATCGCTCACTGATGGACCCGGTTCGGGATGACGTCCCGAGGTGGTCGGGACGCAGAAGGCGCGCATCCTGGTCGGATGCGTCAAAACGGGATGCGCGGAGGGAAGTCATGGGTCGATTCCTTCGGGGGCGGTGGTCGAGGGAGAGTCGTCTTGCGGGTACTGGGGATATTCGGGACGGGGGATGTGGGTGATGAAGGTGAAGGGCGCCCGGAAATTGGGATGGCCGGGACGGGAGAGATTCTCCTGGCGCTCGATTTGGGGGAGCGTCTGGACCACCATCTGGAACAGATAGCCGGCCACGGCGGCGTGCCGCGCAGCAATGCGGCCGGCGAGAAAGAGCGTGAGGAGTTTGCCAGCGATCCGGTTAACGACGCGGGCGTCGGAGAAGTCCGGAGAGTCCCCGAGAACTTCGGCGACGATGGCCAGGGGGTCATCCAGGATGCCGTCGGCGGAGAAGCAGGCGTGATGAGCGCAGAAGCTGGGATTGGACGGCTTGCGAGGAAGCCGACAGCGGCGTCCAGCGGCATCGCGGAACGAGCAACGGTCAGAAGCGGTAGATTTCGTCATGGTGATGGCCTCCGTAAGCTGGTGAATGGATTTGGGTTAGAGAGGGGGGTACCCACCCCCGGGGGGAATGCGTAATCGACTGAAAAGAAAAGGGGTTGCGCGAAATTGAGTGCGTAAGAGTGTGAAAAGACAGTGGTTAGTGGTGAGGGGATAGTGGTTAGCTCCGAAGAGAAAGGGGTGGATGAGTTGCTACAGGGACGGACCGGCGGGCCACACATCAGGCAATTAGAGGTCTGTGTCGACCCGCTTTTCGTGGAACGTTGTGATTCTAATGGGACTTTAAGTCGTGTGTTTTGGAAGAGTGGCAAATAAAGGGGATGCGGGAGATTTTCGCGTAAGAGTGGCCAACAAAGGACTTGCGGGAAGACCTGGGTCTCTCGGAAGGGTTGGATGAGGGGCATAGATATTCATTCCGAGGTTATGATAACACAGTAGTACAAAGAAGTCAAGGGAAATCGGGGTAGTGGGTCAGTTTGCCGCTGGTTGTGGCCCAACCATGGGGAGTGCCTCGCGTCCGGTTGAAGCGACGACCTCGGAGCGTTTGCACAGGCTGAAAGCCTGCCATGCCTCCGGCAGGCGAGCGGCAGGCAGGCCTGTGCTACCTGGCAAACGGACCCGCTAGCCGGCTGGGTGCCGGAGCGGTCCGAGGCGGCTCAGGCGGGGAGGGGCCGAGGTCAGAAGTCGAGGCGAAGGGCCAATTGTCCAGTGCGGTTGCCGCCGTTTTCCACGGTTGGTGCAGCGCCTAGAAAGCCGCAGACGGCGGGAGTGTGGATCTGAGTGAAGGGTGACGCAAAATTCGCGCGGGTGAGTAGATTTGGTGAAGGCATGCTCGATTTGCAGACTCATCCTCTCCCAATCCTCTATTACGCCGTACTGGTACGAAGGTCTGGGTGGGATGGCAGTAGGTGGCACTACAGTACAGGCCTAAATGGGGCCATTGACACCCCTACATCCATTTGACACTATCGGATTTAGAATGGCGACTCCGGCGCAGTGTCTCTGCGCAGGACGTGGGTGTGTTTGTGTACCCACGACAGGTTACGTGTGTCGCGAGGGCGCGGTTTTTCCGGAATCTTGGAGCTCGCTGCCATCTTAAAGAAGATCGGCAAATTCGAGATCGTTGGCGAGCTGGGTCGCGGCGCCATGGGCGTGGTGTATCGCGGCAAGGACCCCTTCATCGGCCGCACGGTCGCAATTAAGACCATCACCGGAAACTTCACCGACAACCCGGACCTGCTGGAGCGGTTCTACCGCGAGGCGCGGGCCGCAGGCGGCTTGCAGCACCCCAATATTGTCACGATTTACGACATGGGAGAGGACAGCGGAACTCCCTACATCGCCATGGAGCTGCTCGAGGGCGACGACCTCGGGCACATCGTGGAAAAGGAAAAGGAAGAGGGGGGAGCGGCGCCGCTGCCGGCTTCCATCAAGCTGAGCTACATCACGCAGGTGTGCCGCGCGCTGGAGTACGCGCACAAGCGGAACATCGTCCACCGCGACATCAAGCCGGGCAACATCGTGGTGACCAACGAAGGCACCGTAAAGGTGGTGGACTTCGGAATCGCCCGGCTGACGGATACCTCCTCGACCTCTTCGGGCATGCTGATCGGCACGATCGATTACATGTCGCCCGAGCAGATCCGGGGCGAGAAGGTGGACGGCCGGTCGGACATCTGGGCGGTGGGCGTGATGATGTACGAAGTCCTCACGTACACCAAGCCGTTCCAGGGCGGCAACATCACCGCGGTGATGTTTGCCATCGTCAGCCAGGAACCGAAGCCGATCCGCGACCTGCGTCCCGATCTGCCGCCCGAACTGGACGACGTGATGCGGCGGATCTTCAAGAAGGAACCCGCCGAGCGCTACCAGAACATGGAGGAACTGCTGGGCGAGCTGGATCCGATCGCCCGCAAGATGCAGCAGGAAAGCGTGGGCGTGCTGGTGAGCCAGAGCGAGGCTCTGTACGACCAAGGGGATTTCCAGCGCGCGAAGGAAATGCTGAAGCAGGCGCTGGTGCTGGACACGGCGCACCTGCACGCCAAAACGCTGCTCGACAAGGTGAATTCGGCCATCCGGGCGAGCGAAGTACGGCCGAAGCTGGACGCCATGGTGGCGAAGGCAGAAGAAGCCTTCCAGGCCGGGAACCTGGACGATGCGCGGCGCCAAGCGGACGCGGCGCTGCACATGGATTCGAACTTCACGCCGGCCCGCGAGCTGCTCGGCAAGCTGCAAGAAGCCGAGATGCAGCTCAAGATCGTGCAGACGGGCCTGCGCGAGGCCCGGCAGAAGCTGGCGGAAGGCAACCTGACGGAAGCGGATCTCTCGCTCGAGCGGGTATTGAAGGCCGCGCCGGAAAATGAAGAAGCTCGTTTACTCCACAAACAGATCAGCGAGGAGAAGGAGCGCCGCACCAAGCGCAAGCAGCTCTCCGACGGCGTACAACGCGCGCGGCAACTGTGGACGGCGCAGCAGTTTGACGAAGCGCTGAAAGCGCTGGGCTCGCTGGAGAAGGATTTCCCGGGCGATTCGGAAGTGGTGAAGCTGCTGGAGGCCGTCAAGGCGGACAAGGCGCAGGACGAAATCCAGCGGGCGCTGGCCGAGGCACGGAAGCTGCTGGGGGCGCAGTCGTTCAACGAGGCGCTGAGCACGCTGGACAAACTGCTGCAGCGATATCCGAATGAATCGGCGGCGGTAAAGCTGCGCGAACTGGTGCTGCAGGAGCGCACGGAACACGCGCGACAACTGCGGCTGCAGAAAGAACTGGAGAGCCTCAAGCGGCAGGTGAACGAGGAGAAGTTTGCGGACGCGATCTCGAACGGGGAGGCGCTGCTCAAGGAGTTTCCGGACGACTTCGAGCTGGGGCGGCTGATCGAGTTTGCGAAGGCGCAGCGCGCGCAGCAGGACGTGCTGAAGCGCCGGCAGTCGCGCCACCAGGAAATCAACAATCTGGTGCAGGACGGGAATCTCGACGGGGCGATCAACGCCTGCAAGGAAGCACTGAAGGATTTTCCGAGCGACGCGGAATTCAAGCAGCGGCTCGATCAAATCACTACGCAGCAGAAAGAGGCCAAGAACCGCGAGCGGCAGAGGCTGCTGGACGAGCGGCTGCGCCAGATGAAGGTGGCCATCGAGCGGGGCGACCTGACCGGGGCGATCGACATCGGGAACCAAACGGTGACGGTGACCGGCAAGGACACCGACCTGACCAAGCTGATCGAGATGGCCAAGCAGGAGCGTTCCCTACGCGACCTGCGACGCAGGCATGACGAGCAGACGCTGAAAGCCATCGACCTGCTGGAGGACAAGAAGTTCGACGAGGCCGCGAAGATTCTGCGCGTGCTGGAGCGCGACGACATTCTGGACGCGCGTGTGGCCGCGCTGATGCGCCACGCCGAAGACAAGCGCGTCCCCGGCAGAGAAGATCTGGCGCTGTGGCGGAGCAAGCCGGTGCTGCCGCCGGAGGGCGAGGCGGGTGAGCTCGAGAAGACCCGCATCGGGGGCCTGGGCATGCCCGCGCCAGTGGCCACACCCAGC
>JASHRU010000234.1 GCA_030037225.1 Candidatus Acidiferrales bacterium | reverse complement strand
TTCATGATTCGCCTCGGCCGGGAGAGCGCACTGGCCGAGGCAGAATGAGAGTTCCTACGAGAAGGTGAGGGTTACCGTGACGGCGATGGTTTGGCCGGTGACGGCGCTGATTGTGGAGGACAGAGTTGTCCCAGTGAAGCCTGTGAAGGTTACGTATGCGGGGGGAGCCGAACATGAAGGATTACTGGGGGGGCAGGCTGGTGTGAGGATTCGGCCTGTGCCGGTTCCTACGACACCGACCCCGAGGTTGTTGCTGGCGACGACCGTCCCTGTCAGCACAAGCGCAGTGTAGTAGCCGGACGCGTTGGTCATTGCGCTGACGGTCAGGTTCGTAGAATCGGAGGAATAGCCTAACGATGAAGGAATTGCTTGAGTGATCTGGCAGGGATTTGCGCCGCAGGGCGATTGCGGCCCCAGATCGTAGCTACCCGGAGGGCCGGCGAGGGTCACTTCCCAACCCGCGGAATTCGGTATGGGGTCGTTGCCTGTCTGCCCCAGCGCAAGGCTGCTGAGAAGGACAAGGAGAGAGGAAGCGCCCGTCGGCTGCGAGAGGGCGTTCTCGAATTCGCGATGGGTGACCACGGTGCCGTCGGGATCGCGCACTTCGATTACCCAGTGGCCGTGAACCTTGATGCCGTCGCGCCCGGCGCGACTACCATCGGAAGGTTTGGCGCTAGAAGCTGGTGACGCGGCTGCCGTTCCGGTGGAGTATTGGCTCGCGCCCGCCCAAGCGGTCTGCGGGAAAACCAATACCAACGAAAGCAGGACGCTCACACCTGCGCTGAATGGATTTGTCAGGTTCTTGTGATGCATTGGCCGCTCCTTTTGGAAAGCCTTACCTCGCCGAGAATCCTTGGAGAGCCATCTCCGAAACGAGACTTGCGGGTGCGTGACGGGCCGCTCCGGGAAGGACTCCGGCTTCTACCCTCTATAGCGAGAAACGGGAGCAAAAAGGGTAACGAGCTGAGGGGTTTTTCAGGGCGAGCTAAGGGCCGGTTCGAAGCCAGCTTGCGGCGGCCGGGGCAGGCGCCACGCGCGCGACAGTGGGATAGGGCGGAAGGGCTGAGAATGGAAAACGGGAGAGCGCTGTGCTAGTGTGAGGCCCAGCGAAGGACCGTTGCCGGGAGCGCGAGGGACCGGTGCGCACCCCCCAGCCTCATGAAATCACCCAGTTGTTGCGCGCCTGGAGCGCCGGCGATTCCCAGGCACTTGAGAAGCTGACCCCTCTCGTCTACGGAGAGTTGCACCGCACGGCAGAACGCTACATGGCCCGCGAACGGCCCGGCCACACCCTGCAGACCACGGCGCTGGTCCACGAAGTCTACGTCCGGCTGGTGGACGTCGGAAAAGTGGACTGGCAGGACCGCGCACATTTTCTTGCGGTGTGCGCGCGGCTGATGCGGCGGATATTGACTGACTTTGCGCGCGCGCGCCGAACGCGTAAGCGAGGCGGCGACACACCGGAACTTTCGCTCGATGAAAAGCTCTACGTGACGTCCGAACCAGCGGCGGATCTCGTGGCGCTGGATGACGCGCTCAACCGGCTGGCGGGCGTGGATGAAAGAAAGAGCGAAGTAGTCGAGCTACGTTTCTTCGGAGGACTGACCGAAGAGGAGACGGCGGGGGTACTGAAGGTTTCCGAAGAAACGGTAAAGCGCGACTGGCGCCTGGCAAAACTGTGGCTGCTGCGGGAAATGAAAACGGAGATGCGCGATGGACGCTGAGCGCTGGCAGCGCGTCGAGCAGTTGTGCCAGGCAGCGCTGGAGCGCGAGCCGGGCGAGCAAGGCAGTTACCTGGACAAAGCGTGCGCGGGAGACCCCGGGCTGAGGCGTGAAGTGGAGTCCCTGCTGGCACAGCAGGTATACGCGGAGAAGTTTCTGGAAACTCCGGCCATGGACGTAGCGGCGCGGGGGCTGGCACGCGAGCGATGTGCGACGGGAGAACGTGAAGGCACAGGGGAAGAGCGCCCGGGCCGGCGGATGATCGGACGAAGGATTTCCCACTACCAAATCGTGGAAAAACTGGCCAGCGGGGGAATGGGGGAAATCTACCTGGCGGTTCGCGCCGACGAGCAGTACGAGAAAAAGGTGGCCATCAAGCTGGTGCGTGCAGGCCTCGACAGCGAGTTTGTCTTGGAGCGCTTCAAGACGGAGCGGCAGGTGCTGGCCGGGCTGGAGCATGCAAACATCGCGAGGCTGCTGGATGGAGGCACGACGGACGAGGGTCTGCCCTTCTTCGTGATGGAGTTCATTGAAGGGCAGCCCATTGATGAGTACAGCGACTCGCGCCAGCTCTCCATTGAAGAGAGGCTACGAATGTTCCGGGCGGTTTGTTCCGCCGTCCACTATGCGCACCAGCGGCTGCTGGTGCACCGGGACATCAAGCCGGCGAACATCCTGGTGACCGCGGAGGGAACCCCCAAGCTGCTGGATTTCGGGATTGCCAAGATGCTAGAGCCGGAGGCTTCACCCGCTTACGGAGCACAGACGGTGACTGTTTTCCGGATCATGACGCCGGAGTACGCCAGTCCGGAACAGTTTCGGGGAGAAGCGATCACCACAGCCGCGGACGTGTACGCGCTGGGAGTTGTGCTCTACAAACTGATGACCGGCCACCTGCCGTACCGTTTGAGCAGCCGCTCTCCGCACGAAATGACAAAGGCGGTCTGCGAAATGGAGCCCGAGAAGCCGAGCGCGGCAATCCGAAGGAGGGAAGAAGGAACGTCTGACGAAGCAACTACGCGCCCGCTGACACCAGAACAGGTGAGCAGCGCGCGCGGCACGCAGCCGGATAAGCTCGCTCGTCTGCTCGCCGGCGATCTCGACTACATTCTGCTGAAAGCCATTCGGAAGGAACCGCAGGAGCGCTACGCGTCGGCAGAACAGTTTTCGGAAGATATTGAGCGTTACCTGCAAGGGCGGCCGGTGAATGCGCGGGCACGGACTTGGCGCTACCGCAGCGCCAAGTTTGTGAGGAGAAACAAGACGGCGATGGCAGCCGCACTGCTCGTGGCTGCGGCGTTGGCTGCGGGTGTGGTTACCACGATCCAAGCGCGGCGGAGAGCGGAGAGGCGGTTCAACGATGTACGCGCGCTGGCCAACTCTCTGATCTTCGAAGTCCATGACTCCATTCGGGCCCTTCCCGGAGCAACCGCGGCGAGAAAACTGATTCTGGAGCGCGCGCAGGAGTACCTGGATCGCCTGGCCGCAGACTCGGGGTCCGATGCAGCACTGCTCCGTGAACTCGCTAGTGCCTACAGCCGCCTGGGCAGCGTTTTAGGCAATGGTCAGGATGCGAACGTTGGAAATACGGACCTGGCCATCCGCGACTATCTCCGCGCGGCCGAGCTGCGTGAGGCCGTGCTTGCCTCAACGCCCTCAAGCAAGGACGCCCGCCGCGAGCTGGCAGAAGCCTATACAGCTCTTGCTCTCGTGGGCGCTCGAGCGAAGCAGCAGATCAAGGCTGAGGATTACTTGCAGAAGGCATCGGCGATCCTCGAGCCGCTGGCGGATTCCTATCCGGAGGACCAGCAGATTCAATTCGACCTGGGCAAGGTCTACGAACGCAAAGGACAAGCTCTGTCTGCAAACAGAAAATGGGAGGAGGCCATACAGTTGTATGAGAAATCGCTGGAGATCTACCAGCGTCTGGCGGATGCAAATCCCCAGAAGGACGACTACCTCGTGAATGTGGCGTTCGCGCACAAGCATGTGGGCGCGGTTCTGATCGTGCAGAAGCAGCTTGATGGCGCGTTGGATCACTATCGCTCCGCCCTGCGCATTGACGAGGCGCTCGCTCAGGCGGACCCGCAAGATACGAACAAACGGTACGGTATGACCTTCACGTTGAGCGACATGGGCTACATTCTTGCAGAACAAGGCGATTTTAATGGGGCCATGGAGTATTACCGCAAGGTGCTGGAACTTCGAAGCGCAATGGCGGCCGCGGATCCGCAGGATACACGCGCCCGCAATGGGCTTGCCAGCGCCTACTCTCATATGGGGTTTGTCTGCACCAAAAAGGGGAACTTCGCGTGTGCCGTGGAAAACGACAAACAGGCGGCGGCCATTTCGCAAGCTCTTTCGCAGAGTGATCCCGGCAGCGAGGAAAAGCAAATCGCAGCCTTCACGTCTCAGGCGGCAGTGGGGAGTGATCTTGTGGACGAGGCGTTCCAGAAAAATATCTCCAAGCAGCAGCAACGGAATTTTTGCAGTCAGGCAGAACCATGGATGCGAAAGGGTCTAGCCGGCTTGCAGCAGAATAAGGACCGGCTGAATGCGAATGACTCTAAAACCCTTTCCGCTGATCAGGCGAAACATGAACGCTGCGTGGCGGTCCTCTCTCCGCAAGATCCGCGAAAATAGCGCGCTGTACCGCCTCTTAGTTCCCGCTGGCACTCGCAGATTCTCAATCTTCGGCTATCGATGGCATTAGTCCAGGCGGATGACACGCGCGGGCCTCGGGCGGATTTGCAAGTTCACGGATGAGGCGATTCTCGATTTTGAGGACCTCGCACGGGGCTTGGCGCCTGGCGCAACCGGCGCGACGCTGCCGGAATTCAGGATGGGTTATCGAGACGGCCCAGAAAGAGGATGGCGCCGGAGGAAAGATCGCGGATCAAGAAAAAGCACGGATGGTCCACGATGAAGTCCGTGTAACGAATCACGGCGGCAGCAGTGACGCCGACGCCGGTGGCTGCAGCGGCTTCTGTGCCCTGCTCATTTACGTCCACATAGGCTTTATGAACCACGGTCGAGAGAAAAAGCTCTTTGCCGCGTTCGCTTATTCCAGAGAAATCGGCTCCTCGGGAGAAGGCCAGCGGCATGCCCAGGTCGCCGAGTCCCCGGGTAAGCTCGAAGGAAGAGGTCATGGTGAAACGGGGAAGTCCGACGCGAACCATGGCAGGATGGAGTTTTTCGAGCGAGTCGGAGAGCTTTCCGGCAGTAAGGTCCCGCTCAAAACCGGCCAGACCATCGACTTCGCGCGGTAGAAAAATGTCCATGGCTAGAGTGTCGCCCTTGTAGGGGAGCTCCAGGACCTGGAAGGTGCCCGCGTCAATATACTTGAAACTGCCCTGCTGCTGCATCAGATGGACTTGAATTCTTGCGCCGCCCACCAAAGTGAATGAGGCATCGTGAGTATGGGTTGGCTGGAATGGCTGGGCCCACGCGCCTTTGAAATAGATGGCATTGGCGAGGATGAGCCGCGTGCCGGGGCGGAACGCGGAGGGCGGAAAAAGGTCTTTGATTTTTTCCTGCGTGCGGCGAGCAACCCAGGAGTTGATCTGGTTGCGGACGGCTTCGGCGTCGTGGATAAAGTCCGCAGAATCGATTTCCGCGTTGTAAGCAGAACGCATCGCGTCCAGATACGGCTGCTGGAACGGATA
>JASHRU010000233.1 GCA_030037225.1 Candidatus Acidiferrales bacterium | reverse complement strand
CCGTCGGCGCGGCGCAAGCGGTAAAGCATCAATTCCTCGTTGTCGGCGAGCTGGATGCTCATCCAGTCCCATCCGACCTGGTCCGGCGTGAGCTGGTGAGAGAAGAATTCGTGGTCCATCCAGGCCGTGCCGGCGAGAGAGAAGGATTGACCGGCTAGGGCGAGAGTGCCCGAGGCATCGAGGCGCGTGAAGGAGATGTAGTGCGAGGCCTGTCCGCGGCCAGGGGCCTTTTGGCTGACGCCTTCGACGCCGTGAATCACGGGAGGCTTCTGCGAAACGAGCGTGAGCTGGAGGGTGAAGTCGTCGGAGACGGCCTGAAGATGCTGGACGGGATGCGCGCCGGAGGCGGGGGCGTCGAACTGAACCTGCCAGTTGCCGTTCCAGATGCGGCGCGAAGAGATGTCGGCGCCCGCGAGGCCGGGGCCGGCGCGATTCATGCGCTCGTAATGGAGGAAGCGCGCGCCGTCGAGATCGGAGAGCGCGAGATGAGCGAGCCAAATATCGTCCACGCGCCAACGGCCGGGAGTGTAGGCGCTGGCCTCGTCCGGATGCACGCGGCCAGGGTTGGCGCCCGGAGTCGGCATGACGGGGCGAGCGATCCCCTGGCGGAAGAAGGTGAGTTCAAAGCCGTAACGATGGCCCTGCGGAGTTCTGAGATTGCCCGTGTAATACCACCACTCGGTCTGGTAGCCGGGATGATTGAAGTGGTCGCGAGGAAATTCGTAGTGATAGCCGGGGAGGGCCACTTCCCAGTGGTAGCCGGCATCGGCAGCGGGCGCAGGAGAAAGGGGCGCAGAGACGATGAGGAGCGCGAGCGTGGCCGAGAGGAGGCGCGGACTCGGCCGAATCATACGGCAGGAGCTCCTGCCGCAGACGAGAATGAAATCGCGGCACGCACGCTACTCATTGTAGCTATGGAACGCGGGCGGCGGCCAGCTTCGCGAGAGGCGCGAGAAAGTTGTTAGCATGAGGACCCGAAGCGATGGAGCACAGCCGTCCAGCCGATTCGACGCCGCCGGCCGCACGCGAGCTGGCCGAAGGAGACGCCGCACGCTCCGATGCGATTCGGGCGGCGGACCGCGGGACGGGCGGAACTTCGGGCACGTGGAACAGCACGACGCTCGCGGCGCTTGGCGCGCTGGTGGTCCTGTGGGGAGTGAAGCTGTACTCGACCTGGGGAGCGTGGGGGAGCCTGACTGTTGATTGCGGGCACGAGATGTACGTCCCGGCGATGCTGGCCCAGGGGAAAATGCTGTATCGCGATGTTTGGTTTCTGTACGGTCCCGCGGCCCCCTACTTCAACAGCTATCTGTTTCGCCTATTCGGCGAGCGTTTGAATGTGCTGTACTGGGCGGGCTCGCTCTCGTTGCTGGGTACGGCAATTTTTCTTTATCTGGCAGGGATGCGGCTTTCGTCGTGGCTGGCAGGCTGGACGACGGCAGCCGTGCTGCTGCTGGAGTCCTTCGAGCCGTCGATCTTCTGTTTTCCGCTGCCCTACAGCTACTCGACCGTGTACGCGTGTCTAGTGGGATGCATGTTTTTGTGGATCGTTGTGGGAGCACGGGCGCGTGCCGGCTGGGGGACGATGTTCGCGGGGGGAACGGCGGCTGCCGCGGCGTTGCTGCTGAAGCCGGAATTCGGGATGGCCTGCTACGCGACTCTGGCGCTGTGGGTGGCGGCGCAGTGCTTCTGCTCGCGATCCTGGAGGCCTGCGGGAGTGGGAGCCGCAGCCAGCCTGCCGGGAGTGGCGGCATGCGCGCTGGTGATTCGATGGATGGTGTCCATCGCGGGGCCGGAGTTCATTACGCAGGAAAACATCATGAGCTGGCCCACGTCGTACTTCATGCGGAGATACGGCAAATTGTGGCTGGCCACGACGGGATTCACCTGGTCGGGGCAGGCGATTCATGACGCGCTGTTCAGCGCGATACCGGTGGCGGGGGCGGTGACGCTGGTGTGGGCCATGCTGTGGTGGAAAAAATCGGATGCGCGGTCCAACGTGCTGCGGGCGATTCTGGGGCTGGCGCTGCTTACGTTGCTGCTGGCGAGCCACTTTTATTCCCTGCGCACGCTGGAGCAAACCGCGAGAGAAGTGCTGGCCGCCATCTTTTTTCCGCGCGACATGGTGCTGATCGCGGCCGGGGCGGCGCCGGTGGCCTGGTGGGTTTTCTTGCGGCGGAGAGTTGAGGGTGGGAGTCCGGCGCTGGCGCTGCTGCTGAGCTACTCCATTCTGGTTGCGTTCCGAATTCTGACCATGATGGCCGCATCGGGGTATGCCATTTATTACAACGGGCCGGTGATTCTTTCGTTCCTGATTCTCGCGTATATGCTGATTCCCCGAGCCGGGCGTTCGCGCGAGTTCGTGTTCCGGGGAGAACTGGCTGTCTCGCTGGGATTTTTGGCGGCAGTGTTTCTGCTCGCGCGCGTGGAGGAATCCTATGCGAAACATTATGTTCCGCTGAGGACGGAGCGGGGAACGATTCTGACGTCGAAGCAACGAGCTGAAAACTACGAGGCGGCAATCCGATTCATTAAGGAGAAGGCGGCGCAGGGCGAGCCGGTGCTTTCCGTGCCCGAAGATACGAGCCTCTACTTTCTGGCCGGAACGGAATGTCCGACGCGCGTGTTTGCATTTACGCCGGGAGTGCTGGCGCCGGGGAAAATGGTGGACGAAACGATCCAGCAGATGGAACAGAAGCGAGTGCGCTATCTGATCTGGTCGAACCGCACTTACCCGGAGTATCAGGCGCTCGTGTTCGGCGTGGATTACGACAAAAGATTCGGCGATTACTTAAAATCGCACTACCACCCCATTGGGCGCCTGTTGCCCGAAGTTCCCTCCATGTGGGAGTGGACGGCGGTGAAATGGGAACGCAGGCCGGAGGGAGAGATTCGACCCGAAGGACAGCGGGAAAGCGCCGCGCAGGCCGGGCGCTAGCGCCCGCGGCCTCCCACGCGCATTTTGATGCGGACCAAGCCAAACAGGGTCATCTTCAGGAGCTCGAGCCCGTGGCGGAAACGCTGGATGTTGGTTTCGCCGTACGTGCGGGCGAGATAACGGACCGGAATGTCCACGATTCCAAGGCCGAGGACGGCGGCGGGAAACAGGAGCTCGAAATCGCCGAAGGGATCGAAGTCGCCGAAGTCCCGCCGCCAGGCCATCATGCGCTGATAGTCGGAGCGGGTGAGCAGTTTGGTGCCGCAGAGGGAGTCGCCGAGGCGCATGTCGAGAATCGCGCTGAGCATTTTTGCGAAGAAGATGTTGCCGAGGCGGTTCAGGAAGCGCATGGCTTCGCCTTCCATGGGATAGACGAGCCGCGAGCCGTTGATGAAATCGCCGTAACCCTGGCAATAAGCGGCGTAAAAGCGCCCCAGCATTTCGGGAGGCATGGTGAGGTCGGCGTCGAGAATGACCAGGAGGGGCTGGGTAGCGAGGGAGAATCCAAGACGAACGGCGTCGGCTTTTCCTTTTCCGGATTGCTGGCAGGACTGAATGCGAAAGCGTTGCGCGTACAGCGGGGCGACGCGCTGGATTTCCTCCCACGTGCCGTCGGTCGAGTGTCCTTCGACGAAAATGATTTCGGTCTGGCATCCGAGATCGGGGAAACGCTTCAGGGCGTTTTCGATGTTGCCGCGTTCATTGCGCGCAGGGATGACACAGGAGAGTCCTGGAGCGGATTGGCCTTTCAGGGGACGGAGGACCACGAGGGAGGTGAGGCTGAACCAACGCAGAAGCGGCAGGAGAGGCAGAACGCGGTTGATGACATCGCCGAGGCCGAGCAATTTCCAGGGGAAATAAACGGCCACGCGATCGCGGACGATGGCGAAGCCGGACACTTTGACAATGTTGCGCAAATCGACGCGGGTGAGGAACGTGCTCGGCAATTCGCCTTTGCGGATTCGCAGGCGGTTAGCGAGGTTGTACATCCAGCGCAAATAGGGGTTGTAGAGGACAACGAGAACGCGGGAGGAGCGCGACAACTTCGATTTCAGCTCGACGAGCAGAGCCTGAATATCGAAGACATGGTTGAAGGTGCCGTTGATGAGGACGGCCGTTCGCTTTTCGACCTCACCGGATAGATCGGGAAAGGATTCGTCTTTGCGAACCGTCTGCTTGACGGGGGCGTCCATCGCGGCGAGGAGCATGCCGGTGTCGTCTTCGCGCGGCAGCCATTGAATCAGGCAGTCGTAATAGCGCGTGAGGGCGGAGAGCTCGCCGGCGAGGAAGCGATTGACATACTTCTTCCAACCCGGCGCGGCGACGGGAACCGGCGGCGTGGGGGTGTCCGCGCCTCGTTCAGGAGGCGCCGTGGACTGCGTCTCAATGGTGGGGGCGATGGCGGGCCTCAATTCCATTCTTGAATCGCAGACCGAAAAAAGGCTTTCCGCGCGATGCGCGGGCCGCACGACAAGCTTGCCGTTGGGCGCTCATCGCTGGGAAGCTGGAGGGGCCAGCCGCGCAGCGGGCGTGGCCAGCGTAGCCAGCTCGGCCATATAACCATGAATGGGCGCGAGTTCGGGATCATCGGCTGCCAATTCCGCAGTGGCTCGCGGAAGATGATAGTACGGCAGACTGGGCTCGCAGTGATGTGTGCCGTGCTCGGCAAAACCATAGGCGCCGAAAGCCAGCCAGGCAATGGGGCCGCATTGGAAATTGCGGAGCGCGGCGCGCCGTGGGGATGGGGTGTGTCCGGCCTCGAGCTGATGTTCTGCGATGGCGCGAAGTGTCGCGGCGAAAATGGTGATGGAGGCCAAACCGTAGGCGTAAACGATTGCATAGGCGAGAGCGGCTACGAGGAAGGCTTTGGGCCAAGGCCGGCCCGCTGCCGGGCCCGCCAATAGCAGTAGAGAGCCGAAAAAGAAGACCTGAAATACGGCAACCCTGGCGAGCCAGAGGAGGGACCGAGCGGGCGATTTCGGATCGGCAGGGCACTCCGCGGTCTGGTGACGGAATTTTCCGAAGGCTTCCAGGAGCGCGAGGCAGCGGAGGAAAAAGGCGGCCAGCCTGAAGCCGCGGATGTCCACCAGGTAGGCGTCCTTCGTGTCGCCATCGATGCCGAAGTGGGTGTGATGTTTCCAATGCCGCTCGCGGTAGCCGTCAAAATCCGCGATGGCCAGCGAGCCGAGAACCCAGCGGCCCAGAAAGTCGGAGCCGCCGCGCGGGCGAAAGACGAGATAGTGCGAACACTCGTGCATCAGATTGAGCAGGCCGTTCATGAGAAAGCCGAAGATGGCCCAGAACAGAATCCACCACAGGCTCGGTGCCAGAAACGCGGCGAAATAGACGGGCGAGAGAACCAGCGCCAAGTGCGCCAGGACAATGATCCAGGACTGGAAATCCGGCCGGCGCTTGTATTGCGATAGTTCGAGGCGCTTTGCCATGAGCTAACCTGGACGTTTGCGCGCCGAAAAATTGATGACGCCGGGCCGGCCGCTGATGAGATCAATGGGGCCAAGCAGCGAGGCCGCGCCCAGGAAGGCAATCCATTTGAAGCCGCCGCGCCGGATGCGGCCGCCCTGGCGATGAGGAAGGGAAGCGAGACTGACGGCGAGGCCGGCGGGATTGAAGGCTCCCTGCGTTGCAATAGCCGTCAGCCCGCATCGTTCAAGAAGGCGGGACAAGCCGGAGCGGGAAAAGACGACGGTGTGACGCGGGGCATGATACCCGCTCCAGCGCGCGCCAAAAACGAAACGTTCGAGGGAGTCGGCGGCGGGCGTTTGTCCTTCAAGGACACCGCCCGGGGCGAGTTTTCGTACCAGGGCGCTCACGGTCGCAAGCGGGTCGGGAAGATGCTCGATGACGTGATTGAGCGTGATCAACCCGCACTGGGGCAGGACGGCAAGGAGATCCGGCAAGGCTCCCTTGACCACGGTAACGGCGCCGTTTGCCAGGTGCGCGGTTTCCGGGCGCTCGGCGATTTCAAACCCCCAGAATTGCCGGCTGGGCATGTGCCGGGCCGCATCCACGAGAAATGCGCCGTCGCCGCAACCATAATCGAGGATAGCGGCCTGCTTCGGCGCGAGTTTTTCCAAGCGGGAGACGCGGATGCGATTGCGAATCGAGCTGAGCAGACCGGCGTGAGTCATGCTGTGATAATCAGCGGGATAGAATCCAGCCAGTTCCTGAAGCGAAGGCATGGGCTCCTGAAACAGGCTGCCGCAAGCTGCGCAATGGAGATAACGCGCGCGATAGGTTAGGCCGTATTCCTGATCCGGAACGAGCAGGCCTTCGCTGATCGAGGAACCGCCGCATGCCGGACAGGCAGGCTGTGCCTGGGAAGCGGCCACGCTCTCGGAGTCGGATTGGACGCTTAGTTCCACCAATCGGCCTCATCCCACGACGGGTGCGCGCGAGGTGCGCGTGACATTGCTATCAAACCAGCGGATGGTCTGCACGAGTCCATCGCCCAGGCGAGTTTTTGCCCGCCAGCCAAATTCGGCCAGTGCCCGCGAGGAATCGAGCGAGCGGCGCGGCTGACCGTCGGGAAGCGCGGGATCCCAGCGGATGGCGCCCTCGTAAGCCACCAGCACGCGAATCTGGTCCAAGAGCGCGCGGATGCTGATCTCCTCGCCGGAGCCCAGATTCACGGGATCGGGCTTGGCGTATTTTTCGGCGGCCAAGACGATCGCTTCGGCAGCGTCTTCGACATAGAGAAATTCACGGGTCGCGTTTCCGGTTCCCCAGGCGAGAATCTCGGCTGCCTGCGCCTGCTTGGCCTCCCAGCACTTGCGGATGAGCGCGGGGATTACATGAGAGGTTTCAAAGTCGAAATTGTCGCGGGGGCCGTATAAATTCACGGGCACGAGGTAAATCCCGTTTAATCCGTACTGCTGGCGAAAAGCCTGTAACTGCACGAGGAGCATTTTTTTCGCCAGACCGTAGGGCGCATTGGTTTCTTCCGGATAACCTTTCCAGAAATCCCCTTCCTTGAAGGGGACAGGGGTGAATTTGGGGTAGGAGCAGACGGTACCGACGCAAACGAATTTTTCGATTCCCGCAATGCGCGCCGCTTCGATGAGATGCAAGCCCATGGCGGCGTTGTCATAAAAGAAGCGGCCCGGATTGGCGCGGTTGGCGCCAATGCCGCCTACGACCGCCGCGAGATGAATGAAAATATCCGGACGGGCGTCCTTGTAGAGGCGCACGGCCTCGGATTTTTCGCGCAGGTCATACTGGGTGCTGCGTGGTGCGCTGATTTCACGGCAGCCGGCTGCGCGAAGCTTCTCGACGACGAACGAGCCGAGGAATCCGTTTCCTCCGCTCACCACCACGCGCCGGCTGCTCCAAAAGCCCATTGGGTCCCTTCAGTGCTGCGAGGCCTGTCCCTTGGGAGCTTGCACCATGCGCGTGACGGAATCGTGCCAGCGGTTCCAATGGCCGATTTTTTCTTCCAGCACCGCCCGTCCTTTTCCCCGCGGCGCAAGTCCCGCCGCTTCCAGGTCCGCATCCACCATGATGGCGACGAGGTCGTGAAATCCGATGCGGGGCTCCCAGCCGAGTCTGGCGCGTGCCTTGCCGGCATCGGCGATGAGGACGTCCACTTCCAAGGGCCGCATGTAACGCTCCGACACTTTTACGTGCTTGTGCCAGTCGAGGCCGACATACGCGAAGACTGCCTCGGCAAATTCGCGCACGGAATGGGTCTCGCCGGTGCCGACAACAAAATCATCGGCAGTATCGTGCTGGAGGATCCGCCACATCGCTTCCACATATTCCGGGGCATAGCCCCAGTCACGGCGAGCATCGAGGTTGCCGAGATAGAGCGAGTCTTCCTTGCCGGCCAGAATGGCGGCGACGCCCCGGGTGATTTTCCGCGTGACGAAAGTTTCACCGCGGCGCGGGCTTTCGTGATTGAAAAAAATTCCGCTGGCGGCGAAGAGGCGATAGCCCTCGCGGTAGATGCGCGTCATCCAATGGGCGTACAACTTGGCGGTTGCGTATGGGCTGCGCGGCTGAAAGACGGTGGTTTCGCTCTGGGGCGGGGGAGCGGAGCCGAACATTTCCGAGCTGGAGGCCTGGTAAAAACGCGTCTTCGCGCCGCTGCGCCGGATGGCTTCAAGGAGCCGCATGGTGCCGAGGCCGGTGATATCGCCAGTGTATTCGGGAATATCGAAACTGACCTTCACGTGACTCTGCGCAGCGAGGTGGTAGAGCTCGTCGGGCATGAGCGAGTAAATGAGATTCAGAATCCATTCGGTGCTGGCCAGGTCCCCGTGGTGCAGGAAGAGTCTGGTTCCCGGATGATTTGGGTCCTGATAAATGTGGTCGATGCGCGAAGTATTGAAAGTGCTGGCGCGGCGGATAATCCCGTGCACTTCGTATCCTTTGGAAAGGAGCAATTCCGCAAGGTACGAGCCGTCTTGTCCGGTAATTCCCGTAATCAATGCGCGTTTCATCGCGCCTCTCGATGCGGCTGCGCTGCCGGGCGTCGTCGCTGCGCACCCGACCGGGGCGCACAACAGCACAACGAGATGCGGCGAGCGCGCGAAGCGCAGGCGACACAGAAATGCCCGCCGAGCTTTGCGCCGAATCGGAGCCCATTCTACTCTGGAAAGTCACAGTTGAACCCAGCCGGGCCTCGGGCATGTGTTCGGTCTATACTCGCGAGCTTGCGCCTGGAGATGCGTTGCGAAGCAGCGCAGTTTGAGCGATGGATGACGCACCACGCGTGGCGGAAGGATGACGGGCTTGTGGGCTAGTTCGCTGCGCCGGCTGCTGGCACACCCGCTGACCGCGGGAGCGGAAATTGACGATCCCGCCACAACCGAGCTGAGAAAGCAGATTATCGCGTCCAAACCCCTTCTGCGCGCCATTTACGATGAATGGTACGGGATGCTGGCAGCGGAGCTGCCGGCAGGGGATGGTCCTGTTTTGGAGTTAGGCTCCGGGGCGGGCTATTGCGAGCGATTCGTAGAGGGACTGATCACGTCGGAAGCATTCGCAGGGCCCAGGGTGCGGCTGGTGGCCGATGCACAGCGCCTGCCTTTTGGCGACGGAACGATCCGGGCCATCGTGTTTACAGACGTACTGCACCACATGCCGGACGTGCGGCTTTTCTTTGCGGAGGCTTCGAGGTGCCTCCGAAGTGGCGGTAAGGTGCTGATGATCGAGCCGTGGGTGACGCCCTGGTCCAGCTTTATTTACCGGAACCTGCATCACGAGACGTTTCGCCCGGAAACAGCAGATTGGAGTTTTCCCTCGACCGGACCGCTTTCCGGCGCCAATGGGGCGCTGCCGTGGATCGTGTTTGTGAGGGATCGCCGGAAATTCGAGGCGGAATTTCCGAGCCTGGCGATCGGTGAGATCCGGCCATTTCTCCCGTTTCGTTATTTGCTGTCGGGCGGAGTGAGTCTGCGGAGTCTGGCGCCCGGATTCACGCACGGGCTGTGGGCGGGTGTGGAGCACGCGCTGCAGCCCTGGATGCCGCGTTTAGCCATGTTTGCCTTTATCGCCCTGCGCAAGGCCTGACACGCGCGCTTTCTCGCCGCAGTCGGACGGATCACTCTTCGTGGACTACCTCGATGGGGATCAGGCGAGCGGCTACACGCGCGGGATAGAGCGCGGCAAGAAGAGTGGCAAGGTAAACGCCGCCGAGCCCGCCGGCGAGCAGGGCCACCGGCCAGTGAAAGCGAACAGTCCATCCGAATGACTGTTTGTTGATGACGAAAATCAAAATCAGGGAAAGCAGCACGCCGAGTGCGAGGCCGGCGAGGTTTGCGAGCAAGCCGAGCAGGCCCGCCTCGCAAACGATCAGCCGGCGCACTTGCGGCTGCGAAGCCCCGAGGAAGCGCAGCAGGCCGAGTTCGCGACGGCGATCAATCACCACGGCGAGCAGAGCGCCGGCGATTCCGACTATGGCCACCAGGATGGCTACGGCTTCCAGGGCATAGGTGATGGCAAAGGTGCGGTCGAAGATGCGAATGGCCTGCCCGCGGATTGCGCGATTGGAGAAAATGCTCACGCGACGGCCGGCGAGCGCGCCCACAATTTTCTGCCGTGTGCTCTCCGGGTCCGCGCCGGGCGCGAGCAGGATGCCCAGATTGGTCGGCGGCGTCTCCGGCAGATAGCGCGAGAGCGTGGCGTAGTCCAACAGGATCAGTCCCGCCTCGCTTCCGTAATCGTAGAAGACTCCGAGAACGCGGAAGGGCACGCTATGGCCAGCGAGGGGCAGGGAAATGGAATCGCCGGGGCGCAGGTGGTGTTTGTTGGCGAAAGGCTCGCTTACGACCACGGCGTCGTTTCCGGCCAACTGCGCGAGGATTTGCGCGCGGTCGCCAGTCAGGAATTCGAGCCGGCTGGCGCGGGCGACCACGGAGAGATCACTTGCGCCTAGTGTTGCGGGCAGCCCCTGGTAGCTCGTAGAAAAGGACCGAAAGCTGCCGACAGCGGCGACGCCCGGCACGCGCGCAACGATTTGCGGGACGTCTGGATCGAGCGTGGGATGGCGGTCGGCGGCAGGAGGCACTGCGGGACTCAGATAGAGGTCGGCGGGCAATTCCTGGTACATCCAGTCCACGACTGTGCGACGGAAGCTCGAGACCATGATTCCAACGCTGGCCATCATCGCCACAGCAGTGGCGAGCGCCGCGGCCAACGCCGCAGTGCGGCGAAGAGATGCTGCCAGGCTACGGGAAGCGAGCAAAGCCTCCGGTCCCTGCTTTCCCGCCCGTTTGAGCAGTGCGCCGGCTGCCGCCATAGAACCGGCGACGGCGGCGGGCATAAGCAAGGTAGCGGCGGTAATGAGCAGGAGCGCCGCCACGTAGCCGAAGACGGGCGTAGTCCCAACGGGAGGCAGCAGGGAAGCGCCGAGGGCGGCAATGCCCAGGACGGCGGCGAGCGCGGCATCGCGTCCTTTATGTACTCGCGCCTGGAATTCCCGGGCGCCCCGATCCATTGCTTCGACGGGCGCTACGCGCGCTGCTTCCAATGCGGGAGCGAGAGCCGAAAGAAGCGCCACGCCGAGGCCGATGCCGAAGCCGAGCGCGGCAATCGTGGAAGTGATGGCCACCGGCGAGGGAGCGCTGCTGACATATAGAGATTCGACGGTTGCACCCAGCAGGCGGACGGCCGCGGCCGCCATGGCGCGGGCGAGCGGGATTCCCGCAATCGCGCCGATCAGGCCGAAGAACGCGGCTTCTCCCAGGAACGCGGCGAGCACCTGTGTACGCGATGCACCTACAGCGCGAAGCACGCCGATCTCGCGCCTCCGACGCACAACGGATACCGAAATCGTGTTGTAGATCAAGAACGATCCAACGATGAGAGCGATGTAACTGAGCAGGCGCAGATTCCAGCGGAAGGCGGCAAGCATCTTGCGGTTTTCGTCGGTCCGGGCGCCCGAGCGGCTCACCCGAACACCGGGCAACTGCGCGGAAAGCAGCGCTTCATATCGAGCGGCATCGCTGCGCGGCGGGAGCCGGACGAGGATGCGGTCAATGCGTCCCTCGCGGCGCAAAACGCGCTGCGCCAAGCCGATATCCATGACGACGGTGCGCTGGAGCTGAGCCGCGTCCGAATCGCCGGGCAGTACCCCAGCTACGCGATAGGAAGCCTCGCTATCATTTATCTGCAGGCGCAGGAAATCGCCGGAATGGACTTCTAGGCCGGGGCCGGCCCAAACAGAGGAGTTCCAGTCGGGAAGTTCCCGCGGGCGATCTGGCGATCCGGTTTGCTGCGACGGACGAATCGTGCCCGCTTCAAACGCAACTCCAATCAGGTCCAGTCCGATGAGTGAAACAACCTCGCCACGCGGGCGGACGACCGCGAAGTCCTCCATGCGCGCGGTCAGATGCAGTGGGTAGGGAAGCGTAGCCAGCCGCGCATAGACATCTTCCGGCACACCGCCGAGGGCGGTGATCTCCAGGTCTTCGTTGCCGACCAGCGACTCGAGTGAGGCGTGGAACGATCCGGCCGCGGCGCGCCCGGCCATCTCGATGGCGAGCACCACGGCCACGCCCATGGCCACTGCGAGGGCGGTGAGCAGAGCACGGACCGGTTCCTGCGCCAGAGGACGCAGCAAAAAGGCGCGGCAGAATCGAAGGAAGGCCACGACGCGTCATCCCTCGGGCGCGATGTGCCCGTCGCGCAGGCGAATGGAACGGTCTGCGGCCGCAATCAGCTCCAGGCTGTGCGTGGCCATCAGAATGGCAGTGCCGCGTTCGGTGGAGATCCGACGCAGCAAAGCGAGAATCACGTTGCTGGTTACGGTGTCGAGATTCCCGGTGGGCTCGTCGGCCAGCAACAGCTTCGGGCCGTGGACCAGCGCGCGGGCGATGGCCACACGCTGCATCTCTCCCCCGGAGAGTTGATGAGGCATGCGCGCGGCGAGCAGCGCCAATTCCACCCAGCCAAGACACTCGAGCGCACGGGCGCGCGCCCCGCCCTTCCCGGCAAGCAGCAGCGGAAGCTCGACATTTTCCGCGACCGTGAGCGTCGGGAGCAGCTCGAAGGATTGGAAGATATGTCCCACGGCCTCGCGCCGCAGCCGCACGAGACCCGCATCGTCGAGTTCCGAGGTCACCACGCCCGCAATGCACACGTGGCCAGAGGTCGGCAGGTCTATGGCCCCGGCCAGGTGCAGCAGGGTGGACTTGCCGCATCCGCTGCGTCCCACCACGGTGACAAACTCACCCTCGCTTAGCTCCAGCGAGACGCGCTCCAGCGCGGTGACGCGCTGGCTGCCATCGGAATATTCCTTGGAAACCTGTTCGAGACGAAGGACGGACATGCGCCTGTCGGCCCCGTTTCCAGCCGCGCCCTGAAACAAAGGGTTCGCCAGCCTCGCTACGAAACAATTCTAACTGCCTGGGCGGCGATTCCGCCGAATTGGCGTGTCCAGGACAGGGTCCGTAAACCCCTGTGGGAGGCTCAAATTCGTCTCATAGTGAGATTGAGGGAGGGCCGGTCTCCTGTCCCTGAGACGCCAGACCGGTTTGAGACGCGACGCCGGAAGTCAGGCGGAACAATAAGTGTTTTAGAATTAGCCACTTACAGAGACATCCCGAAAAGGGCCACCTGGCACACCTCGTGCTATTCAGTCATCCGGGTACAACCCGAGGAGGAAGTTTGTATGGCACGAGTGAAGAGAATTCCGCTACTGAGCCTGCTGGCGATTCTGGCCGCTATCGTTGCGGTCCCGCCCCAGGCAGTGTTTGGTCAAGATGCAGCCCCTGCGAACCGCAAGGTCAGAACGCAAGTGACGCCGGCATACCCGGATCTGGCCAAGCGCATGAACGTGCACGGCAAAGTGAAGCTGCAAGTGACGGTGGCGCCCGACGGCAGCGTGAAGAGCATTCACGTGCTCGGCGGCCACCCGATCCTGGCGAGCGCCTCGCAGGACGCAGTTCGGAACTGGAAGTTTGAACCGGGGCCGAAAGAGACCACGCAGATCATCGAAGTGAATTTCGACTGATGGCGCGCTTCCCGCACATGGAAAGAGCGCAGAAGTTGAGTCCGCACCAGAGAGGTGAGAGGCAATGACGATTGCGAAGAAACTGTATTACGGGTTTGGGTCCATCCTGGCGCTGCTGGTGTTGCTGCTGTTCTTGAACCTGAGCGTCATCGCGCGTGAGCATAACGCGCGGGAAAGCGCCGCGTCGGCGGTGGAAGGCGTACGGCTGATCGAGTCCATCCGCTTCAAAATCATGCAGAACCGGCTCTCTCTCCGCGGCTACCTGCTGAGCGGCGATACACGGGAAGAAGAGGCGCTCAAGCACGGCATCTCCGATCTGGCCGACACGATCCAGAAGGCGCAGTCGAAGACCTCGTCGCAGGTACTGCGTTCCGCGCTGGCCGATGTGGACGCCAGCGAGCGCGATTGGGCCGACCATTTTTGCCAGCCGCTGATCAACAAGCGGCACAAGGTGGATTCCGGCGACGCGACGGTGGCCGACCTTCAGGTTGACTACCTGCAACTGGATCCTTCTTCGCACGTGGTCCGCTCGGGCGCGTTGCTGGACCAGGCTTCTTCGGCGATGAACGGCATCATGACGGAGGCGGACCAGACATCCGCATCGGCCGCGCGGTTGGCGGCGGTGGTTTCGACGGCCGGGACGGTTCTGGTGCTCCTTCTCGGGTTCGGCATCGCGTTCTATTCCTCCCGCTCCATTACGTCGCCGCTGGCGGACCTGATGCGCACGGCGCAGGAAATCGGCGAGACAGGCGACCTGGACCAGCCGCTCGACACCAGCCGCAAAGACGAGATTGGAGCCCTGGCCAAGAGCTTCGGGCACATGATGGTGTACCTGAAGGAAATGGCGGGAGCGGCGGAGTGCATTTCGCGCGGCCAACTGAACATTGAAACCAAGCCGCGGTCCGAGCGGGACACGATGGGCAAGGCCTTCGGATCGATGAGCGGCGGGCTTCGCGGGCTGGTGCGGCAGGTGCGCGACAGCGCGGGCCAGGTAGCCGCCGGCGCCAATCAGGTGGCGGAAGCTTCCGAGGAATCGGCGAAGCTGGGCGTGCAAGCGTCCTCGGCAATCGACGAAGTCTCCACGACCATGCACGAGATGAGCGTGAACGTGCAGAACGTGGTGCGCAACACACAGAACCAGGCCTCGAGCGTGGCGGAAACCTCCGCTTCGATCGACCAGATGGTGACCTCGATCCAGCGCGTTGCCGACACGGCGAAGATGCTGCTGGACATTTCCAACCGGTCCCGCGAAGAAGTCCGCACCGGGATCGCCACAATGGAAAAAGCCACGGACGGGATGGGCAAGACGAACAAGTCCATCCAGCAGTCCTCAGAAACGATCCAGGCGCTCGGCAAACGCGCCGACGACATCGGCAAGATCATTGAAGTGATCGACGACCTGGCGGAGCAGACCAACCTGCTGGCGCTGAACGCCGCGATCGAAGCGGCGCGTGCGGGCGAGCACGGCCTGGGGTTCGCGGTAGTGGCCGACGAAGTGCGCAAGCTGGCGGAAAAGTCCACACAATCCACCAAAGAAATCAGCGAGCTCATCCAGAGCATCCAGAAGGAAGCCCGCGAAGCCGTGGTGAACATGAGCAAGAGCACGGATATCGTGGAAGAGGGCCTGGTGCTGAGCAAGGAACTAAACGGCGCTCTGCACAAGATCTCCAGCGTGGTGAGCGAGGTCTACAAATTCGCGCAGGAGATCGGCGCGGCGACCACGGAGCAGTCCGTGGGCTCCTCGCAAATCGCAAAGACCACGAACCGGCTGAACGAAATCACGCAGGAAATCAGCTCGTCGGTGGAAGAGCAGGCCTCGGGCGCGCAGGCCGTGGTGAAGGCCATGGAGAAGATGCGCGAACTGGTGCAGCACTCTACATCGGGCGCGACCGAACTGGCCGCGGCCTCGGAGCAAATGACCAAACTGGCGCGAGCCCTGCTCAAGACACTCGAAAACATCACCATCGAGGAGCAGCAGCCCCGTTCCCCGAGCGACGCCGCAGTTGGCCAGCATTTCCTGGCCGGGAGCGGCAACGGCGGGAACGGACACACCAGCAACGCCCGCGAGTACGACCCACGTCTCGCCGAACTCGTGAATTCATAGCCCGCGGAGAGCAACCATGGAAAAGGAACTTCACCTGGTAGGGTTCCGGGTAGGCCGCGAGACGTTCGGCGTGCCCATCAGCATGGTGCGCGAGATCGTGCGGGTCCCGGAAATTACGGCAGTGCCGAACGCTGCGACGTTCATCGAAGGCGTAATCAACCTGCGCGGAAAGATCGTGCCGGTGGTGGACCTGCGGAAGCGATTCAAGGACGCGGCGCCGGAAACGGGGCGCAAAACGCGCATCCTGGTGGCGGAAGTCGATGGGCAGGCTGTCGGGCTCATCGTCAATTCGGCCTCCGAGGTACTAAAGATTCCGCCGTCGGAAGTGGAAGTGCCGCGCAACGTGTTCAGCGAAGGCGAGCTGAGTTACATCAGCGGCGTGGGAAAGCTGGGCGGCAGGCTGATCCTCATCCTCGATTTGACGCGAGTGCTGCAACGCAGCGAGCTGCGCTCGGCGGGCCAGGCCGCGGAACTCGTGGCGGCCGAGGTCTGAACCGGGTCGCGCCGCCCACAGACGAGAGATTATGTCCACGACCACCCTCACCACGCCCATCCAGCTTTCGGACGCCGAGCTCAAGCTGCTGCAGACGCTGGTATACCAGGAATGCGGCATGTGCTTCGACGAACGGCGCGCGCATTTCCTGCAGGACCGGTTGCAACGGCGAATGAAGGCGACGCAGGCGGACTGCTTCTATCACTACTACCGCCTGCTGACCAGCCGCGAAGGCAAAGAGGAACTCGCCAAACTGCTGGAAAATCTCACGGTCAACGAGACCAGCTTCTTCCGCACAAAGCCGCAGCTGGAGCTGTTTCAAAAACAGGTGCTGGAGAGCCTGTTGCATCACAAGCAGGAGCGCCGCGACTGGACGCTGCGCATCTGGAGCGCGGGCTGCTCGACGGGACAGGAACCCTACACGCTGGCGATGCTGGTGTGCGACGCGCTGGCCTACTACTACCTGCGCAATCCGCTGCCGTACGAGATGCCGTCGCCGAAGCCGCTCGTTCCGCCACCCTGGAAAGTCGAAATCATCGCCTCCGACATCAGCTATTCGGCGCTGCAGGCCGGGCAGCAGGGCCAATACACCGAGTCGCAAATGGAGCCGGTGGATTACACGCTGCGCCTGCGCTACTTCGAAAAGTTGCGCGAAAAGTACGAGGTGAAAAAGCCGCTCAAGGACCTGATCCAGTTCGACTTCCACAACCTGAAGACCGAATACCTGCCGCAGCGCAACGACGTGATTTTCTGCCGGAACGTGATGATTTATTTCGATGAAGCGGAGCAGAAGCGGCTGATCGAAAAGTTCTACCGCTGCCTGAACCGTGGCGGCTACCTGTTCGTGGGCCACGCGGAAAGCCTGTTCGGGCTCAGCACCAAATTCCGCATGATTCACCAGAACAACGGCACGGCCTACGAGCGGATCGAGGAGAGCGCGTGACCCCTCCACTCGATGAGCGGTCCAGCGACTTGCGCGAGCTCTTCTTCGAGACCGCGCACGAACTGCTGCAGTCGCTAAACGAAGACGGGCTGGCGCTGGAGCGCGGCTCGGGAGGTGAGGAGGCCATCCGCCGCGTGCGCCGCGTGGTGCACACGCTGAAGGGCGATTCCGCCGCCATCGGCATGCGCGAGCTGAGCCAGCTGGCCCACGATTTTGAAGACGTGCTGACGCCGGAGCTGGCCGCCGAGCGCGCCGCCGATGTAGCGGTAGCCGTGCTAGCCGCCGCCGACACCTTCGAGTCGCTGCTTTCAGCCGCGGCGAAAAATCTCCCGTCGCCCGGCGGAGAATCGCTGCGCATTTTGATTCGCAAGTTGTGCGCCGAACCTGCACCAAAGGCGCCGCAGGCCGCCGCGGAGAGCAAGGCGTCGCGCCATCAGGCAACCTTCGAGTGGAGCGAATACGAACAATCTCTGATTTCCGAGGCGCTGGCCAAGGGCGAGACCGTCTATCACGTCGGGGTAGGGCTCGACCTGACGAACCTGATGCCTTCCGCCGCGTGGCAGCTCGTGCGCAACGTGCTCCATTCCTGCGGTTCGATTCTGGTATTGCACCCGGCCGATGACGCGCACGCCGAGCACGTCGAGGTGGTGGAAGCCGCGCTGGCGAGCACGCTGCCGCTCGAGACCCTCCGCAAGCGCCTGCGCATCCCTGCGGTGACCGGCGAAGTAGTGCTCGACCGCGCGGACGTAGCCGGCGAAGCGCTCCACGACTTGGTTTCTCCCCACCACGGCGCTACGGAAGGGACGGCGATTCCCCCCGCCGCCCCTTCCGCCGCCGGCCCTTCTGCCCATGCCGCAGCGGCAGCGGCCAGCGCGGGCGGGGCAACCAATTTGAGCGCTGCATCGCGGGCCGCGGCTCTGGCCGAGAAGACGCTACGCGTCGATTCCGAACGAATTGACGACGTACTGAACCTGGTGGGCGAGCTGATTATCGGCAAATCGATGCTTTCGCGCACCGTGGCCGAGTTCGACCGCCGCTTCCAGCGCGACCCGCTGGCGGCTCGGTTTGCCGACGCGCTGGGATTCCAGTCGCGCGTGCTGGACACGTTGCAGAAGTCGGTGATGAAGATCCGCATGGTGCCGGTCGAGCAGCTCTTTCGCCGCTTCCCGCGGATCGTTCGCGACATCGCCAAGATGCGGGGGAAGGATGTGGCACTTACCATCTCCGGCGAGTCCACGGGATTGGACAAGAGCATCCTGGAGCCGCTGGCCGAGCCCATCACGCACCTGATCCGCAACTGCGTGGACCACGGCATCGAGCCGCCGGAGGAACGCATCGCGGCCGGCAAACCGGCGCGGGGCACCATCCGCCTGAGCGCGCGGCACGAAGGCAATCACGTGGTGATCGAAGTGGGCGACGACGGGCGGGGAATCAACCGCGACCGCATCGTGGAGCGTGCCATCGAGCTGGGTTTTGTCACTCCGGAGGAAGCGCGCCAGCTTACGGACATGGAAGCGCTGGGCCTGATCTTTATCCAGGGATTCACGATGCTGCGCGAAGTGACGCAGA
>JASHRU010000232.1 GCA_030037225.1 Candidatus Acidiferrales bacterium | reverse complement strand
TCGCCCGTAATCACCAGGAGAATCGTGGCGAAGAAGAGCGCAAAGGGTATGTTGAGACCCACGATGACGGCGCTGCGAAGGTTGCCGAGAAAAATCCACTGGATCATGAAGACGAGCAGGCAGCCGAAGATCAGGTTGTGCAGAACCGTGTGCGTGGTGACGGCAATCAGCGAGGAGCGATCGTAGAAAGGAACAATCTTCACGCCCGGCGGCAGGCTGCCGTCATGATTCATCCGGTCGATTTCCTGCTTGACCCTGGGGATCATGTCGGCGGTCTTTTCCGTCCGCCGCTGCACCACAATGGCGCCGACGATATCGTCCTGATGGTCGCGGCCCAGAATGCCGAGCCTGGGACGGAAGCCCACCGAAACTTTGCCGACATCCTTGATCAACACGGGAACGCCGTTTTCCTGCTCCAGAACCACATTTTCGATATCGCCGACTTTGTAGCCCTCCCTCAGGTCGTCGCTGCCGCCGTCGTCAATCAGCCCCACGCCGCGGATATTGATGGATTGCTGGCCCACGCGGATTTCACGTCCGCCGACGTTGATGTTGGCGTTGCCGAGCGCATTGAGAATCTGCGGGACGGTGACGTTGTAGGCTTCGAGCCTGTGCGGGTCCACCTCGACCAAAAACGTTTTGGTCGGCCCGCCCCAACTGTTCACCGCCGCGATGCCGGGAATCGTCAACAAGCGCCGCAGGACGATCCAGTCTTCCACGGTGCGGAGATTGGTGATTCCGAAATGCGGCGGGCCGACGATCTGATAGCGATAAATTTCTCCGGTCGAACTGTTGGCCTGGATCGTGGGGACCAGGCCGCCGGGCAGATTCACGTTTTGCTGCATGGCCACGGATGCCTGGCTGTAAGCGAAGTAATAATCCACGCCGTACTTGAAGGTGACGCGTACGAAGGAGAGCCCGTAGAAGGAAGTGGAACGAATCACGTCGATTCCGGGCGTGGAGTAGAGGCCGATTTCCATAGGCCGCGTGTAATACCGCTCCATCTCCTCGGCGGAGAGCCCCGGCGCCTGCGCCGTGATTTCCAGAATCACGGGCGTGGGATTGGGATAGGCCTCGATGTTGAGCCGCTTGAAGGCAATGAATCCGGCGCCGGCAAAGAGCAACAGCCCCAGCACCACAATGGCGCGCCGGCTCAGGCAGAATGCGATAAGAGATTTGAACATGGCGCGTGAACCTCAATCCGCCGGCGGAGCTTCGAGCATGCTGCTGAGGAAAATGGCGCCGTCGGTGACCACCTGCTCTCCCCGCTGCAATCCGCTGAGAATTTGAACCTGGCCGTCTTTTCGCAAGCCCGTCTTGACGCTCCGCTGCACAAAATGGTGACGGTCGGTGGTCACCCAAACGGTCATGGTTCCGTCGGACTCCCGGACCACGCCGTTGGCCGGAACGGCAATGGATTCCACCGGCTTCTGCACCTGGATCACAAAATTGGCGAGCATGCCGGGACGCAGTTCGTCCTTGGGATCCGCGATTTCGGAACGCACGGTCACGCGATGCGTATTCGGATCCACGGTCTCGTAAATCTTCGAAACCTTGCCCTTAAACTCCTTGTTCGGGTAGGCCAGGACGTTCACCTGAACCGGCTGGCCCAGATGAAAGAGCGGGATCTGGCTTTCGACTACATTCGCCAGCATCCACTTGAGCGAAACGTCGGCCACCGAATAGGGCGCGGGCAGATTCCCGGGCTGCACCAGGAATCCGGGCTGCGCGTTCTTGGCGGTAATCCTTCCGGAGATCGGACTCCGCACAACGAGAGCGGGATCAATCCTGCGCGAGGCAATCATTTGATCGATTTCCGCGTCGGTCTTGCCGAAGACGCGAACCGCGTCGCGCGCGGCCTTCAGCGCGCCTTCCGCGGTCTGTTCATCGGAGGTGGCTTGTTCCAGCTCGCGAACGGAAACGCCGTTTGTTCCGTTCAGGTCTTTCGCGCGCGCGAGCTCTTTACTGGTGAGTTCGAATGCCGCCGCGGCGGCAATCAAGGTCGACTCGGCCTGGATGAGGTCGGGGCTTCGGATGGTGTAGAGAGGCTGGTCTTTGCGGACCTCGGCGCCCAGTTCCACCAATGTCTCGATGATCGTTCCCTGATAATCCGGAAAGACTTCGACGGCCAGGTCGCCGTCAAAATCGATGCTGCCGACCGCTTCCTCGTCAACGGGAAACGGGTAGGTGCCCACGGGCGCAACCTTGATGGAATTCAACTGAGTCTCGGAAAGATCGACCGCCGCCGGCGCCGGGGCTCCCGGGGAGCTGGCTGTTCCCCCCTGCGGTGAATTCGCGGCGACAGACTGGCCCTGACCGCGCTGCGATTCCAACAGTCCCATGGCGATGACAATCGCCATGGCCGCCCCCAATACCACCACTGCACGCTTGCTGATCCCGAATGGAAATCTCATCGTCCTCTCCAAGCCTGACGCTTCCGCCGGCTTCCATGGGCCGGCTTTTCAGCCGGGAACGGAAGCCGGGGAGACGTGTCTGCGACGTGGTTGGTTAGGCCCGCAAAGCCGCGGATTGGGAGAAATAGAGAACCGCGGACCCGAAAGCCGTATGTCGAACGCTTAGAGCGAGAGGACCTGCGAAGGAGGAGCGCGCCCTGCGTGGGAAGTCAGGAGAGAATCGGGAAGAAAACCGGCGGTGGAGGCCACAAGGCAATTCGTCGGCCCGCGCACATCCGGCAGGCTTGTTGCTTCGGAGCAATTTCCAGAGCGCCCCTCGGGCGGAATGCCCGCGGGCTCCGACTCCTGCTGAGAGGAGGAATGCCAGCTCCCTGAGGAGTCCTCGAAGGCTCCGGGAAAGTCGCTGGGTTCTGCCCGCGAAAACCGGCCATGGCCGTCGTTCAAAAGCACTGCCACCGGCTGTCTGAATAAGACCGTGGATAGAACCAGGTCGATGGCGTGGTCTCCGTTGACGTCCCGCGCCTCGATCAGCAGCCCGCCCGAAGGCGCGACAAGGTGAATCGATTGCCGGCCGGAATCGGTGAGCTGCAGCTGAATCCAGTAGTCGGTGGAAATGGAACCTACTCGCCCGGTCTCGATGCTCGCAAGGTCGGGGAGTTGATCGCCGTCGAAGTCGGCTATGGCCACCTGCGCGTTCCGGACCGCAGCGGTCGCAGGCGTCTTCGCGTCTTCGGCGCCGCGGGCCACAGGAGCGCATAGCAGGGCGGCAAGAACGAGCGCGGAAACTTGCAGGGTCAAGGCGCACCATAGCCGGCCAGCCCCGAGAAGGGGGTGCGCGGTTGCGTTGTGGTCTGAGCGAGCCATGGTCTATTGGCTAATCCCTATTAGGATGCGCGAATTTGCTATTATGGCTCAGCCCGCTGAGAAAAGAAAAGTGCCAGGGCTCCGCGTGGCTTCCTTTGTGACAAGTTGACGCGCAGCAGGGTTCTTCGTACGCTCGGAGTCGGGAGAGTGCGATGGCAAAGCTGGCATTGGTTTACGGAATGCGCCTGTTTCCCGCCGACGAACTGGCGGAAGTGAAGAGCGCCCCTGTGGCGCTCCAGGGCGGCCGCACCGGGCAGATCACCATGCACCTGATCGAAGGCAGCAAGGAAGAAATCGAAAAACAGCTGCACGATTCCATCGAAGCATTTTTCGAACTGTATCCGGAAATTTGAGGGCCGGCGAAATCGGGGCTGAAGCGGCTAAAGGAGAACCACCGTCTGCCCGGTGAGTTCGAAGCGTTTGCGGCAACGCAGGTTACGGCAGGCGACCATATCATCCACGCGGACCATGTAGGTCCGTGCTTTGTCGAACTTGGCGCGGTCTTCGCTCGTTGCTCCGGGGGGCAGGCGGTCCTTCTTGGTGCGCACTTTCCAGCGGATAGGAAACGTGCCCTCCTGCCGGCAGTGCGGGCAGATCAGCGTAAGCTGTTTGGTCTCCTCTTTCTCGGTGTAGAAATTCCGTTCGTCCATTGCCGCCGCTCCCACGGGCAGCAGCACGATAGCGCCTCCTGGTGCGCTCTGCAACCAAGCCGCGGCAGCACCGCACGCTCCCGCTCATGCACAGGGTCACCGTCGCGGTCCTCGCACTCCAGAAAGCCGCGTTTCATGCCGATACACATGAGGGAGTGTCTGTGCCGTGGTGTCCCGTTTTGTGACAGTGCGCGCGCTTCGAGCCCCGATGCTGTGGATTGTCCTGACAGCGATTGGGGCGCTGCCTACGGGGGCATTCCCGGCAGACGACGACTGGGTTTCGCAGGTCCGACAGTTGCTGAACACGGGAAACGCGCAGGTCGCTCTGGACGTGACGGAGAAGTGGATGGCCGCCGCGCCGAAAGACATGGACGCGGTTGGCTGGCACGGCCGCGTGCTGCTGCGGCTGGACCGGCTGCCGGAAGCGGAAGCGGATTTCCGGCGCGTGCTCATGGCCTATCCGAACGACACCGACGCGGAGCTGGATCTGGCCAGCATCCTGCGCCGCCAGAATCATCTGGAAGACGCGCTCGAACTTCTGCGGCAGGCGCATGCAACGGACCCGAAGCGTGCCGATGTTCTGGATGAGCAGGGCCGCGTGCTGCGCTCGCTGGGCCGCATGCGCGAGGCACGCGAGGCGTTTGAACAGGCGCGCCTGCTGTCGCCGGACGATGCGGAGGCGCGCGAAGGGCTGGAGTCCACCGCAGAGCCGCCGCGCCAGGAATTCCACGTGGGCACGGAGATTGACCTGTTCAACTACACGGCGGACGCGGGCGAGTTCGACACCGGACTGAAGTCCGACTGGAATGCGCGCTGGACCACCTATTTCGAGATCTCGTACTGGGACCGCTTCGGGGGCCGCGCGGAACGCAATCTCGGCCAGGCGACGTTCAAACCGTTCGCGCACACAGCCGTTACTGTCGGCGGAACGTGGAATCACGACGATGGGGTCATTCCGCGCAGCGAGGCGTTTTTCGAGCTGGACCGCGGCGTCACGGTTCCCGGCCGTCATTTTGTGCGCGGGATCGAGTTTAACTATCACCAGCACTGGTACTGGTTTTCGACGGCGCGCGTGCTGGCGCTCACTCCCTCGTCAATTTTCTATCTGCCGCGCGATTGGATGTTTCAGATCGCGGTAACTGAGGCGCGCGCGTCGTTTCCAGGGCTGGCGCCGGGCTGGCAACCCTCCGGCCAGGCGAAGCTGACGTTCCCTGTCCGGCCACGGCTCAGCGGCAACCTCTTTTACGCCGTGGGGAGCGAGGATTTTGCGCTCACCGACCAGATCGGGCGTTTCGCCGCGCGCACCTGGGGCGCGGGCTTCCGCCGCGACTTCGAACGCCACCAGTACCTGAGCGGCTACGGTTTTTTCCAGGACCGTTCGCAGGCGCGCACGCAGGCAACCTTTGGATTTACTTACGGGGTGCGCTTCTAACGCGCGGCCATGAATCCCATCACAAAAATGGTGGAACTGGTTGGGCCGGCCAGCTATGTGGTCCAGGCCCTGGTGGCCAGCCTGATCGGCGCCGCCATCCTTCTGGCCTTCATCATGGGGCGCCGCGCCGCGCGGCGCAGATATTTTGGCCGCCGCGATGAGCGCGCGCAGGCCCTGCGCCGCCAACTTCCCCACATTCTCGCCGGCCGCATTCTGCCGGAGGCCTGGCGCCGGGATCCGTTGGACGACCGCATCCTCGAAGAAATCCTGCTGGACCGGCTGGAAGTCGCCGGGAGCGAAGAGGCGGGGCAAATCCGCTCCTGCCTGCGCATCAGCGGCCTGCTGGATAAACGCATCCACCAGGCGCGACGCCGCCGCGGCTGGCGGCGCCTGCATACGCTCGTTTTGCTGGGGCGCATGCGCTGTCCGGAGGCGATTCCCGCGCTCGCGGAGGGGCTGGACGACGAAAACGAGCAGACCGCCATCGCCGCCGCGCGCGGTCTGGGCCGCTATGCCATGCCCGAAGCCGCGGAGCCGATTCTCGAGCGGCTCGTGCTGGGCCGGCTTGGGCTTCCCGCCAACGTCCTGCAGACCGCGCTGTATCACTGCTGCCGGGAGCGCCCTTCGATGCTGCTGCGGGCGCTCCAATTTACCGACGACAAGCTGCGGCCGGTGCTCGCGCGCGTGCTGGCGGAAACGGCCTCCGCGGAACTGGGCGAAGACCTGGTTCTGATTGCGTCCGACCCGCTGCCGGAAGTGCGCGCTTCCGCCGCGCGCGCCATGGCCGGGGCGCGGCCGCGGCTCGCCCTCGCCGCGCTCCAGCAGCTCGCCGCCGACCCGGAGTGGTTCGTGCGCCTTCGCGCCGTGGTGGCCCTGGGAATGTTGCAGGACCCGCGCTCGATTCCTGTGCTGCTCGAGACGCTTTGCGACCCGAACCGCTTCGTGCGTCTGCGCTCTGCGGCTGCGCTCTCGCGCCTGGAAGGGCATGAGGAGGAAGTGTTGGTGCGGGCCATCGAGACGCACGACCGTTATGCGCTGCAGGCGCTCGTGGGAGAAATGCAGCGCTCCGGCGCAATGCTGGCCGTGCTCAACGGGCTGGCGGACCCGCGCAATCGCCAGCACTCGCGGCGAATACTCCTTGCCGCCGTGCGCGCCGGGGCGCCGCGCTTGCTTCTCGACGCGGTTCTCCATCACGCCCAATGGCGCGTGCGCACGCAGGCGGCGCGCCTGCTCGCCGAGTCGCAGGACCCGGAGGTGTTGCGGCTTCTGCGTTTCTACACCACCGACACGCAGCGCCCCAGAGACCGCGCAGTCTTCTTGTGGCTGGAGAGCAAACTCCAGGCCGCAGGTGCAGCAGAAACGAAGTCCTTCGCCCCGGCCGCGAGCGGACCGCGCCGGGCATCCGAGCCCGCGACGGGCGTCTCCTTGGTCCGGGAAAAGCGATGAACAGCCTCCTGCTCACCATCAACGACGCCCTGTTCCTCTATTACCTGGTATCCAATCTCCTGTACTTGTTTCTGCTGATTTTCGCCATCCGCGCGAGTGTCCTCCACCAGCGCCTGCTGGCCAGCATCCGCTTGGAACGTTTCCGGGCCTCGCCGTTTTCACCGCCGGTCTCGATCATCGCTCCGGCGCACAACGAGGGACAGAGCATCGCGCAGTCGGTGCGTTCGTTCCTCTCGCTCGATTACCCCAGCATCGAAGTGATCGTGGTGAACGACGGCTCCACCGATCAAACCATGAGCGTACTGACCCGGGAATTCCAGCTTCTGCGCACGGACCTCGCCTATGTGAAAGAAGTTCCCTGCCGCGAGATATTCGGGATCTACATGAGCCAGACCGAACCGCGGCTTCTCGTCCTGGATAAAGAGGCCGGGGGAAGCAAGGCCGATGCTGTGAATGCAGGGTTGAATGTCGCTTCGAGCCCTTACGTCTGCGTGCTGGATGCGGACAGTCTGCTCGAACGGGACGCGCTTCTCCGCGTCATGGTTCCCATCCTGGCGGACCCGGCGCGCGTGATAGCCGCCGGCGGAATTGTGCGGGCCGTGAACGGGTCTCTCGTGGAAGACGGGCAGCTCCGGAGGGTGCGGCTGCCGCGGCGATTCGTGGAAATCGTCCAGGTCGTCGAGTACCTGCGCGCATTTCTGGTGGGCCGTGAGGGCTGGAGCCACTTCAACATGCTGATGATCATCTCGGGAGCCTTCGGGGTATTCCGCCGCGACCTGGTGCGCGAAGTGGGCGGCTACCGGACGAAAGCCATCGGCGAGGATTTCGATTTGCTGGTGCGCATGCACCGGAGGCTCCGGGAAAAGGGAACCGACTATCGCGCCTGCTTCGTTCCCGACCCCGTCTGTTGGACGGAAGTGCCGCCGGACTGGAAATCGGTGGGAAAGCAGCGCTCGCGCTGGCAGAAGGGAATGGTCGATACGCTGTGGGCGAACTGCGACATGCTCTTCCGCCCGCGGTATGGCCGCATCGGTGCGATTGCCCTGCCCAATCTCTGGATCTACGAGGCGCTCGCTCCGGTGATCGAATGGATCGGGCTCAGCTCGATCATTGCCGCGGCATTCCTGGGCATTCTGAGCGGCCACTTTCTGCTGCTCTTCCTGGTTTTCGGATACGCGTTCTCCACCATGCTTTCGATCGGAGGCGTGCTGCTCGAAGAAATCACCTTCCGGCGCTACAGCGACTGGCGCGAGGTAGCCAAACTCCTGCTCTGCTGCTTCGCCGAGCATTTTCCGTATCACCAGGCCCATCTGTGGTGGCGCCTGCGCGGCATGTGGCAGTACGCGCGCGGCGACGTTGCCTGGGGAAAGCTCACCCGCGTAGGTTTCGGCGGCACTGCAACAAAGTCCGCGTCTACCTAGATAGCCCCCGAGACACGGCCACTTTATCTCCACGTCTCACCATCGATGGCCAGTGCCGTCTTTGCTCATTCCCGCTTTTTTCGTGACAGCTGGACGGGCCCGGCTTAGGCTGGAGGCAAGAGAACTGTGGACCCGCTATGACACTGGAACTCAAACCTCGCATTGCTGCCGCTCTGGAAGCTCTGGCTTCCGCCAGGGGATTGTCGGTGGAGGATTTTCTTCAATACCTGGTGGAACGCGAGCTTCCTGGAATTCAGGAGAATGTGGAACTGGCGGAGCCGAGCGGCATGGTTTGGGAAGAGGGTCTATTCGTTTACCGAACTGGCAAGGCTTTGCCGGCTAGCGCGCTCGAAGACGCTCTCCGCAAAGTCCGTGAGGAACGGGCTCGGCATATCTTAGGCAATCTTCCTTGAGGTGGCTCTTCGACAGCTCAGTTCTGGTCCCGGTCTTTTACGCGGACCATCCGCAGCACGCCAGCAGCTCGAAGCTCTTCCGTGAATCCGGCAAAAACGACTGCTGCGCGCTGCGAACTCTCGGCGAGGTTTACACGGCCCTTACGGGGCTGCCGCTTCGCCCGCGTATTACCGGACCTGAAGGCATGGCCATCGTGCGGCAGATTCGCGAAAAGCTGACTCTGATCTCCCTCAGCGAATCGGAGTACGTGGCGGCTCTCGAAATGGCGTCGTCCGGAACAGTCGTCGGTGCGCCCGCTTATGACGCGTTAATCGCTCAATGCGCCCTCAAGGCTGGCGCAGAGGTCCTGCTTACCTGGAATGTCCGCGACTCTACTCGGCTCGGCCCTGCCGTCGCGCGGCTCGTCAAGACTCCTCTTGAAGTAACGTAGGGAAAGAACTGTGATTCAACAAACCGTAGCGCAACAGCGGTTCTCTCTCCAAATCGGTCCACCGAAAGCTGTGCAGTAGCACGATCCCACTTCCCTCGTAGCGGCGCCAGGGTTCCGTCTCATTCGGGTGATCCGTACGCGAGAGGCATCGGTGCTCAGAAGCTGTGACCACGCAGCAGAGATTGCGCTCCATCCACAACCTTACATTGCTGCTGTCAGCGCGAAGGCGCTCCCACATGCGCTTCTTGGGAACTAC
>JASHRU010000231.1 GCA_030037225.1 Candidatus Acidiferrales bacterium | reverse complement strand
ATCGGACATGCCCTTCGCTCTATATTCGCCTGAGAGAGAACGCTGGTGAGCGCGCTGGCCATGCTCGCGGCCGGGATTGCGGCGCTGATGGGCGCCGCGATTGGCTGGCTCGTGGGGGGAGCACGCGCACGCGCATCCGGGGAAGCCAGGCTGCGGGAGCTGATCGCGGGCCGCGCGGCTGCAGAGAGCGCCGCCGCGGAGTTGCGCAAACAGGCTGAAGTGTTGCGCAGCGAGCTCGCCTCGGCTCAGCAGCAACTGCAGCGCGAAAAGGAAGAACACGCCTCCGCCAAGACGGCACTCGCCAAATCTGAAGACAACCTGGCAGCGCAGAAGCAACAGTTCGAAGAGGCGCGCGCGAAACTGGTGGAAACATTCCAGGCCGCCGCTTCGCAGGTGCTGGCGGAAAACAACGCGCGGTTCCTGGAACTGGCCAAGACGCGGCTGGAAGCGCTCCAGAAGGAAGCGGCGGGCGACCTCTCGCAACGGCAGACCGCGATCGCCGGGATGGTGGAACCGCTGAAGCAGTCGCTCGAATCGCTGCGGCAGCATGTGGGGCAGGTGGAAGCCTCGCGCCGGCAGGCGTATGGAGAGCTGACCGCGCAGGTGCAGCAGTTGAGCGAAAACAGCCGGGCACTTCGTGAAGAGACGGGGAGCCTGGTGACCAGCCTGCGACAGCCGCAGATCAAGGGGAAATGGGGCGAGCTGACGCTGCGCCGCGCGGCGGAGCTCACCGGAATGTCGCCGCACTGCGATTTCGAGGAGCAGGTATCGGCGGCGACCGAGGAAGGAAGGCTGCGTCCGGACATGGTGGTGCACCTGCCGGGTGGCGGCAGCATCATTGTGGACGCGAAGGTGCCGTTGCATGCATTCCTCACCGCCGTCGTGGCAAAAACGGCGGACGAGTACCGCGCGGCGATGAGCGAGCACTCGCGGCTGGTGCGCAAGCACATCCAGGACCTGGCGGCGAAAAAATATCCGGAGCAATTCGAGGAGACGGTGCGGTTCGTGGTGCTGTTCCTGCCGGGCGAGTCGTTTTTTAGTGCAGCGGTGGAACAGGACCGCGAACTGCTGGAGTATGCGAACGACAGGAAAGTGATTCTGGCGAGTCCCACCACGTTTTTGGCACTGCTGCACGCCGTGGCGCAGGGCTGGCAGCAGGAAAGGCTGGCTGAGAGCGCGCGGGAAATCGCCGACCGCGGAAAGGAGTTGCACGAGCGGCTGCTGAAATTCCTGGAGTACCTCGACGACGTTCGCGCGGGCTTGGACCGCGCGAACGCGGCTTACAACCGGGCGGTGGGATCGTTGGAGAGCCGGTTATTGCCCGCGGCGCGCCGGTTCCAATCGCTTGCGGCTCCGGGAAGCGAGGAGGTTCCGCCACTCGCTCCGGTCGAGACCCTGCCGCGGCAGATTTCTGTGCCTACCGAATCCGACGACTAAGAAACGTTCGTCGTTGGGGCATCCCGCCGCCGCGGGATCGTGCCCCTACAAACTACCAATACGCTTTCAAACCGAACTGAAAGGTCCGCGGGTCGAGTGCCGCGGTGGGCTGCCCGGCGTTGCAGGTGAGCGTGCCGGTGGAGGTGACTCCGGTCGGCGCGCCCGGATCGCACAGCGGGCTGACGTCGCCCACGTTGAAGCGGTTGAGCAGGTTGAACATGTCGGCCAGCACTTCCAGCGAGAATCGTTCGCTGACCTTGAATTTCCGCGAGATGCGCAGGTCGAGGCTGGAAAACATGGGCCGCGTGAAGGTGTTGCGCCCCAAATTGCCCGTGCAGCCGGCGCCGGTGGCGACGTAGAAGCTGGAGACAACCGGCGCGGGATAGATGGCTGGAAGGGACGGACACACGGTGGGAAGCACAAAGGTCACTCCCGGGATGTAGGGCGAAACTACGCCTCCGGGCGTTCCGGCTGGGGCGATGGAGGGCCGGCTGGTCTCGGAACTGAATTGCAGCGGATAGTCGGTGCCGGTCAGCACGGTGAAGGGGCGCCCGGAAGACGCTTCGAAAATGGGCGCCACAATCCAATCGGCGAGCAGGGCTTTCCATCCGCCTTCCTTCCATTCATAGGGGCTCTGGAAGACGCCGCTGAAGACAAAGCGGTGGCGCTGATCGAATGTGGAGTTACCGCGCTCGAGCTGAGGGTTGTTGCTGTCCTGCGGCGTGAGCAGCGTTTGCAGGTCCGTCGAATCGTCAATGGCGTGCGAATAGGTATAGCTGCCCAGGAACTGGAAGTGTTGCGACCAGCGCTTTTCGACGTTGATGGTCATGCCGTTGTAAACGCTGTTGCCGGTGGATTCCTGCTGGTCAACGTCGCTATACGGCGTAGGAATCGGCGTGGTCCCGTTGAAGAAGCCCTGGGGATAACCGGCCAACTGGGACAGGAGGACAAGGTTCGAATATCCACCGACCAGTGGCCCGAAAGAGGAGTTGGGTCCGGAGGGGCGGAAGAAGTTAAAAGCGGCCGGAGAACTCACGTACTGGCCAGTGAGGCCCTGAAACGGTCCCGCGGGACAACTGGTGAGCAGGGCAATAATCCCCGGCACGATAGGCGCCGCAGCGCAGTTGATTCCGGCCTGGGCGATTGCCGCCGAGGGCGGAGTCACCGAAAGCGGGGAGGTTGGCGTCAAGCCAATCGCTTCGGCATTGAGGAAATTCTCGTCGAGAATGGTGGCGTTGGCCACGTTGACGTTTCGCGGGCGGTAGAGGTGCGTGCCCTTCGTATATTGATATCCAATGCTGGCTTTGAAGTTGTGGCCAAAGTCGTGCTCGATGGTCAGGTTGGCCTGCGTGGCATACCCATATTGGAAATTCCCAGCGGTGGGCAGGGTGAACGGCAGAATCGGAGTGGCGAATCCGCCGATTGCCGCGAGGGCAGGGTTGAGGTAGTTCTCGTTCACAAAAACAGACTGCGGCATTGTGGGCAGGGCCACGAAGCGCTGCTGATTCGGAAGATACGGAATGGAGAAAGGAAAGCCCGCGGGCGCCGTCGTATTCAAAACTCCCTGAAAGATCGAGCTGGCATTCAGATTGCCGGGACCGTCCGCAGCGCCGCCGCACACCGAAACCACCTCGCTGAAAAAGATTCCGCAAGCGGACGCTGTACCGGGGAAGCCCACGAGCTGGGATGAGATAGCGCCGTCCGCCGTGGTGGAGTCGAAGGCCAGTGCCAGCAACGGATGGTCGTAGAAGATTCCGCCGCCGGCGCGAACCACGGTCTTGCCGCTGCCGGTCGGATCCCATGCAATCCCCAGTCGGGGCTGGAATGCGGTATCGAATACAGGAATTCCTTCCACTACGTTCAGCGCTTTATTCGCTTCCGCGTTCAGGCCGGTCGGACCGCCAAAGGGAGTAAAGGTGGGCGTGAACTCAATGTCGTAACGGAGCCCGTAGTTCATCGTGAAGCGCGGGCTGATGCGCCAGCTATCCTGGATGAACGCTCCAACCGTCTTGTTGTCGAAAAAGAGATTCGATTGCCCGGTGCCTTGGATGAAGTCCGAGGGGACTCCCAGTCCGTACGCTTGCAGGGCAGTGAGACCGGGGACGCTGACACCTGCGATCGAGGAGGGCAGCCCCAAGTCGAGAGGCGTGAGAGAACCGAAATCGAACAGGCCGCCGAAGTTCAACTCGAAGATCTGGGCTTTGTCGGAGCGGAGCTGAATCAGGTTCGTATCGATTCCCATCTTGAGGGTGTGCTTGCCCATCACGTAGGTGAGGTGATCGGTCCACTGGAAGCGCCGCTCGATGCGGTCCACTGTGGAGAAAGGTTCGCGGCCGAAGAAGGCGAATCCGGTAATGTTCACCGCCGGTTCGCTGCCGTCGGAGAGGCCGCCGACCGTGGGGCACTGCTCTGCCGTGCAATCGGAGTAGCCGTAATGCAAGCCCCGGCGGGAAGCCTGGAAGCGGAATTCGTTCAGGAGATCGGCGGAAATGGTGGTGTTGTGCTGGGCCACAATGCTGAAGTCGCGATACTGCTGGAGCGAGGTGCGCGAGAAGGCGTTCTCGCCGAAGTTCTGGTTCTGCGCGTTCACCTCAATGCCGGTAACAAACGATGGTGAGACGTTGGCGCGCAGAAAGGTCTGGTTGTTGGCGTTCCAGATGTGGTCAATCCTTGCGGCGTACAGATCGGTCCGTTCCACGACGGGGTAGTTGCCTATAAGGCTTGCCAGTGAGACAAAGGACGCGGGGAGCGCGGGAGACACCACTCCTACACCGGGGGCAATCGTGGCGCAAGCACGCCCGTTCACCATTGCCCCAGGTGCGCATTGGACTGGAACGGGGAACTGCGCCCCTGGAGTGGCGTACGGGTACGTGGGGCCGTAAAACGCGGCACCCACGGCTCCATAATCCACCCCGTTCACTGCGACGCTGGAGGCCGAGCCGGCCAGCAGGGCCACTTCCCCGGCGAGTTGTGCTCCACCGGGAGCACCCAGTACGGCTGGATTGGTCACGAACGCAGCCTGCTGCGGCGTGAGCATCAGGTTGACTCCCGCAGGCAGCCCGAAGGGAGCCCCCGGCACAGGAACGAGGCCAAAAAGGCCAGTCCCCGTCCCGCTGTTGGCGCCGATGTCGGTGAAACCGGTTTCGTGGCGGCGCGTGCCTTCAAAGGAGAAAAAGTAGAAGGTCTTGTCTTTCTTAATCGGGCCGCCGAATGCCGTGCCGTATTGGGCGCGCGTGTAGGCCTGCTTGGTGGGAGTTTCCACGCCGGTCTCCGGGTTTACCGCGACGGAAAAAGGATTGCGCGCCTGGAGCGCGGCATCGCGGAGGAAGCCGAACACGTCGCCGTGGAAATTGTTCGAGCCGCTCTTGGTGACGATGTTGATCACGCCGCCGGTGGCGCGGCCGAATTCAGGCATGTAGTCGCTGATGATGAGCTGAAATTCCTGCACGTCTTCCTGAGAGACGGTGGAGCGGATGCCGTTGACGGAATTATCCACGGCATCGGCGCCATCGACGGAAACTTCGTTGGAGCGCGCGCGCTGGCCGCCGAAGTTGAGTCCGCTGGTGGGGGCCGCGCCGATGGAGGGCGCGCTGTCGCGGTTGGCCTGGGAGTTCAGCAGGGTGAAGTTGACGTAATTGCGGCCATCGATGGGCAGATTATCGATTTCGCGGCTGCCCACCGTCTCGCTGACGGAAGTGCGCTGCGTCTCGACGAGCTCGGCCTCGGCGCTCACGGTCACCTGCTGGGCGCCGGATCTTATGCTCAGCTGGACATTCACCTCCGGCGCGCGGCCGATTTCGATCACAATTTCAGGGTTTACCGCGCGAGTGAACCCGGTTTTCTCCACGCTCAGCTCGTAGCGGCCCGGGGCCACACCGACGAAAACGTAACGGCCATCATCGCCCGTCTGGACGGAGCGGGAGGCGTTGGTAGCCAGGTTTCGGATGGTGACCTTGGCGCCGCCTACGGCCGCGTTTTGCGGGTCCGTGATCATTCCCGCCCAATCTACGGCGTTGACCTGCGCGAACGCCGTTCCCGCAGCCACCAGGATCGCCAGGACCGCAGCACACACCACCATCAGGCCGTTGACCCGCTTCATCGGTGTTCTCCTTGGGGAACTTTCGGGCGAGATTCGCGTCGGCACACCTCTACCTTCCAAGTGCACTCGCGCCGCGAGACAGAGAGTGCCGTTTGAGCCGAAATGACCCTACCCCGTATGCCCAGTCTTTGGGCAAAGCGCAAGTCTTGATACTCCATCGGGAGGACCAATTCAATGAATTTGTGAAATCGAGGCATGTTGGGAGCAACGGAGACACCGGGGGAACTTCCTGACGGCAGGTGGGGCCGGCGTATCTCGTTCCTAGCCGCCGCCAGGCGGCACGCGCCGGCCATTGTTACAAGGCAGGGCCGTTACATGCTTTGCTGTTGTGCGTAGATGGTGTTGACGACTGCTGAATCAAGAAAGCACAATTCGGGTCTCACGCAGCAGGCGATTTCAGGGGCTTGGTCTCCTACCATTACTCGCTCCCCTGGAGCGCCCGGCCAGCGACCCTGCGGCACATCCATCGCGGTGCGGGGAGTGGGAGCGGAACGATGCTCCCCAATATGGCCTCCAGGCGAAAAACCCGGCTGGCGCTGTCCTTTCTGGTCCTTCTCATTCCTGCAGGCTTTTCAGCAGACGACGCAACTTTTCGCGATCTTCCTGGCCCATGTGCACGAACTCCACCCCCGTGCCGTTGGGCAGGACGTTGCGGACCACGGCCATTGCGCTGATGGTGCGCAGGCCGCTCTTGATTTCCATGGGGAACGCGTCGCCGACTTGCAGTTGCCGGCTGGAAGCCAGGCAGGCGCCTCCCAGCGAGATGGTGCGCACCTGCACGCTCATGGGACGCTTGCCTTCGATGCGCGCGCTTAGGGGCGAGTCGAGCGGGAAGCGCGGATAACGCCGAGGGCGTGCCGCTCCCGCGCTGGAGGCCGCGGCTTCCAACTGCTCCTGGAGGCGCGAGCGCGGCATGCGTCCTTCAATTGCTTCGAGCGCTTCTTCGGCGGCCGTGCGCAGCCCAGCGGGCTCGGCGTGCAGCAGGCCATTGCGCGTGCGCAGGATGCTGCGCAGCAGGGGCGCTGCTTCCGGCGCGCGCAATCGGCCCAGAGCTTCCATGGCCTTGATGCGGATAAATACGTCGCGCAGGCGTTCGTTTTCCCCTGCGGCGATTTCCAGCACCGCGGGGACGGCCGCGGGATCGCCCTCCAGACCGAGCAGGTCGATGATCATCGGAACCACGTAGAGATGCGCCCGAGGGAGCACGGCCAGCAGCGCATCGGGCAGTCCGTCCACACGCTGGCGCGCCAACTCCGAGATGGCTAGGTCTTGCACGCTCCAATCCCACGCCGGAAGCGCCTCCGCCAGCAGATCCACCAGCCGTTGCGGCCGGACGGCGGCGAGCAATTTCACCGCCGCCGTCGCGCGGCCAATGCGCTTCTCAAATACGCGCCGCGCCAGAAGCTCCATCGCCGGGT
>JASHRU010000230.1 GCA_030037225.1 Candidatus Acidiferrales bacterium | reverse complement strand
AGGCCAGAGGGCCATCATCACGGGAGGAGGACGCGGAATCGGGCGCGCCATCGCGCTGCGATTCGCGGAAGAAGGTGCGTCGGTGCTGGTGACGGCGCGGACGGCAGCGGAAGTGGAGGCGGCTGCGGCGGATATACGCGACGCGGGAGGGCTCGCCCGCCATGGCGGGAAAGCGCTGGCGCTGGCGGCAGACGTCTCAGAGCCGGCCGGGTGCGAGCAGGTGTACCGCGCGGCGGTGGACGCTTTCGGCGCGGTGGACATCCTGGTGAACAATGCGGCGATTTTCGGGCCGGTCGAGCCAACGCAAAACATCACGCCCGAGCAGTGGGACGCCGTGCTGGCGACGAACCTGCGCAGCGCGTTCGTGCTCTCGCGGCTGGTGGTGCCGGGAATGCTGGAGCGCGCGCGCGGAGTGATCCTGAACATCTCGACGGTGGGCGCGAAGATGGCGTTCGGCTTCAATGGGCCGTACGCGGCGTCAAAGGCGGGCCTGCTGGCGCTGACGCGGACGCTGGCCGCCGAAACTTCGGGCCGGGGGCTGCGCGTGAACGCGATTTGTCCCGGGCCGGTGCCGGAGACGCGCATGTCGCGCGAAATCGGCGAAGGCCTGGGGCGCATGTTCGGCCGTGAGCCGAAAGCCATCCTGGAGGGCGCGATCAAAGGGATTCTGCAAGGGCGCGCGCAGACGGCGAGCGAAATCGCGGCCGCGGCGGCCTTTCTGTGTTCGGAGGAAGCGTCGGCGATTACGGGGCAGGCCCTGAATGTGGATGGAGGGATGGCGTTCTACTAGAGGCTCGAAGCGGGGACTCTAGCACGCAGTCTTCGACCCCTGGTCCCGATGGTCGAGGACGTGCACTGACTGCTTTCGCCGTCAGGGCTTGGCGGCCGGTGCGGGCGCAGCGGGCTTGCTGGATTGCGGCAGCACCGCAACGTCGGCTGCGGGCGCCTTGGTCGCGTTGCTCGGGGAAGCGCTTGGCGCCGGCTTCGCAACATCGGCAGGATTCGCGTCCAGATGGATCGTGGCGTGCGCCAAGAGCCAGCGCATCTCGTACCGCTGCCGCTGAATCACGTGGTCCTGATAGATGTCCAAAGCCGTGAGCCCCACTACAACGACACAAAGAACCGCGACCAGAAAGCCCCTCGATGTTTTGGTCGATTCCATGCGCAGAGGATACGGGGATTCCGGCGCATTCACAACCCCCCGAAAGTACTAGCGTGCGCGGAGTGCACCGACCTGTCCGCGGCCGCCGGGGCTGTACGGAGGGACAGGGGAGGAGGCGGACAAGTTGATCCGCGCCTGCGGGGAGCTGGTCGGCGCTACAAAATCACGGCGCTGCGAGAAACCACGTCAGCGGTATTCGAAGGGATAACGGTCGCCGGCAAGGACGGCGGTGGCAACTTCGCGGCGTAGCGCGATGGGATTGCCCGGCTCGCGCTTGGAGAAGCGCTTGAGCGCCATCATCTGCGTGCGCAGCATGTCGCCTTCGGCAACGGCGCCGAGAACGGTGCGGGCTTCGTGCTCGATGCGGTCGGCCGCGTCGAAGAGAAACGCGCGCATGGCGGCGGACATGACGCCGACGTCGCCCGCGCCCCGGCGCGCCGCGGCCTTCTGCACGCGAAGCAGCGAGGATTCCATGGCGTAGGCGTCCATCGCGATATTGGAGAGTGCGGCGACCACCTCTTGATGCTCGGGCTCGGCGAGCTTGTCGCGGAGCTTCTGCACGGCGCTGCCGGAGGTGAGCAGGAAGACTTTCTTGGCGTTGGCCACCATGCGCTCTTCTTCGGCAAAGGCGTCGCCGGAACCCTCCTCGAACGACGGGCCGGCCAGAATTTCCTCCATCAGCTTCATGGCCTTCGGAATTAGGGGGAGAACGCCGCCCATCGCGCGCTTCATGAGCATCTGGATGATGAGCATGCGGTTGATTTCGTTGGTGCCTTCGAAGATGCGGTTGATGCGGCTGTCGCGATAGGCGCGGGCCACCGGATAATCCTCGTGATAGCCGTAGCCGCCGAAAATCTGCACGCCCTCGTCCACGGCGAAGTCGAGTGCCTCGCTCCCGTACACTTTGCTGATGGAGCTTTCGATGGCGTACTCCTCGAGGGCCTTCATCATGTGCTGCGTCTTGTTGGTGCCGGTTTCGGCGGAAGCCATGAACGCGTCCATCATGCCCGCGGAACGGTAGATCATGGACTCGAGGGCGAAGGCGCGGATGGCCATCTCCGCGAGCTTCTGGCGGATCAGGCCGAATTCGGCGAGCTGCTTGCCGAAGGCGGTGCGTTCCTTTGAGTACTTCGAAGAGACCTCGATGGTGCGCTTGACGCCGCCCAAGCAGTAGCAGCCGAGCGAGAAGCGGCCGGCGTTGAGCGTGTTGAACGCGACGATGTGGCCGCGGCCGATTTCGTGCAGCAGGTTCTCTTTCGGTACGGGCGCGTTTTCGAAAGAGAGCGCGGTGGTGGAGCTGCCCTTGATGCCCATCTTCTTCTCTTCCGCGCCCACGGAAAAGCCCGGAGTCCCCTTCTCCACCAAAAAGCAGGAGATTTTGTCGCCGTCCACCTTGGCGAAGACGACGAACAGATCGGCGTAGTTGCCGTTCGTGATCCACATCTTCTGGCCGTTCAGGATCCACTGCTTGCCGTCCTTGGAGAGGTCGGCGCGCGTGCGAAGCGCCTGGGCGTCGGAGCCGGCCTGAGGCTCGGAAAGGCAATAGCAGGAAATCAGTTCGGCCGAGGCGATCTTCGGCAGGTACTTCTTCTTCTGTTCCTCGGTGCCGAAATAAACGATGGGAATCGTGCCGATGCCGGAATGGCCGCCGTGTGTAACCGAGAAACCGCCGTAGGCGGCGAGCTGTTCGGAGAGAAGCGTGGAGGAAACCTTGTCGAGTCCGGCTCCGCCGTATTCCTCGGGAATCGCGCCGCCCAGGATGCCGAGCGCTCCGGCCTTCTTCAGCAGGCCGATCATCACACCGGGCTTGTGGTGCTCGAGGTCGTCAATCAGGGGTACGACTTCGTCGTTGATGAATTCCGAGGTGGTCTGCGCGATCAGCTTCTGCTCGTCGTTGATGTCGGCGGGAGTAAAGACATCTTCGGGGCGGGGGCTCTCCACCAGAAAGCTGCCGCCGCGGGCGACGGACTGAGAAGCGGTGGTGGTTGTGGTGGCCATTGCGAACCTCGCGTGGTGCGAATTTGGCCGGGGGCGAAGGAAGCGAGACGGGGCCCGCCCGGCTCTGTACATCCTACCGGGAAGGATGGCGGCGAGCAATCCGCACGCGGCGACGCGGGCGGGCCTTGGCCAGAGCGAGAGTCACGTTGCTCCAGGCCGCTTCCAGCGCGGGAAGCAGCGTGACTCTGGTCGCGGCACGAAGGCGAACGCAGGTGCAGCCTTGCTTTCCCCATGCGCCAGCGGCCGGGGAATACACTTCAGGCGCGTCGTAGAGAAAATCGGACTGCTGCTCGGGGGTGAGCCTGACCATGCCCCAGTTTTTGTCGGGATAGCCGAGAGTGGCAAAAACTTTTCCGCCCACACGAAAATCAGGATGGCGCTGGTGAGACGACTCGGCGGCGCCGGAGAAACCGAGGGCCAGGCGGCGAAAGGCGTCAGGAGACATGGGAGCTCGGCGGGAAAGTATACACGCAGGTGGGCAGGCCCTGGGGCTGTCCGAATAGACAGAAATATTTGTCTTGACAAATATAGTTGTCTATCGTAGCGTTCGCGAAGGATGGCCGCACTACCCCAGTTCGCTCTGCTCGACCGCGCCGCTAGCGCCGCGGCCGTGCTGCATCCCTTGCGACAGCGAATCCTGGCATCGCTTGCCGAACCCGACTCGGCCGCGGGCCTCGCGCGGCGGCTGCGGCTGCCGCGTCAGCGGCTGAACTATCACGTGCGCGAATTGGCCCGGGCGGGGCTGCTGCGGCGGGCCGGGCGCCGGAGAAAACGCAACATGATCGAGCAATGCTACGTGGCTACGGCGCGGGGCTATGCCCTGTCGCCGGAGCTGCTCGGCCGGCTGGGGGCCGATCCGGACCGCGTGGAAGATACGCTGAGCGCGGCGTACCTGCTGGCGTTGGCGTCGCAAGCGCAGGCCGAACTCGGGCGCGCCAGCCGCGAGGCTGCGGAGCAGGGAAAACGGCTGACCACGCTCTCCATGAATTCCGAATTTCGATTCGAAAGCGCGGAGCAGCGGGCTCGGTTCGCGCGTGCGCTAGAAGCCGCGGTAGTGGACGTGATCGGGCGGTTTGCGTCGCCGGCGGAGCGCGAAGACGGAAGCGCCGGGCCGGGTCGTCCCTTCCGTCTGATACTGGGCTGCTACCCGGTGCCTCCGCGAACGGATTCCGAAAAAACCAAAGAGGAAAGGAAAAAGCCATGAGTCCAGAACCTGCCCCGAAATCCATCGAGCATCGCGGCCGCCGGCTGGAGAAGGAAATCCGAATCCACGCGTCCGCGGAAAAAGTGTGGGAGGCCTGGGCCGACCCGGTGAAGATTTCGCAATGGTTTGTGGACCGTGCCGAGGGATTCGCCGAAACCGGAGCGACGATTAAATGGTTCTTCGACTGTTTCAATTTCAGCATGTCGTATCACGTGCTGCGGTCAGAGCGGGGAAAATCGTACGTCATCCGGTGGGCAGATGCGCCGCCGGGGCGCGAGCCGGGGTTGTTCGAAGTCACCCTGGAGCATGCGGGCGGGGAAACGAAGCTACGGCTGCTCGAGTCGGGCTTCCGCGAGGGCGCGGAATGGGATGAGGAGTACGAGGGTGTCTCTTCGGGCTGGACCATGGCGCTGGCCGTGTTGAAACACTATGCCGAAAACCATTTCGGTCAGGCGCGCAAGTCGTGGATGCTGCTGCGCGAGGCGGACTATACGCCGGAGCGCAATTTGCCGCTGCAGCGCACGGCGCAGGGACTGGCCCGCTGGCTCACGAAGTCGGGGTCCGTGGG
>JASHRU010000229.1 GCA_030037225.1 Candidatus Acidiferrales bacterium | reverse complement strand
TAGGGGCGTAGCTCAGTGGTAGAGCAGCGGCCTTTTAAGCCGTTGGTCGTGGGTTCGATCCCCACCGCCCCTACCAATTTAAATCGCTAACAGCAATTCAGGGCCCCCACCCTTGCGTGCACCGCAAGGACAAGCTACCCGCCATCCGCGAACCGTAGCAACGGCCCTTTCTTCTCTCGGGCATCCAGTGTCCACGCTCTGCGAGCGCGTGATATAAGGCGTGCATGAGAATGAATCGGTGGCTGGAGGTGGCGGGAGTGGTGTGCGTCGGCATGTTGCTGGTGGCCGCGGCGAGGCGGCAGGAGATGCCTGCGGACGCGGCGTACAAGAATCCGCGGCTACCGGTCGAAGAACGCGTGAACGATCTCATCTCGCGCATGACGCTCGAGGAAAAAGTATCGCAGCTCGGGCAGACGGCGGACGCCATCCCCCGGCTCGGAGTGCCCGAGTACAACTGGTGGAACGAGGGGCTGCACGGCGTGGCGCGGGCGGGAACCGCGGTCGTGTTTCCGCAGGCAATCGGATTGGCGGCCACATTCGACGAGCCCTGGATGAAGCGCCTGGCGGAGGTGATTAGCACGGAATTTCGCGCGAAATATGCGGCGACGCGGCATGCGGATGGAGGAGCCGACTGGTACCGCGGGCTGACGGTCTGGTCGCCAAACATAAATATTTTCCGGGATCCGCGGTGGGGTCGCGGGCAGGAAACCTACGGCGAAGACCCGTATCTGACGGCGCGCATGGGCGTAGCGTTCGTGACGGGGTTGCAAGGTGACGACCCGCTGCATTGGAAAGTGGTGGCAACTCCCAAACATTTTGCGGTGCACAGTGGGCCGGAAGCCACGCGGCACGAAGTGGACGTCCAAGTTTCACGGCACGACATGGAGGAAACGTATCTGCCTGCGTTCCGCGCCACGGTGATGGAAGCGCACGCGGGATCGGTGATGTGCGCATACAACTCGGTGAACGGGCAGCCAGCATGCGGCAATATGGCGCTGCTCGAAGAGCATTTGCGGAAGGATTGGGGCTTCCAGGGGTACGTGGTATCGGACTGCGGGGCGATTGCGGACATTCCCGACGGGCACCATTTTACGAAGACGATCGAGGGGGGCGTAGCCGCGGCGTTCGAGGCGGGAACGGATCTGGTGTGCGGAAGCCCGCGGACGCGCGTGCAACGCGAACGCGAGGCGCTGATTGCGGCCATGCACAGCGGGATTCTGCCGGAATCGGTCATTGACCGTTCCCTGCGGCGGCTGTTCATGGCACGGTTCCGGCTGGGCATGTTCGATCCACCCGCGCTCGACCCCTACTCACGCATCGCGCCAAGCGAATTCGACACGGAGGATCATCGCCGGCTGGCCCTGGAAACGGCGCGGAAATCGATAGTGCTGCTGAAAAACGAGGGAGGAATGCTGCCGATCCAGAAAACCCCGGGAGCGATTGCGGTGATCGGGCCGAATGCGGACAATCTGGACGCGCTCGTTGGAAATTACGCGGGGACTCCGGGGCAGCCCGTAACCGTGCTCGCGGGAATACGCGCGCGGTTTCCCGAGGCGCGCGTCGAGTACGTGCAGGGCACAGGGCTGGTTGGCCCTTTAACACGCACCGACGCCAGGGTGGATGAAGAGAGGCAGGCCGTGGAAGCGGCGAAACGCGCGGACCTGGTGGTGGCGGTGATGGGGCTTTCGCCCCGAATAGAAGGGGAAGAAATGGAAGTGCATGCCGAAGGATTTTCCGGTGGCGACCGCACGAGCCTGGATCTGCCGAAACCACAGGAGCGGTTGCTGGAGCTGGTGACCGCACTTAGGAAGCCGACCGTGCTGGTGCTGATGAGCGGAAGCGCGGTCGCCGTCAATTGGGCGGACGCGCACGTGCCCGCGATTCTGGAAGCGTGGTATCCGGGCGGCGAGGGAGGAACCGCGGTAGCGGAGGCACTGGCGGGCGATTTCAGCCCGGCAGGGCGGCTGCCGATAACGTTTTACAAGTCCATCGAGCAGCTACCGCCTTTCGACGATTATTCGATGGCGAAACGGACCTACCGGTATTTCGGAGGCAAGCCTCTCTATCCTTTCGGCTACGGACTGAGCTACACGAAGTTCGAGTACGGGCGCGCGCGCGTGGGGCCGGAGGAGATCGAGTCGGACGAAACGGTGACAGTATCTGTGGAGGTGAAGAATACGGGAGCGATGGATGGTGAGGAGGTCGTGGAGCTGTACTTGAGGCACGCGGGATTCGAAGGCGCGCCAATACGGGCGCTGTCAGGCTTTTCGCGCGTGACACTCCACCGCGGAGAAACGCGAACCGTGACGTTTTCGCTCGGTGGGCGCGCGCTGAGCATGGTGGACAGGGAGGGGCATCGCCGCATCGTGCCGGGCAAAGTAGAGGTCTGGGTTGGCGGGGGACAGCCGGGCGGACGCGCGGGGCTGAAGAAGGCGGCGGGTGCGAAGGCGGAGTTTGTGATTCACGGCGAACGAGGGCTGCCGGATTAAACGGCACGCGGAAGCCGAGGGCCCGTGCACACCACCGGAGCGGGTCGGCGGATAAGAGTCCGCGGAGAGAAGCTCGAGGCGGGGTTCACTCAGGTTTTAGAGGCTCCCACGGGCGGGGAGTCATTTTCCCGGGCGGGAGCACAGCCAGGAGTGGCTATGCCACAGGGCAAACTGAGTCACCACCATCGTTCGTCAATCCGCACTGGGGAACAACTTCGACATGACGAGATAGGTAGCTGCCAGTCGGGCAAGAGCCAGAACGTAGCCCGCCAACACGGCCGATACGCTCTGTCCCATAGCATCAATTTCCTGTTGAAAATTTGCGCGGCCTCGGATCAGGCCGCGGCGCATTGCGAGAACCCGTGCGCTCCAGAAATGGCGTCAGCTCAGCGCCGATTCGGCATCGGCGATGGTCGTGTAGGTCTCGAAGAGCGGTTCCACGCCGGTCAGCCGCAGCACGTTCTTTACATGGTGACTGAGTCCAACGAGCGCGAGCTTCCTGCCGGATTTATTGCAAGAGACAAAGACTCGCACGAGCGCGCCAATGGCCATCGAATCGATGGAAGGCACTTCGCTGAGGTCGATGATCAGGTGCGGCGCCGCGGCGGCACGTACGGCATCATCGAAAGCCGGTGAGGTGACATTCGTGATGGCGCCGCGTACGCTCATGATGTGCACAGTTTGCTTCGACCCGGCGCGACCGGTGACCTTGAAAGGTTCGCCCGTCATGGGGCCTCATCTTAGCCCCATGCGGCGTGGAAAGTGAATGGCAATTCGCCGTGGAGCGGCACTTGCCGAGAGCATCCCTCAGCCCTTGCCCCAGAGGCGAAGGCCGCCTCTGATGGCGAGTGAGTTGTCACCCAGGCGGCACTTGGGCGGAAGTTTCTTCAGTTTTTTCGCGTTTCCGCCGCCCAGCACGACGTGATTCGCGTCCAGAGCCCATGTGAAATATTTCACGATGCGGTCCACCTGTTTCCGCCACTTCTTTTTGCCGTATTTCTCCAGGCCACGCAGGCCGGCGTAGTCCTCGAAAGTCTTGCCGTGACGGTAGGAGAGATGGGCAAGCTCGAGCGGTTCGAGCACGCCGTCCACGACCATCGCGGAGCCCAACCCAGTGCCCAAGCCAAGGAAGAGCATGCGGCCGCCGTCGTAGCTGCCCAGCGCTTGCATAGCCGCATCGTTGATCAGCTTTACGGGCTTGCCGAAGGCCTTATGGAAGTCGAATCCCACCCAGCCGGGGCCGAGGTTGCGGGGATCGTGCGCGGGTCTTCCGTGCGCCACCATGCCGGGATAGCCGATGGAAACGGCGTCGTAATTCCAGCCCTTTACGGCCTTCTTTACTTCGGTGACCATGCGGCCGGGCGTGAGCTTCGGACCGGATGGAATCTTTATCGCTTCCGTTCTTCCCGTTCCCGCAACCTTGACGTTTGTTCCGCCGATGTCGAGCACCATGATGTTCTTGGGTGTGCGCCCTGCCTTGTGTCGTTTCACGGTCGTTGCTCTCCGCGTGGGATTTGGGACGGCGGCGCAGGGTCGTGTCTCCCGGGCCTAGCGAAGAACGGGGATAGGCCGAACGCTGCGATCGCCGGTTTCAGACTCGTATCGCTCCGCAAGAGGATAACAAGAACCGGGCCCCGAACACAGGGGAGTGTGGGTACTCGGGCCCGGATGCGACGCTGTAAGGAAAGGCTGCACCATGGCTCTTTGTCAGATTGGGCAACGGGTGCTGAATCGACAAACAAAGACTGCAGTTATGCGAGCCTCCTGCCGATTAATCACTTGAATTAGCAATTTTACAAAAGCGGATACGCCTGGCCGACACGGACGAGGGCTTCATGTTCCTACGGTTTTTTCCTCCAGCTCTCTCACCTCCCCGCGCGCGAATGGCACGCACGCTCGTGGACCTTGAAACTCGCTTGCCGCTCGCCAGAGCCCGCCTCCGCCGGGCAGCGCGTGCAGCCGTCCTTGGATTACTGGTTGCCGCGGCATGGAGCGAGGCCGCCCGCGGCAATGTGCGCGACGATCCACCGGCAACCACTAACAGCGACTCGCAATTGAAGAACCTGAGCCTGGAGGATCTCGGTAAGGTGCAGGTGACCAGCGTCTCGAAAGAGCCGGAACAGGTGTGGAAGACGCCCGCAGCTATCTATGTCCTCACACAGGAAGACATTCGTCGTTCGGGCGCCACGAGCGTTCCGGAGCTGTTGCGGCTGGTGCCTGGCGTCGCGGTGGCACAGACAGATTCGGACCACTGGTCGATCTCCATCCGGGGATTCGCGGGGCAATTTTCCAAATCACTGCTCGTGCTCATCGACGGGCGCAGCGTCTATACGCCACTGTTTTCCGGCGTCTACTGGGACGTGCAAAACCTGATTCTGGAGGACGTGGAGCGCGTGGAAGTGATTCGCGGGCCCGGAGGGACAATCTGGGGAGCGAATGCGGTGAATGGAGTGATCAACATCATCACAAAGAGCGCCGCCGGCACGCAGGGAACAATGGTCACCGCAGGCGGAGGGAACGTGACCCAGGGCACCGGCGGAGTGCGTTACGGAGGAACGGCGGGAAGCGATTTCAGCTATCGAATCTACGGAATGGGATTCGTGCGCGGCCCGGAGTTCCATTCGGACGGGGATGGATTCGACGACTGGCGCATCGGCCAGATCGGTTTTCGGACCGACTGGAAAGCGGACGCGACCGATACCGTCACAGTGCAGGGCGATACGTACCGCGGTGAGACCGGCGAGCGTGTGGACATCGCCTCCTTCACACCCCCCGCGGAACTTACGCCGGACGATGACGCCTATGTGTCGGGGGGCAATCTAATCGCCCGCTGGACGCACCAGACCCAGGATGGTTCCGGCTTCCAGTTGCAGGCTTATTTCGACCGCACAAATTTTCAGGACCTGGAACTGGGCGAAACACGCGACACGTTTGACCTGGACTTTATCGATCACGTGCGCATTCACGGCGATCAGGAACTTGCCTGGGGACTGGGCGCGCGAATCAGCCCCAGCTACTTTATTCAGACCTCGGCGGGGGTGAACTTCACGCCGGCGAAGCAGACGGACACGATCTACAGCGGTTTCGTGCAGTACGAGCTGCCTCTCGTCCGCGACAAACTGTCGCTGACGGCCGGTACCAAGCTCGAGCACAACAACTTCAGCGGCTTCGAATACCAGCCCACCGCGCGGCTGCTGTGGACGCCCACCAGCCGCCAGTCGTTCTGGGCCGCGGTGACGCGCGCGGTGCGCACACCGTCGCGCCTGGACCAGGACGTTGTCTTCAACATCTACATCGAGAACCTTCCTCCGCCCGTGTATTTCCAGATTCAGGGCGATCCCGATTTCGCGGCGGAAAAACTGCTGGGATACGAGACGGGCTACCGGACGGCGATCACCCGCAAGGTGTACGTCGACGTGACCGGGTTTTACAACATCTATCACGATCTCCAGAGCTACGGGCCGCTTTCGCTCGAGGAGGAATCAACACCGATACCGTACGCGGCGATCGTGGTTCCCTACGCAAACGGAATCGAGGGCCACACCATCGGCGCGGAAATCGCGCCCGACTGGCAGATCACGCCCCGGTGGCAGCTTCGCGGCTCCTACTCCTACCTGCACATGTCCCTGAGGGACGCGCCGGGATACACGGACGTAGGGAGCCTACTCGGAAGTTACCTCGGCTCGAGCCCGGCCCACATGGCCACCATTCAATCGTTGGTGAGCCTGCCCAAGCGATTTGAGCTGGACACGACCTGGAGATACGTGAGCGCGCTTGCGGCGCAGAGCGTCTCCGCCTACCAGACGGCCGATGTGCGCTGGGGCTGGCACATGGGCGAGCACGTGGAGTTTTCCGTGGTGGGACAGAACCTGCTGCAGCCGTCCCATTCGGAATTCGGCGGTGATCCGGGCCCGCTCGTGGGAATCAAGCGAAGCGCATACGCCAAGATTGTCTGGACGCGCTAAGGGATGCTGATGGGGATAAAGCCTGTTTCCGCTGGAAGAATTCGGGACCCGGCGCCCTGCCGCGGCGCCCCGAGCCGGGCGACAACCGCACTGGCGGTCGCACTCGCGTGCACTCTCGCCGCAGTGTGGCCACCGGTGGTCCGCGGACAACAGCCGAGACCTAGTGAGTACCAGGTGAAAGCGGTGTACCTATTCAACTTTGGACGGTTCGTCTCCTGGCCGCCGGAGGACCCGGCGAGCGCAAGCGGGCCGTTTGCGATTTGCGTGATGGGGAAGGATCCGTTTGGGCCATTGCTGGACGCAACCCTGGAGGGAGAGACCATCGGCGGCAGGAATGTGGTTGCGCGGCGCGTGGTGCAAATGGAGGACACGGCGGGCTGCCGGGTGCTGTTCATCTCCGAATCAGAAGAAAGCCGGTTGAAGGACATTCTGGCGGTGCTCGACAAAAGCAGCATCCTGACCGTCAGCGATATGGCGCACTTTGCCGACCGCGGGGGGATGATCCAGTTCGTGCTGCAAGGGGACCGCGTGCGGTTTGAGGTGAATCTGGCGAGTGCTGCAGGGGCAAAGCTCACCTTGAGTTCCGATCTTCTAAAGGTCGCAGTGACGGTGAGAAAAAGCGCCTCACCGGGGGCATGAAGGGTATGACGACGGTGGCACCCAGATCGCTTTCCGGAAGGCTCACCCGCCTGAACGTGCTCGTGACAGCGACGGGTCTGCTGCTGGCCTGCGCCGGATTCCTGGCCTACGACTTTGTAACCATCCGGCAGGCCCTGGTAGAAAACCTGGCGGTGCAGGCGCGCGTGCTGGGCTCAAACAGCGTTGCCGCGCTGACGTTCAACGACCGGGAGTCGGCCGAAAAAACGCTGGCCGCGCTACGCGCCGCGCCAAACGTGGTGGCGTCCGGACTCTACGCGCCGGACGCCACGCTATTTGCTGCCTATCGCCGGGCGCCGTCCGATCCTGTGCCCGCGCAGGTGGAGCTGCCCGCCGGGGAAGAGGAAAAGCAATGGTCCGACCAAGGCGACGTGTTGCTGGTTGACCGGATCGTGTTTCAGGGAACTACGGCCGGGTACGTTTTTATCGAATCCGACCTAAACCTCTTTTGGCAGCGAATCCGGCGCTACCTGGTGATCTCGTTCTGCGTTCTGGCGAGCGCCTTTGCGATTGCCGTGGGAATTTCGACGCAACTCCGGCGCGAAACTCTCCGGCCCATCGCGGCATTGGCAGAAGTGGCCCGTCACATCTCGCAGGAGAAAAACTATTCCGTGCGCGCGAGCACGGAGACGCCGGCCGAACTGGCCGTGCTGGTGGAAGGGTTCAACGACATGCTCGAGCAGATCGAGCGCCGCGACCGCGAACTGCGCGAGGCACGCGACGATCTGGAGAGGCGCGTCGAGCAGCGCACCGCGGAGCTGGCGGCAGCGAACAAGGAGCTCGAGGCCTTTTCATATTCCGTATCGCACGACCTGCGCGCGCCCCTGCGCAGCATCGACGGGTTCAGTCTGGCGCTGCTGCAGGACTACAGCGACAGCCTGGATGCCGATGCCAAAAACTACTTCGAACGCATTCGCGCGGCGACGCGGCGGATGGGAATGCTGATCGACGACATGCTGAACCTGGCGCGGGTGACGCGCGCGGAGATTCGCAGGGAGCGAGTGAATCTGAGCGCCATGGCGCGCGCCGCAACGGCCGAGCTGAAAAAGACGGATGGCTCGCGCGACGTGGAATGCGTGATTGAAGAAAACGTGGAGACCGAAGGAGACGCGCAGTTGCTGCGCGTGGCCATAGACAACCTGCTCGGCAACGCCTGGAAGTACACCTCGAAGCACGCTACGGCGCGTATCGAATTCGGCCAAATGCGCACGAACGGGAGCCGCGTGTTTTTTGTCAGGGACGATGGCGCAGGATTCGATCCGGCTTTTGCCGGAAAACTGTTTGGCGCCTTCCAGCGCCTGCACGGCTCCTCGGAGTTTCCGGGCACGGGTGTGGGGCTCGCCACCGTGCAGCGCATATTGCTTCGACACGGCGGGAAAATCTGGGCGGAGGCCGAGGTGGAGAAGGGCGCGACCTTTTACTTCACGGTGTAAAGACGGGTGTTGAAGGAGGACGGGGTGACCGACCAGGCGATTTTGCTCGTGGAAGATAATCCGGATGATGAAGCGCTGACGCTGCGCGCACTAAAAAAGAACCAGATCATGAATGAGGTTGTGGTGGCGCATGACGGCATCGAGGCGCTGGACTATCTCTTCTGCCGGGGGCCGCACGCGGACCGGAATCCGGACGAAATGCCGCAGGTGATCCTGTTGGACCTGAAGCTGCCGAAGGTGGACGGCTTCGAGGTCTTGCGCCAGATTCGCGAGCACCCGCGGACGCGGCTGTTGCCGGTAGTGATCCTGACCACGTCGAACGAAGAGGGCGACCGGGTAACAGGTTACGGCCTGGGCGCCAACAGCTATGTGCGCAAGCCCGTGGAATTCGGCGAATTCATCCAGGCGGTCAAACAACTGGGGCTCTACTGGCTGCTGCTGAATCAGAGCGCCCCTCTCCCCAGGAGCGCATGATGGGCACGCCGCTGCGGTTGCTGCTGATCGAGGATTCCGAGGACGACGCGTTGCTGCTCGTGCGCGAACTGAAGCGTGGCGGCTACGACGTGACACACCGGCGCGTGGACACGGCAAAAGCCATGCACGAGGCGCTCGATAGAGGAATGTGGGACCTGGTGATGTCGGACCATTCCATGCCGGGATTCTCCGGAACGCAGGCACTCGAACTGCTGCGTGGCCGGAATGTGACGATTCCCTTCATTTTTGTTTCGGGGACGATCGGGGAAGAGATGGCAGTGAACGCGCTGAAGTCCGGGGCGCAGGATTACCTGCTGAAGGGCAACCTGAAGCGGTTGTTGAGCGCGGTGGACCGAACGCTCCAGGAAGCCGAGGGACGGCGGGAACGGCGGCGGCTGGAGACGCAAGTGAACCAGCTACGGCGGTTTGAAGCCATCGGACGGCTGGCAGGCGGGATCGCCCATGACTTCAACAACGTGCTGGGCTCGATATTGGGCTGGGCGGACCTGGGTCAAGCCGACCTGCCGGAAGGCCACCGGGCACGCGAAAGGCTGAAAAAAATCAGCGCGCAGGCGGAGCGGGCGGCCGCGCTCACAAGGCAGTTGCTGGCTTTTGCGCGGCGGCAGGTGCTCGAACCGCAGAATCTGGATGTGAACTCGCTGACCACAGAATCCATCAACCTGATGGGCAAAGTGATCGGCGAGCATGTGCAGATCGAATTGCAATTGGCCAAGGTCTTGGAACCGGCCTGGGCCGACCCCACGCAGGTCGAGCAGATCATCATGAATCTGTGCATCAACGCACGGGACGCCATGCCGGAGGGCGGCCGGCTGACTATCACAACAGACATGGCGGATGTGAAGCCGGGTGCCGAGGAGTACCGTTCGTACTTCCGTCCAGGCCGCTATGTGTTGCTGACGATCGCGGATACGGGAACGGGGATGGACGCGGCGACGATGGAACACATTTTTGAGCCGTTTTTCACCACGAAGGAGGTCGGGAAGGGCACAGGACTGGGATTGGCCACCGTCTACGGCATTGTGAAACAACATAACGGAATCATTGAAGTCGAAAGCGAACTGGGCCACGGAACCAAATTTCACGTTTACCTGCCCGTAGGGTCCGGCGTAGTCGCCGCGCGGGAGAAAAAACCGACAGCCGAAGTGAGCCGGGGAACGGAGACAATCCTGGTTGCGGAGGACAACGATGACCTGCGCGAAGCGGCGCGGGAAATGATCGAAGCGCTGGGCTACCGCGTGCTGCTGGCCCACGATGGTGAGGAGGCCGTGCAGTTGTTCACGGAGAACGCCAGCACGGTGGATCTCGTGCTCCTGGACGTGGTGATGCCGAAGATGCACGGGCCCGTGGCGCTCGGGCAGATGACCGCAATCCGGCCGAAACTGCCGGCGATCTTCACCACGGGATATGCGAGCGAGGCGGAATCTCTAACGACGGGCGGACAGAACCGGGTGGAAGTGCTGCAAAAGCCTTACGGTTCCATTCCGCTTGGGCAAAGGATCCGGGCCCTTCTCGACGAGAAGAGATGAAGGCGGTCCGCGCCTGCGCTATGTCCAGCTACAGCGAAGGCGAGGCCGCGCGGCCTCGATAAGCGGAATAATCAGGCACCTGCCGCCGGTAGGTTTTCTCCATGAGCGGCGAGGAAATCATAAAGTCCGCGGTGGCGCGATTGCAGGCCACAGGGATGTTCCAGACCACGGCAATGCGCAGGAGGGCTTTCACGTCGGGGTCGTGGGGATGGGGCTCGAGTGGGTCCCAGAAGAAGATTACAAAATCGATTTCGCCCTCGGAAATCTTCGCCCCGATTTGCTGATCGCCGCCGAGCGGCCCGCTCTCCAGCTTCACCACTTCCAGGTCGAGTTCCTCCTCGAGGATCTTGCCAGTCGTACCGGTGGCAAAAAGCTGGTGATGGCCGAGGAGTTCGCGATTGTACTTGGCCCACTCGTACAGGTCTTGTTTCTTATTGTCGTGGGCCACGAGGGCGATCTTCTTTTGGGGCCCCATGGGGACTTCGTTGACAGGCATGCTCCTTCCCTCCCTCAGGCTGCCATTCCAGTGTAAACGAAACTCGCAAAAGTGCTGCAAGTGATGGATGGGGGGCTGGGGGACTTCGGTCAATTCTTCACTTCTCGGGGAGCACGGGCAGGGATAGAATCGCAAGCTGCACTGTGGAGATTCGCGGCGGCGAGACACGATGTTACGCTTCTTCACGAACCGGAACACAGACGGGAAAGCCACTTTGGGAAAAACTGTGTCCCTGGGGCGGCTGGAATCCGCGGTCATGGAGATCCTGTGGGCCGGGAGTGACAGCCGTGTCCAGGACGTCGTGTGCGCGCTCGACCGCGGGCTGGCCTACACCACCGTGATGACGACCCTCGACCGTCTCTTCAAGAAAGGCCTGCTGGATCGTACGAAGCAGGACCGCGCGTACGTGTATCGAGCGAGACTGACGCGCGGGGAATGGGAGCGCCACCGAGCGAACGAGCTGGTGGCAACCTTCCTGACTGGTCCGGGGCCGGCGCGGGGGCTTC
>JASHRU010000228.1 GCA_030037225.1 Candidatus Acidiferrales bacterium | reverse complement strand
GAGTTTTCAGCGTGCGGTGGTCGAGGACTTGGTGCAGAGAACACTGACTGCGGCAGAGGAGCACGCGGCGCACTGCGTGCTGGTTTCCGGCGGCGTGGCGGCCAATAGTGAGCTGCGCATGACCTTCGAACACGAGGCAGCAGCCCGCGCCCTGCCCGTATTTTTCCCTAGCCGGCCGCTCTCCACCGACAACGCCGCCATGATTGCCGCGGCGGCCTATCCTCGCCTGCTGGCCGGAGAGATTTTCAGAGAGGACGAAGGAGCACAGGCGAATCTGCCTTTGGCCTAAGCGCTGTCCTGCGCTGCCTAGGCGGCGAAGGGATTTCAGTAACGCCAGCGCGTGAAGCCCCGTCCAATTCGGCACTACCGAGACCGGTCCCACGCATCTAATTTGTCCTGAGGAGGAACCATGCAGGAGACGCCGCAACAATACCGTCAACGAATTCTCAACAACGTGGCCGGAAAGGATCCGAGAAAGGTGCAGGCCGCCTCTGCCGCGCGCCTGGCCAAGCTGATTCGCGGCGTAAACCCGAAACGCCTGGCGCGCAAGCCTGCGCCCGGAAAGTGGTCGGTGAACGAAATCTTGGCCCACCTTTCGGAGACGGAAATCGTAGTGGGGTGGAGGATGCGCGCGATCGTCGGCGCGCCAGGTACGCAGATCCAGGCCTATGACCAGGATGCCTGGGCAGCAGCGGGCAATTATGCAGCGCCCGATGCAAGGAAGTCGCTGGCGTTTTTCCGCGCGGCACGCGAGGCCAACCTCGATTGGCTGCACCACTTGCGGCCGGAACAGTGGAGACATTACGGCATGCATGCGGAGCGCGGGGAGGAATCCATCGAGATGACCGTCATCATGATCGCGGGACATGACGTGAATCACATCAGGCAGGTGGAAGCGGCTTTGGCTGCGGGGAAAAAGAGGCAATAGATGACTGTCGAGAGAACTCTGGCCCGGATTTGCTGCCGGGAATTCCGCGCGAATTGAATATCGAGCGCGGCCGGCGCTATCAAAGCACAACAACTTCGCTCTTGCGATTCCTTTCCGCCGACCGCACACTTCCAGCCTCGAACTTCCACCTCATGCGCATCGCGGTCGATTCCGGAGGGACGTTCACGGATGCGGTCTTCGTTGCCGGAGGCCGGCTGACCATTTTGAAGGTCCCCTCGACGCCGCGGAATCCGGTCGACGCCATTGCGCACGTGCTGGAGCGCGTGCTGGCGGATCACTCCGACGCGGCGGATTCGCCGCTCGAACTGTTGTACGGCACGACCGTGGGAACTAACGCGCTGCTCGAACGACGCGGCGCCCGCGTGGCCCTGGTGACAACGGCGGGGCTCGAAGACGTGCTGGAGATCGGCAGGCAGGCGCGCCCGCGGCTGTACGATCTGTTTGTCGAGCGGCCCGAGCCGCTAGTCCCGCGCGAACGGCGCTTCGGGATGCGCGAACGGATAGGCCCCGGCGGCCGCGTGCTGTTGCGCCCTTCGCGGGCTGAGCTGGCGCGCGTCGTCAGGCGCGCACGAGACTCGAGAGCGGAGGCGGTCGCCGTTTGCCTGTTGTTTTCCTACGCGAATCCCGCCCACGAACGGGCAGTTGGCGATGCACTGGCCGCTGCGTCGATTCCCTCCACGCTGTCGTGCCAGGTGCTACCGGAATTTCGCGAGTTCGAGCGCACGGCCACCACCGTGGTCAACGCCTATCTGATTCCTGTGATGGGCAAGTACTTAGGGGAAGCCTCGAAGCGCGCAGCGGAGGCGTGGCGGCCTCGGCGCGCGGTGCCGGCGCGCGTGCGCGTAATGCAGTCGAACGGAGGCATCGTTTCCGCCGCTGCCGCGGCGCGGGAGCCGGTGCGGACGATTCTTTCCGGGCCTGCAGGCGGCGTTCTGGGGGCCGAGTACGTCGCAAGGATTGCGGGATTCGAGCGAGTCATCAGCTTTGACATGGGCGGGACGTCCACCGACGTTGCATTGCTCGAGGGCGCGCCGCGGGCCACGAACGAAGCTTTGGTGGCGGGGTTGCCGGTCGCCGTACCGGTCCTGGACATTCACACCGTTGGAGCCGGCGGAGGTTCGCTGGCGCGCTTTGACCGAGCAGGTGCGCTCCGCGTAGGGCCGGAGAGCTCGGGAGCCGACCCAGGGCCAGCGTGCTACGGGCGCGGCGAGCAGCCCACTGTGACGGATGCCCAGCTCGTGCTGGGGCGCATCTCGCCGGAAGGTTTTCTGCGCGGCGAGTTCCGCCTGGATGCGGGTCGGGCGCATCGCGCGCTCGAGTGGGCGTTGCGCGCGGCTCCTGTGGGGCCGCGCTCCATCGAGGAATTCGCGCAGGGCATTGTGGACGTTGCGAATGCCACAATGGAGAAGGCGATTCGCGTGATTTCGGTCGAACGTGGGTACGACCCGCGAGATTACTCTCTTGTTGCCTTTGGGGGCGCGGGCGGGCTGCACGCGTGTGAGCTTGCTGCGGCGTTGCGCCTGCCGCGAGTGCTCGTTCCGCGGTTGCCCGGAGGCCTTTCGGCGCTCGGGATTCTGCGCGCAGACGTGGTACGCGACTATGTGCGCACGGTGCAACTCGCCGCGCTTCCGCAGCGGCAGGTACGGTCCAAGCTGGCCGCGGCTTTTTCAGAACTCGAACGTAGCGGCGTGCGCGAACTAGCTCGGGAAGGATACAGCGCACGTGCACAGATCCGCGTCGAGCGTCTTCTGGATTGCAGGTACGCGGGACAGGGGTACGAACTCACGGTTTCCGCTAGCGGTGATTTCATAGGCGCGTTCCATCGATTGCATCAGCACCGCTACGGCCATTCCGACACCTTGCGTGTCGTCGAGGTAGTCAACGTACGGACACGAATGGCCGGGCTGACGCCGAAACCTCAGTTGGAACGCGCGCCGCGCGGCGGTGCCTCTCCATCTCCCGCGTTCGTTGGCCAGCGCCGGGTGTTTGTCCGTGGGCGGTGGACGCTATCAGGGTTCTACGACCGGGCTAAATTGCGCGCGGGCAACGTGCTTGGGGGGCCAGCCGTGGTCAGTGAATATGGGGCCACCACCTTCGTTCCTCCTGCGTGGCACGGACGCGTGGACGCGTATGGAAATCTGCTCCTCGAGATGGGCCGACGATGAGCGCGCGCGTAGATCCAATCCGGCTGGAGATTTTGAAGAACGTCTTCCATTCCATAGCGGAGGAGATGGGCGCCGCGCTTCGTCGCTCAGCCTTTTCGCCCAACATCAAGGAGCGCCGAGACTATTCCTGCGCCGTTTTCGACGCGCACGGCGAAGCGCTGGCCATGGGCGACCACATGCCCGTGCATTTGGGATCAATGCCGATGTCGGTGGCCGCAGCCCTCGCAGCGTTTCCGCTCGCCGCAGGGGACATTGCCATGCTAAACGATCCGTATGCCGGCGGGACTCACCTCCCCGATATTACATTGGTTATGCCTGTGTACGTTTCCGGGAGCCGAAAGCCGCAGTTCTACGTGTCGAGCCGCGCGCATCACGCTGACGTGGGCGGGGCGCAGGCCGGCTCGATGGCGCTGACGCGGGAGATCTTCGCCGAAGGCCTGCGCATTCCCCCGGTCAAATTGTGCCGCGGAGGGACACTTGACCGTAATGTCCTCGCGCTCCTGCTGGCCAATGTGCGCACGCCTGAAGAGCGGCAGGGCGATCTGACCGCGCAGATTGCAGCGTGCCGAACGGGCGCACGCCGGCTCGAGGAAATCGTGGGACGGTACGGCCTCCGCGAGGTGTGCGCCTATGCCGGGCACCTGCTGGACTATTCCGACCGCATGATGCGGGCGACGCTGCGTACAATCCCTTCCGGGCGGTACGTGGCCGAGGACTTCCTGGACGATGATGGAATCATCTCGAAGCCGGTGCGGATTCGTGTGGCCATTACGCTGCATGGCGATCGGGCGCGTGTCGACTTTTCCGGTTCGGCGCCCCAATGCGCCGGCAGCATCAACGCGGTGGAGGCGATTACGATCTCCGCGGTGTATTACGTGTTTCGCTGTCTGCTTGACGAGCAGGTGCCCGCGACGGCGGGGTTGCTGCGGCCGATCCGGGTGATTGCGCCCCGCGGAACCGTGGTGAACGCGCGCCCGCCCTGTGCCGTGGCAGGCGGAAACGTGGAGACATCGCAGCGCATTGTGGATACGCTGCTGCGTGCCTTAGCGCGCGCTCTGCCCCGGCGCGTGCCGGCAGCCTCCCAGGGGACAATGAACAATCTGTCGTTTGGCGGGATCGACCCCCAGACCGGCCGGGCGTTCGCTTACTACGAGACAATTGCCGGCGGACTCGGGGCTCGTCCGGGCCGCGACGGAATCTCCGGCATCCACAACCACATGACGAACTCGCTGAACACTCCGGTGGAAGTCCTAGAGCAAACATATCCGGTGCGCGTGCGCCAGTACAATCTGCGTCGGGGATCGGGAGGCCACGGGCGTTGGCGCGGCGGAAACGGCATTGTGCGCGAGCTCGAGTTTCTCACTCCCGTGGAGGCGAGCCTGCTCTCCGAAAGAAGACGCATCGGACCTTACGGGCTCGCCGGCGGTTCCACAGGGGCGACCGGCCGGAATCTGCTGGTTCATGGCAGCCGAAGAAGGAAATTGTCGTCGAAGATCAGTCTGCGCTTAGAGAGCGGCGACGTACTGCGCATCGAAACACCCGGTGGCGGAGGATGGGGCAAGCCGAAGCGCTAGATGAGGCCTGGAACCGTTGCAGTGTGGAAAGTCCGATAGCAATCAGTCGAGGAGCTTATCGCTCGCCGGCGGTAACGTTAGCTTGCTCTTGGCCAGGGCCTTGGTCACGCTGTCTTCGGCGGCTTCTTCGGGCGAATTGCGCGCGGTAGCTAGTTCGCTGATCAGCAAATGGCGCGCCCGTTCGAGCATTTTCTTCTCGCGGAAGGAAAGGGGCTTGGAGCGGCTGAGGGATACGAGGCTTTTCAGGACGGTGGCCACTTCGTATAGCGACCCGGTGCGCATTCGCTCCGAGTTCTCCTTGAAGCGGTGCTTCCAGTCGTGATGCGAGCCGCACTTCGTGTTCTCCAGATAGGTGAGAACGCGCCCGGCCTCGTTCGACCGGATGACTGGCCGCAGTCCCACGGCTTGCACGTTCGAGTGCGGCACCATCACCCGCAGGCCGCTGGAAACGACCCGCAGCATGAAGTATTTTTCGGTGCGGCCATTGAGGACTCCGTAGCTGATTTGTTCGATTACGCCTACGCCGTGGTTGGGATAAACGACCTTCTCACCGAGCCTGAAGTCCATAATCGAGAGCCCCCGAGCAGATATTCCAAGTCTAGGTTTGCACATTGCGGACGTCAAGGCAATCCACGCGGCTCTCCAAAAGCGCTGAGGGGAAGGAAAGGCGAAGATTAGAGGTCCGCACGCATTAGCGGAAAGGAGCAATCACGTGGCCCGAACGCGCCCTGTGCAGAACGAGCCGCTCAATCACGTCACGAAGCCGGGGAAATTGATACGCGGTTTTCACCGCGAACCCTCCGGGCCTCGAGTGCCGCGGAGGTAGTCTGCGGAGAATTTCCTCGGCCCGTTCCGCGTCTTCTTCGGTCCCGCCTACCATGCGTATCACCGCGTCGTTTGCCGAGCGCAATTCCTCGCTGAGGCTGGGCCGCGTCGCGCCAATAAAAGCCAGCAATTCCTGATAGGCGGCTCGCAAATCCGCGTTCAGCATGGGCGACGCCTCAATCTCGGAGCAGGCAGCGGTAAATTCCTCAACGATTGCCTGGCACTCGAAACAAGGGTAAGCGTTTCCCATGGACACTGCTGATTCT
>JASHRU010000227.1 GCA_030037225.1 Candidatus Acidiferrales bacterium | reverse complement strand
AGCCCGAAATGCTGGAAGGGCTCGAACTGCGCTACGTGCGCACGCTCGACGAGGCGTTGGAAGCCGCCATCGGCAAATTCGAGCCGAGCGTGCGCGAGCCTGCGCCTCCTTCGCCCCCGCCCGTTCCTCCTGTTCTGACGGACGAGAAGCCCGCGCCCAAGGGCACGACTCCTCCGTCCTCCACCTTCCACTGACCGATTTGTAGGGGCACGACTCGCCGCGGCAGGTCGTGCCCTTCCTTGCCCGGGCTTCGCCCAAGAAACTTCCCCTTCTGCTTCCTGTCTTTTTCCTTCAATTCCGCCGACACTAATTCCCGTCGCCCGCGTGCGTTTGCGCTGCGGCCGGCGCCTACCAAGCGGACATGTCAGGCGGAAGCGGATACGAACAACTCAAAGACGCCGCGCGCGCCGTGGCGCTGCACCTCTGCGCCGCGCTCGGCGGCGGCGGCCTGGCCGCCCGCTTCATCCTCGACTATGCCGAGCGCAACCGCCGCGCCACCATCACCGCGCACCTGCCGCGTTACACCGAACTCGTCTCCATGATTCATCGCGAATGCCTGCTCGCAGTGGTGGCGCGCGTGGAATCGGACATTCCCCGCCTTCTCCGCGCCGGAGGAACTCCTGCGCGCGCCCTCGCTTCCGGCGAAGACCCGTTGCTGCGCCGTTTTCGCGTCGAATTCTACGAACATCTCGCGGAATTGCTGGGCTGGCGGCAGGAACAGCTCGACCGCTTCTGGTGCGACCTGGATCTCTACATGCAATGCCTTCGCGCGCGCAGCGCCGCACCCGCGCGCAAAAAGTCCGACCTCGGCCCGTTTGCCGACCGTTGCGCCTTCATGCTTGATCCCTCCATGCTCGAGCGCGCCCGCCGCGCTGCCGCTCGCTTCCACGAGCAGCTCGACGCTAAGACGCGCAAAATCTTGCGCGCTGCATTCCGTCCCGGCTCCGCTGGCTAGAAGTGCCCTGCCTATTTTCCCGATAGAAACGGAAAATGGGCCGAAGCGCCCATAAAGAACAGCAGCGGGAACGACAGCCAGAATCCCACTCGCGACGCCAGATACGCCCGCCGCGCCACCACCGCCGCTTCCGCCGGCATCGCCGCGCCTTCCTTCGCCGCCGCGCTGGTCCACGCAATCAGCCGCTTCTGGCAGCGCCACACCATTCCCCACACCAAAAACAGCATGATCGTGCCCAGACCGCCGCCCACCGAAATCGAGAGCGTTCGATTCCCCGTCGCCGGGACCGCGATCAATTCCAGCACCAGCCAGCTCGCCCCGGCAACCACAATTGTGGACGCCACTGCCAGCGTCCAGCCGTTTTTCATCGGCCCCTCGCTCATCATCAGGAATCCGTGCAGCAGCACATAGGCCACGAGCCACACGCCGAACCAAATTCCCAGCCATTTCCACATCAGCCCCGCATCGCCCGCGTTCGCCGCATCCTCTTTGGCCAGAATCATGAAGTAGCGGAAGCCCGCGAGCCACGCCACCAGCGCCGACCAGCGGAACCACCACATTGCCCGCGGCATGAGCGCCGTAAACGCGCGCCCCCGTACCGGCGCCTCCAGCTCCTTCATTCCCGGAGTCATCACGATGTTGAAAAAGTAGAGGAAGCCCAGCCACACAACTCCCGCAGCAAAATGCAGCCAGCGCAGCACGATCTGTTCCACCATGGAGCCGCCCTGCGGAAACGAAATCTGCGCAGTAATCAGCGCGAAAAACGGGGCGAGCGTACCCTGCATCATCTGTTTTCCCTCGTTGCTCCAGCCTTTGACGCCCGGTTAGTGTACCGCGAAGGTTGCGCCGGCCTTAGCTGCGAAAACACAACGGCCCGCGCAGCCTCCGCCGCGCGGGCCGTTCGGGAATCGGGCTGGGCCTGAACGCTTCTATCTCGCCGCCGCGTAATTCGCGTTGATCGCGTCCCAGTCCAGCGTGTTCCACCACGCGTCCAGGTAATCCCCGCGCTTGTTCTGATATTTCAGGTAGTAGGCGTGCTCCCACACGTCCACGCCCATCACCGGCTTCCCTCCGGTCATGATCGGACAATCCTGGTTCGCCGTGGAATCGATCACCAGTTTTCCGTCCTTCACAAACAGCCATGACCAGCCCGATCCGAACCGCTTCATCCCCGTATCGTTGATTTTCGCCTTGAAGCTGGCAAAATCGCCGAACGATGCCTTGATCGCGTCGGCCACCGGGCCCCGCGGTTCGCCACCGCCGCCCTTTTTCATGATTTTCCAGAACATCGAGTGGTTCCAGTGACCGCCGCCGTTGTTGCGCACGGCCGCGCGAATCGCTTCCGGCACCGCGTCGAGATTGCCGATCAGCGCCTCCAGCGATTTCGACGCCAGGTCCGGCGCGCTTTCCAGCGCCTTGTTCAGGTTCGTCACGTAGGCGCCGTGATGCTTGTCGTGATGGATCTCCATTGTTTTCGCGTCGATGTACGGCTCGAGCGCGTCGAACGGGTACGGCAACGGCGGAAGTGTGTATGCCACGGGTTCTGCCTCCACGGAAAAAAGATCCGGCGCCGCGATCGCGGCCACGCCGGTCGTTACAAGGAAGGATCGCCTGTCCATGTGCGCCCCCTTTAGTATGGATGCACAGGCCAATGAAGCGGTGACAGTATACTCCCCGCGCTCCGCCTCGCAAAACAAGACAGGCGCCGGCTCCAATCACAAGTCCTGTGAATCAAAACGGCGTCGCGTCGCGTAGGAACATGCAAGAGGGACACTCGAATGCCTGAATCCACGGACTCTTATCCCAAATATCTCGATTGGCTGCGGTTTCTCTCCGCGTGGCTGCTGTTTCTCTACGGATCGAGCAAGCTGCTTCACCGCCAGTTCAGCCTCCCGCCCGGAGTCGCACTTCAGCCCGTTGGCTCGCTCACCGGCTATCAGCTCGCCTGGTTCTACCACAGCTACTCGCACACCTACGCGATCCTGCTCGGACTCATCCAACTCGCCGCCGCTGTGTTGCTCCTGTTCCGCAAGACGGCGCTGCTCGGCGCGGCTGTGCTCTTGCCCGTCATGATCAACATTCTCATGATCAACGTCTTCTTCAGCATCGCCTGGGGCGCGCTGTGCACCTCGGCATTCCTCCTCGCCTCTATGCTGGCCATTCTGTGGCGCGACCGGCGTGCACTCGCGGGCGTGTTTTGGACACAGCAGCCCGCAGAGCCTGAAAATATGCGCAGGTATTACCGCGCCATCGCTGCTCTGACTATCGTCGTGGCCATCGCCTTAATGGCCGTCGGTGTCTGGATCCAGGCCGGCTCCAGCGCTTCAAAGTGAGCCGTGCCCGCAAGCGTCGTGTTGCAGGGCCACGATCCGTCACGCCCGCCGTGGCGGGGCGGATGCCCCATCTCGCCCAATCCCTTCGCCGTCAGCAGGACCGGCCTGATTGATCGTTCCCTCACCGCCGCACCGCTTCCGCCTGTGTCTCCTGTACCACCCACTCGATCGCTTCGACGACGAGCGCCGGCTGATCCAGAAGCAGCCAATGTCCTCCCTCCCTCGCGATGATATGCCGCCCCCGCGTCGATTGGCACGCCATCGCATCCTGCTGCGCCGCGCGTTCCGGCGTTGGATTCGATTGTGTCATCACCACAAATGGCAAATCGCCCAGCGGGCTGCACGCGGCCACCTCCCGCGCGCTTTCCGGCAGATGCTCCAAATGGTCCCCCAGCGTGAAGAACGGCGCCGGCCGGCTCCAATGCGCCTGCGCCACCGCGCGAAGCCCCGGCGGATACTTCATCACCTGGCCCACCATGCGCGTCACCAGGTCCAGCGCACCAGCCCCAAACGCGCGCGTTACCGTCACCGGCAATCCTCGCGACCCCCGGCTGAACCGGTCGAGACACCAGCGCACCACACCGAATCGCGCCAGCGTTCCGCCAATCCGCGAGAACATCGCGCCGCCCATATGCTGTCTCCGCCGTTCCGAGCTCGGATGCGCCCACTCCGCTGCGCTCGGCGAATCCACCATTACCAGCCCCGCCACTTCCACCGGCCAGCGCTCTGCGTACACGCGCGCCACATAACCCCCGAATGAATGTCCCACCAGGATGTACGGCCCTGGAACCTCGGCAGCGCGGAGCAGTTTGCGTAGTTCTTCGGCCATGCGCGAAGCGATTCGCAGGCCGTCCTCGAACTGAGGTGGCTCGCTCCAGCCGAACCCGGCGCGGTCGTACGCGTACACGCGCGCGAACCGGGCCACGAGCGGCTGCACCAGACTCCACGAAAGCGACGACGCGCCGATTCCGGCGTCCAGAATCACCGTCGGCCCGGCGTCTCCCATCCCGTGCAGGTGCAGGCGCCCGCCATCCCCGTTGTGAATGTCCACCAGCCGTCCCGGCGGAGGAAACCGCCGCCGGTCTCGCGCCATTCCCAGCGCCTGATAAATCAGACATGTTGCGAGCAACGCTCCTGCGATTGCCAACGCGCCGATAAAAAGGTAGTAGCCCATCGAGCGACAGACACATGTTACTCCCGCCCCGCGAGCTCTACCTCAGATCGTCCTTTCCCTGCGCCCGTGACTTGTGATTTGCCGGGAAATCGAAGAGTCCGTGCCAGATGTCATCTGGCCGATGGCGACATGTGCTTCACGCTTCCGCTCTCCCCACTGCGCG
>JASHRU010000023.1 GCA_030037225.1 Candidatus Acidiferrales bacterium | reverse complement strand
TCCAGATGCAGCCGCCATGCCTACATTATGCCTAAATGGGCATACGAGGCAATGCCGAGGTACGGTCTGCGGGAAAATATCTGAGCTGGCACAATGAGAGAATATATCTGGGGTGAGCCGGGCGAAGGCAGACAACGACGAGGCAGGGTCGCAAAAAGCAGATCCCTCACCCCCATTCGCAGACAACGCGACTGGGTTCGGCCCTTCGGCTTCGCTCAGGACGCAAAAAGCACGGATGACAGCGCAGGAAGGAGGGCGCAGCCCTTCCTGCGTCAGGGTAAACAAGCGGCGCCCCTACGAAAGACGGCAGAGCCGGCAAGATGCCGGCGGTACAAAATAAGAGCGCGCCGAAAAGAGGAAGTGCCCACGGTCAGCAAACCGTTGACCGTGGCTACCCAGGACGAAGCAGAGGGAGGAAGAGGGCGCAGCAAGGTCGGAAAAAGCAGATCCCTCACCGCCATTCGCAGACAACGCGACTGGGTTCGGGATGACAGCGCAGGAAGGAGGGCGCGGCTGAGCAGCGCCCCTACACTTTGTAGACGCGTTCGACGTTGAAGACGCCGGGCTTGCGCTTGATGGCGGCGAGGATGCGGTCGAGCTGGCGGCGGTCGGTGATTTCCAGAGCGATTTCGATGCGGGCGTGGAGATTTTCCTGGCGGGTTTCGAGCGAACGGATATTCGAGCCAGCCTCGCCGATCGCTCCCGTGACTTCGGCGAGCATTCCGGGGCGGTCCTCGGCGAGGACCAGCAGGCGGGCGACGAACTGGCCTTCGACGGCGCCGGTCCATTCCACATCAATGCGGCGTTCGGATTCGTAGAGCAGGTTCTGAACGTTGGGGCAATTGCGATTGTGGACGGCGACGCCGCGGCCGCGGGTGATATAGCCGACGATTTCGTCGCCGGGGATGGGATTGCAGCACTTGGCGCGATAGACGAGCAAATCGTCCTGGCCGCGGACCTGGATGGTGGGCTCGCTGATGCCCAGGGCCTTCTTGACGGCGGTGACGAGCGCGGGCGCCTGCTCCTTGGTTTCGGGGACGAGATCCTCTCCGAGAATTTTCTGGAGGGCCTGGCGGGCGGAGAATTTTCCGTAGCCGAGCGCGGCGTAGAGGTCTTCCGGGCGGGAGCAGCCGTATTCGGGAGCGACGCGGGTAACGGCCTCGTCGTTGATGCGCTTGAGACTGACGTTGAAGTTGCGGGCTTCCTTTTCGAGCAGGCGGCGGCCGAGCTCGGTGGCCTGTTCGCGCTCGTGGAGATTGATCCAATGGCGAATCTTGCTGCGGGCGCGGGAGCTGTGGACGAAGCTGAGCCAGTCGCGGCTGGGCGTGTGGCCCTTCTGGGTGAGGATTTCGACCACGTCGCCGTTGGAGAGGTTGTGCCGCAGGGAGACGATCTGTCCATTGACGCGGGCGCCGACGCACTGGTGGCCGACTTCGGTGTGGACGGCGTAGGCGAAGTCCACGGGAGTGGCGCCGCGGGCGAGCGGAATGACTTTTCCTTTGGGCGTGAAGGCGTACACCTCTTCGGGATAGAGATCGACGCGGAGGGTGGAGAGAAATTCGGCGGGCTCCTGCATTTCCTGGACCCACTCGATCAACTGGCGCATCCAGACGATGCGCTGGTCGTCGCCGCCGGCGACGGTCTTGCCGTCCTTGTATTTCCAGTGCGCGGCGACGCCCTGCTCGGCAATGCGGTGCATTTCCTGAGTGCGGATCTGGACTTCGAAGGCCTGGCCGGTGTGAATCACGGTGGTGTGGAGCGACTGGTAGAGATTGGGCCGCGGCATGGCGATGTAGTCCTTGAAGCGTCCGGGGACGGGCCGCCAGATCTGATGGATGACACCGAGGGCGGCGTAGCAGTTGCGGACAGTATCGGTGATGACGCGGACGGCGAGCAGGTCGTAAATCTGGTCGAGGGGGCGCTGCTGGCTTTCGATCTTGTGGTGGAGGGAGTAGAGGCCCTTGACGCGGCCCTGCACTTCGGCGGGGATGCCGTTTTCGAGCATAGTGTCGCGAATCATCTGCTGGACTTCGGCGAGGAATTTTTCGTGGGTTTTGCTTTTGAGGGCCACGCGCTTTTCGAGGTCGAGCGCGGCTTCGGGCTCGAGGAAGCGGAAGGCGCGGTCTTCGAGCTCGTGGCGGATGAGGCCCATGCCGAGGCGGTGGGCGATGGGGGAGTAGATGTCGAGGGTCTCGCGGGCAATGCGCTGCTGCTTTTCCTGGGGCAGGAATTCGAGGGTGCGCATGTTGTGAAGGCGGTCGGCGAGCTTGACGAGGACGACGCGCACGTCGTCGACCATGGCGAGGAGGACCTTGCGAACGTTTTCGGCCTGACGCGTTTCGGGGGCGCGGAGATCGAGGCGGCTGATTTTGGTGACGCCGGAGACGAGGCGCGCGACCTCCTCGCCGAAGCGTTCGCGGATTTGCTCGATGGGGATTTTGGTGTCTTCGACCACGTCGTGAAGGAGCGCGGCGCAGAGAGCAGTGACGTCCAGCCGCATGTCGGCGAGCAGATGGGCGACTTCGAGCGGATGGGTGAGGAACGGCTCGCCGGACTGGCGGAGCTGGCCGCGATGCTGCTCAGCGGCGAAATCGAAAGCGCGGCGGAGCAGTTCCGGGTCGCTGCCGGGACGCTGCTGGGTGACACGTGCCACCAACTCCTCGAAACGAGCGCGCAGTTTCTGCTCGTCGGAGCGGGTGACGAGATACGGTTTGCCCTGCGAGGCCATGGGGGTATCCATTGTAATGCCGCGCGGAGGAGAAAAACACCGCGCCGGCACGCCCTGGTGCCGCTCGCAGCACGGAGGATCGGCGGGCAGGGCGGCCGAAGATTGACCGTGCCGGAAGGCGAGACTATAGTGGCGCGGCATTTGGGCAGGATTCGAACCAGGGAGCCCATCCACCGGACACAATCGATGCTGAGCTACGCCAAAGGCGCAGATCTTCCGCTGCGCAACGAGACGATCTACGAGGCGTTCGCCTGGAGCGCGCGGCGATTCCCCGAGCGGCTCGCGCTGGTTTCGCGTCCGGACGGGGTGCGCTGGACGTACCGAGAGCTGCAGGAGAAGGTGGAGCAGACAGCGCGCGGGCTGGCCGGCCTGGGGCTCGGCGCCGGGGACCGCGTGGGGATCTGGGCGGCGAGTTGTCCGGAGTGGATTCTGATGCAGTTCGCGTGTCCGCGGGCCGGGATCACGCTGGTGAGCGTGAACCCGGCGTACCGCGCCACGGATTTGGGCTACATCCTGCGGAAGTCGCACATGCGAGCGATTTTCCATCACCCGCGCGACGCGCGCGCCGACTACAGCGCCATATTGAAAGAAGCCCGAGGCGTTCCGGGACACTCGCTGGAGCGCATGGTGGAGATCGGAACCGACTCGTGGGCCGCGATGCTGGCCGGGGGCGTGAGCCTTCCTGACGCGCGGGTCGATCCGCAGTCCGTGGCCAACATTCAGTTCACTTCGGGAACTACGGGCAACCCGAAGGGAGTTCTGCTGACGCATGTGAACCTGGTGAACAACGCGTGCTTCCTGGCGGGCGAGCTGGGGTTCACGGAGCAGGACCGCACGCTCCAGACGTTTCCGCTGTATCACTGCGCGGGCTACACGTGCAGCTCGCTGGCCATTTTCTCGGCGGGTGGGACGTTCGTGCTGCCTTCGCGGATGTTCGACGCGACGGCGGCGCTCGAGGCAGTGGAGGCGGAAGGCGTGACGCTGCTCTACGGCGTCCCGTCGATGTTCATCGCGGAGCTGGAGCATCCGCGGCAGGCCGAGTTCGATCTGCGCTCGGTGCGCGCGGCCGTGATTGGGGGCGCGCCGTGCCCGGTGGAGCTAATGCACCGGATGGCGAAGCGGCTGGGCACCGAGCAGGTTTTCGACATCTACGGACAGACGGAGGCATCGCCGGTGATCACCATGTCGTCGCCGACGGATTCGCTGGAGCTACGCGCGGCGACAGTGGGCCATGCGGGGCCCAATACGGAAATGAAGATTGCGGACGTGGCAAGCGGCAAGACGGTGCCCATCGGCGAGCAAGGAGAACTGTGCTCGCGCGGCTACCTGGTGATGCGGGGATACGACGAGGACCCGGAGGCCACGCGCCGCGCGATTGACGCGGAGGGCTGGCTGCACACGGGGGACCTGGCGGTGATGCGTGCGGACGGCTACGTTTCCCTTACCGGACGCGCCAAAGACATGATTATCCGCGGCGGTGAAAACGTGTATCCCGCGGAGGTCGAAAATCTGCTCCACGGGCACCCGAAAATCGCCGACGCGCACGTGCTGGGAATACCGGATGAACGGCTGGGTGAAGTGGTGATCGCCTGGATCCGGCTGAAGACCGGCGCGGCGGCCAGCGAGGCGGAAATACGAGAGTTTTGCGAGGGGAAGGTGGCCCACTTCAAGATTCCCCAGTCCATACGCTTTGTAGAGTCCTACCCGATGACGGCAAGCGGGAAGGTGCAGAAATTCCGGATGCGGGAATTAGAACTGGAACTGCGCCAGAGCGAAACGACGAGCCAGCGCCGGACGGCATAATCGAAAGAAAAAAACGGCGCCGCTTGCTGGCGGCGCCGTGGACGTTCTTGATTGCGAGCGCTCGCGCTCTAGGAGGTGGGTTGCGCGGGCTGCGAAGCCTTCTGCTGCTTGATGACCTTCACCTTCTCGATGAGGTCGTCGGCCTCGGCGAGGAGTTTGGTGCGCTCGTCGGCAGACTCGACCATGTCGGCTTTCTGGCGGTCGAGCAAATTGAGGTAGGCCATGGCGTCCTCGTAATCGGGGCGGAGCTGGATGGCCTTGCGGAGCGCGGCGATGCCCTGGTCGACGTCCTGCGCATAGGCGGAGCTAAACTGCTCGCGGAGCTTATCGGGGAGCGGATCGGTGTCCTTAATCTGCTTCTTGGCGCTGGTCTGCTCCTTGTTGTAATCGAAGCGCGCCTGCGTATTGGCTTTGAAGGAGAGGGTCCAGTCGATCAGACCGATCCAGTAATAGGGTTCGGGATCGTTGGGACTGATCTGCGTGTGCTTTTCGTGATAGGAGCGCGATTCCCGCATCATGTCGATGTTGGGCGGGGGGCCAGCGGCCATGTTGAACAGGAGGGAGCCGATGCCGTCGATTGCGGAGAGGTTGTTGGGGTCGCGGTCGAGCACTTCCTTGTATTCCTCGACGGCTTGCTTGGCGTGATCCACGTTGGCGGCGTCGGGCGAGCCGGGGACGTACTGGTTGGCGTAGGCGGTAGCGAGATAGAGGCGGGCGGTCTTGAGATCAGGGTCGAGCCGCTTGGCCTCCTTGAATTTCTCGACGGCCTTGTCGTACTGGTTGGCCTTGTAGTCCTGCACGCCCTTGTTGAGCATGTCGCGAGCCTGGAGCTTGGCGCAGCCGGAGGTGATGAGAGGAAGAGCAACGGCGAGAGTGGCGAGGGTGGAGAGGCGGCGCGAGCGCGGCGCGCGGTTGCGGTTGAGCATGGTTCCGTTTGCCCCCAAAAGAATCGTACTGCGAAGCATGATCCGGCGGCTGGTCCCCCGGCGGCCGGGAAACTGGCTATTGTCCGGCTTCGACCTTGGTGGTCATCAGTCCCACGTGGTCGATGTCGGCACTGTGCATAATGTCGATGGCGCGCGCCACCTGCTCGAACTTGACGTTGTCGTCGCCCTTGATGAAGGCCACACGCTCGGCACGGATCTTGAAGATTTCAGTGAGCCGGGCTTCCAGCGTGTCCCAACTGGAGTCTTCCTGATTGATCTTGAGCTGGCCGTTGTTGAGCACCTGGACGACGACGAGCTTGTTCTGGATGTCCTGCTGCGGCTGAGTATTGGGCGGAGCCGGCTGGGGCACCAGGGCGTCGAGGCCCTTGGGCTTGTTGGGATTGATGACCATAAAGATGATGAGCAGGACGAGGAGAATGTCGATGAGAGGAACAACGTTCATCTCCGACAGGGCTCCTTTGCTCTTGCCAACCGTCATTCCCATAGTGGTCTTCCTTTCCTTGCGCGGGCGAGCCGGAATTGCGCGCTACTGCCCGCCGGAGGGAGCCGCAGGGGGCCCCGCTCCTTTCTTCTCCGTCTTTTCGGTGAGCAGGCCGAGCTGATCGACGCCAGCGGCGCGGATTTCGTCGACGACGGCAACAACCTTGCCATAAAGCGCGTTCTTATCGCTATTGAGGTACACGGTCTTGTCGCCCTGCTTCACCTGCAGCTTGTCTTTCAACATATTGGTGAGCTGGGACTGATCGACTTTTTGGGAGCCCATGAAGATGGAGCCATCGCGAGTGATGGCGATGACGATGGCGTCCTCTTTGTCGGCATCCTGCATGTCCTTGGGATTGTCGACGGTGGCGCGTTCGACGGAAGCGCCCTTCTGGATCATGGGCGTGACGACCATGAAGATGATCAGGAGGACGAGCATGATGTCCGCCATGGGAATAATGTTCGGGGCGGCCATCACGTCGTCGGCTTTTGGTTTATAGGCCATGGCGACTTACTTCTTGGTGGCGGCCCGGCGGGTGACGAAGTAATTCACCAGCTCCATCGATGAGTTGTCCATCTCGACGTCGAAGGCTTCCACCTTGTTGGTGAAGTAGTTGAAGGCCCACACGGCGGGCACGGCGACGAAGAGGCCGAGAGCAGTGGTGATGAGCGCTTCGGCGATACCGCCGGCCACGGCGGAAAGCCCGGTGGCTTTCTGAGTGGCGATGCCCTTGAAGGCGTTGATGATGCCGACGACGGTTCCGAACAGGCCAACGAAGGGAGCCGTGGAGCCGATGGTGGCGAGGCCGCTGAGCATGCGCTTCATCTCCGCGTGGACGATGGCGACGGAGCGCTCCAGGCCGCGCTTGGCGGCTTCGATGAGCTCGGCATCGCTCACCTGGCTGGAGGCCGCCTGAAACTCGGAGAGGCCGGTAGCCACGACCTTGGCGATATGGCTCTTCTTATTGCGCTCGGCGATGGAGATGGCTTCGTCCAGCTTGCCGTCGCGGAGAGCTCCGGCCACCTGCTGGACGAAAATGCGCGACTGCTTGCGCGCAGCGCTGTAGGTGAGGGCGCGGTCAATCATGATGCCGATGGACCAGATGGACATCAGCAGCAGGATGGCCACCACCACCAGGGCCACGGCACTCATCTGCTTGACGATGAGCCGCGGGTCCCAGCCGATGTAGGCCTGGCCCTCCTCTGTTTGTAATAGCAGAAGACCGGAAAGAGCGAGATGGACTAGCATTGAGTTTGTTCCTCCTCGTTATAGGAAACCTTGTTTTAGCCGCCCAGACTGAAAATGACGTCGATAAACGTTTCCACTTCCACCGGCTCGTCGCTAAGGAGCGTTGGCTTGTAGCGCCATTGCTTCACCGCGTCAACCGCAGACTGAATGAGCAGCGGAGGGCCGGAGATAACTACAAGCTCTTGGATGGTGCCATCCTTGGAAATGACAGCGCGAAGGTGGACCGTGCCCTGGATGCGCGCTTGCCGCGCCAGTGGCGGATAAACAGGCTTTACCTGGTTAATCAGCTTGGCTTCCTGAACGCCCGTGCTGACCCGGATGCGCTTGGGACCTTCCGGCTTTGGGGGCGGCGGGCCTCCGCCGGTCCCACCGAGAATTCCGCCCATCACGCCACCGGGCATGCCGCCGGGGACTCCGCCGGGAACACCGCCGCTGCCGTAGCTGACGGGAACGTCGGGAGGCAATTCCTCTTCCTTTATCATCTTGACGTCTTTAGGAATCACTGTGGGCGCCATCATTCTACCCTGCTGGATAATGCGCTGGACCGGCTTGGGCATAATCTTTGGAGCCGGCGGAGGAGGCGGAGCCGGCGGCGGGGGAGGAGGCGGAGCCACCAGGGTGGTCATCAACAGGCTCTTGGGCAACGCTTCCGTATAGATGAGCGGGAAAAGGACGAGAACGCCCAGGATGGCGAATTGGAGACCGGCGGAGAGCGCCAGCGACATCCGGCTGCGTCCTCGTTTCTGCCCTCGTCCCGATATCACCAGTTCGTCGAACATATCCTGCCTCCCAACAACACGCGTAAAAGGCGTCCCTCAGCGCCCGCGGCTGCCTGCCAGAGAACCTGCACCGACAGCCCCCCTCTGTTCCCGCCAGCGGTACCAAGCGACAACCAGGGGGGCGGCAATGCCAAAACTGGAGTAGGTACCTACCACAATTCCTACCACCATCGCAAAGGAGAAAGCGCGGAGCGAGGTTCCGCCCAGAAGGAAGAGAACCAGGACGGTGAGGAAGGTGAGGCCGCTGGTCAGAATGGTCCGGGAGAGCGTCTGATTGATGGCCTTATTGACGATGTCGGCGAGGCGCTCCCGGCGCATGATCCGGACGTTTTCCCGTACGCGGTCAAAGATAACGATGGTGTCGTTCATCGAATAGCCGACGAGTGTGAGCAGAGCGGCGATAACCGTAAGCGATATCTCGAATCGAAAAATAGAGAACAGCCCCAGCGTAATCAGAACGTCGTGAAAGACCGCCAGGACGGCCGCCGCCCCGTATATCCACTCGAAGCGAAACCATATATATACCAGCATGCCCGCCAAAGCATAGAGGGTGGCCAGCAGAGCCTGCTGGCGGAGCTCGGCGCCCACCTTGGGGCCGACAATCTCGACATTGCGGATGGCAAAGGTGCCCACGGTGTAAGTGTCGCGCAGCGCGCCCAGAACCGCGTCGGGGCCTCCGCGCCCGGCTTGGACGTCGGGCGAGGCCGCGAGCGGCTGGCGCAGCTCGTCAACTCCGGAAAGCAGACCTCCGCGCTGGCTATCGCGGAAGCCGGTGATGGCGGCAGCGACGGCCTTGTAGCGGTCGGCGGCTGCGGCGCCGAAGCCGAGCGGATCGCGGCGAACGAGCGTCTCGGCTATGGCTGCGGAACCGGCAGCATTGAGGTCGGGCTTGTTGGCGTCGGGCACGGGGAAGGAACGGTGCAGGGCATCCTCGATGGCCACGCGGCCGGCATCGAGTTTTTGCTCGTTCAATTCGCGCTCGTCGAGCCCGATCACGACTTCGTGGATGTCCGGGCGGCTCACGTTGCCGATCTTCTGTATGTTCGCCTGGGGAAATCCGCCCTGCGACAGGTTGGAGCGGATGTCGGCGATGGAGGGCTCCTTCGCAAAGCGCACATAGACGAGTGTACCGCCGCGGAAATCGATGCCGTAGAGCGGCCCGCCATGCTGGATGAGCGAGATGGTCCCGACCGCCAACAGAAGGAGCGAGAGCGAGACGAAGAACTTCGCCTTGCCCATCCAGTCGATGCTTACCGGCCCGAACAGTTCCAACACGTCGTCAGTTCTCCGTGAACCGTTAGACACCAGGGGCGGTTGAAAGTTCCCGCCTTCGCCCGCCGAAAACAGGCGAGCTTCAGCGGGCAGGCCCGCCAACGCACGCTCCGAAACCGGCGGTTCCGGCGCGAGCGCCGTCCTAGTGCTTCCTAAATACTCAACTCCGCTTCGCGACTCATACGACCGAGATGCCAAGCGAAAATCGTTCTTGATACATAAACGGCCGTGAACACGTTGGCGATCAAACCGATGACCAGGGTGACCGCAAATCCACGCACCGGCCCGGTGCCGAAAATGAAAAGAAACGCAGCCGAAACCACCGTGGTCACGTGCGTGTCGATGATGGTGAGGAAAGCGCGATCGAATCCCACTTCGACGGCGGAGGGATTCGGCTTTCCGTTGCGCAGCTCCTCGCGGATGCGCTCGAAGATCAGCACGTTCGAGTCCACGCCCATACCGATGGTCAGGATGACGCCAGCGATGCCGGGCAGCGTGAGCACGGCCTGGAAATAGGCCAGGGCCGCGAGCAGGATCACCAGGTTGAGCATGAGCGCGACCACCGCGTTCAGTCCCGAGAGGCGGTAATAGATGAGCATGAAGAGCATCACCACGGCGAGGCTGACCACGGAGGCCTGTACGCCTTCCTGGATCGAGTCCTGGCCGAGCGAGGGGCCGATGGTGCGTTCCTCCAGATATTTGATGGAAGCGGGCAGCGAGCCCGAGCGCAGCACGAGAGCCAGATCGTTTGCTTCCTGCAGACCGAACCGGCCGGTGATTCTGCCGGAGTCCTCAATCCGCGATTGGATCACAGGCGCCGTGTACACCCTGTGGTCGAGTACGATGGCCATTTGGCGCTGGAGGTTGGCCTCCGTAAATTCGCCAAAGCGCTTGGCCGCGGCGTTGGAGAGGGCGAAGCTGACCTCGTAGTTGCCGGGATAATCGGAGCTGGGGACAGCCTTTGCGCTGCGCAGGTCGCGGCCGGTGACTGGAGCGTAGCGATCCACCAAATAATAGACGTCGGCGGCTCCGCCGGTCTGCCCGGGTGCGCGCTCTTCGCGGCCGGCGAGCAGCTCGGTGTTGGGCGGGAGCACGCCGTTGGGCTGGGCGCTGTAGGCTTCCGCGGGGGAACTGTACGTGCGGCCGCCGACAACGAGGCGGAGCTCGAGCTGTCCGCTGGCCTGGATGATGCTCTTGGCGCGCGTGGGATCGCCTTCGCCGGGAAGCTGAACGAGAATTTCGTCCTGTCCGCGCGTGTATTCGCTCACCACCGGTTCGGTAAGACCGAGCAGGTCGATGCGGTGCCGGATGGTCTCGACGCTTTGGCGGAGCGTGTCGGTGCGGATCGCGGAGATGGCCGAGGAGCGCAGGCTCAGCGTGTAGCCGGAAGCCTGGCCGGGCGTGGGAGCGATCTCCCAATCCTGATAGCCGTTGCGGATGATGTCCTGGAAGCGCGCAGCCTGGTCCGTGTTTACGTTCACCACGTTGATGTGCTGGTCGTCGGGCTCGCGAATATCCTCGGCGTGAAGGCCCTCATCGTTGAGCTGCTTGCGCAGGCGGTCCAGGGTCTGATCGGTGTACTGCCGGACGGCCTCCTGGGTCTGCACCTGGAGGATGAGGTGCGTGCCACCCTTCAAATCCAGGCCGAGACGGATGCGGTCAGTGAAATTGCTCTTGACCATAGCGAACGATTTGGGGAAGGAAGGCAGCCCGAACAGCCCGTAAATGCACAGAAGGATGACGAGGGCGACGAGGATGGCGCGGATTCGGACGTTCATCTGCATGACGGCGCGCTAACTCTCCTTCGGCTCGGCCTGGAGCGAGGCCACGGACTGCTTGGACACGCGGATGCGCATCTGTTCCGCCACCCGAAGCTGCACTGTATCGTTCTCGACGCCCACGATGGTGCCGTAGATGCCGCAGGTCAGGACCACTTTGTCGCCGGCCTTCAGGGCGTTCTGCAATTGCTCCACGCGCTTCCGCTGCCGCTGCTGGGGAACGACAAGGAAGAAGTAGATGATGACAATAATGGGGCCCCAGAGGGCCAGCAGCTTGACGAACTGAGCGAGCGCACTGTCGCCGGGCTGGCTAACTTGCGCCAGCGCGAGCGACACCGCAGGAATGGAGAAGGTGGCCATCGCCTGCCTCACGACCGGTCTGGAAGAACGGAAAGGACTCCCTCTGCGGAAAGAACCTTTCGCGAATGTCTCCCCTTACTGACAGATGCCCAGAACCGGTCTAGCGATCTCCGCCCCCGGAGAACTCACGGTCTGGGCCGCTTTCGAAGCGAGCGCGCATCTCTGCGCGGAATCCAGACAACTTCCCAAAACCAATAGCCTCACGAATTTTGCGCATGATGTCAAGGTAAAAGTGGACATTATGGAGGGTATTCAGGATGGAGGAAAGGATTTCTCCGGCGAGAAACAGATGGCGCAGATAGGCGCGCGAATAGCGGCGGCAGACAGGGCAGGAACAGTCGGGATCGGGCGGGCGCGGGTCGCCGGCATAGCGAGCGCTGCGGATGACGAGGCGGCCGCGGCTGGTGTAGAGCCACCCGTTGCGCGCGTTGCGCGTGGGCAGCACGCAATCCATCAAGTCCACGCCGCGCATCACGTAGTCGGCGATGTCTTCCGGCTTGCCGACGCCCATCAGATAGCGCGGGCGATCGGCGGGAAGAAGCTCCGTGACCACTTGGGCCATGGCGCAGGTGGTTTCGTGGGGCTCGCCCACGGCGAGACCGCCAATGGCATAGCCGGGGAAATCGAGAGCGACGAGAGCTTCGCCATTTTCGCGGCGGATGGCCGCCGAAGCGCCGCCCTGCACGATGGCGAAAAGCATTTGTCGCGCGGCATCGCCGTGCTCCGCGAAATATTTGCGTGAACGGCGGGCCCAGGCGAGCGTGCGCTCGGCCGCGGTGCGCGTGGGGGCTTCTTCGGCGGGCAGCGCGATGCACTCGTCGAGGACCATGATCAGGTCGGCGCCGAGCGCGATTTCGACTTCGAGCGCGCGCTCGGGCGAGAGGAAATGTTCCGAGCCGTCGAGATGCGAGCGGAAGGTGACTCCCTCGTCGGTGACTTTGCGCAGTTCGGCGAGGCTGAAGACCTGATAGCCGCCGGAATCGGTGAGGATGGCGCGCGGCCAGGACATGAACCCGTGCAGGCCGCCGAGAGCGCGGATGCGTTCGTGGCCGGGACGAAGATAAAGATGATAGGTGTTGGCAAGGAGGATTTGCGCGCCGAGGGCCTCGAGATGGTCCTGCGTGAGGCCTTTGATGGTGGCCGCGGTGCCCACTGGGAGAAACGCGGGCGTGTCGATCACGCCGTGGGGAGTTTCGAGCCGGCCCAGGCGCGCGCCCGACGGATCAGTTTTCAAGACTTCGAAGCGGAAGGGCATGTACGTCCGTTACGGTAGCGCGAGGGATTGGAACGGGGCAAGCACGGGTGACCTGCGAGGGCGCTACTGCGCGAGGCCGAAGCGGGAGAGCAATTCGCGGCGGCCGGCGCGCGTGACGGTGAGAGCGCGGCTGTCGAGATCCTGAACCACCCATTTGCGCATCCGCGCGACGTTGAGCAGAGCCGCCCCGATGGCGCCGGCGATGTGCGGGCGTCGTTCGCTCCAGTCGAGACAGCCATAGACAAAGCGGCGGCGGAGCGCGCGAGCGGCCTCCACGTCGATGCCGAGCGCAGAGAGCGCCTTTGCGCCCGCGGGAGTAAGGTCGTAGCTCTGCTTCGCGCCGGAACGGATGGAAAGCCAGCCGAGCGCGCGAAACCGATCGTGCAGACCGACGCCGAGCGCGCCGGCGATGTGGTCGTAGCAGGTGCGAGCGGCGCGTAGCCGGTTGGGCGTGGTGGGCGAAAAGGCGTGATGTCCCCCGCCGGCGAGCACGCTGAGCGCTTCGAGCGCAGCGGCCACGTGGCGGCCCTCCAGGCTGTAGTAGCGATGGCGCCCCTGCGCCGAAACTTTGACCAGGTGCTGCGCTTCGAGGCGCTGCAGATGCACGCTGGCCGTCCCAGGGGTAACTTCGGCGGCCATGGCCAACTCGGTGGCGGTGCGGGCCAGTCCGTCGGAGAGGCAATAGAGCATGCGGGCGCGGGAGAGGTCGCCGATGGCGGCGGCGATGCCAGCCACGGCGGCGTCGGGATGTTCCTCGACATTCACACTTTGATGATAGACGAAGCGTGCGCGCGCGGCAAGCCCCATCTTTCTACCAGGAGGAAAAACCGTGAAGATTGCCTGCGTGATTCGCTACCAAATCGATCCGTTTCAGCGGGAGGCTTTCCGGAAATACGCGGAGAACTGGGGCCGCATCATTCCGCGATGCGGCGGTCACCTGGTGGGGTACTTTCTGCCGCATGAAGGCACGAACGACGTGGCCTGGGGCGTGATCGTGTTCGACAGCCTGGCGGCATACGAGACCTACCGGGCACGCATCAAAGCCGATGCGGAGGGACGTGATAACTTCCAGATGGCGCAGGCCAGGCGGCTGATTCTCCGCGAAGAGCGAGATTTCATGGAGGTCGTGGACGAGTGCTTCCTCCTTCCGGCCGCGCAGTGAGGAGAGCCATGCGGACACAGGCGGAGAAGGGCGTGGCGTTTGCCGCGCTGCATGCGCGCGCGGGCGCGTTCCTCATTCCAAATCCGTGGGACATCGGGACGGCGCGGCTGCTGGCGCACCTGGGATTTGAAGCGCTGGCGACCACGAGCGCGGGCTATGCCTTCTCGGCGGGACAAACCGACAACGACATTGGCCGCGACGAATCGCTGGCGCACGCGGCGGAGATCGTATCCGCCACGGATTTGCCCGTGAGCGCGGACCTTGAAAACGGATTCGGAGACTCGCCGGAAGCCGCTGCGGAGACCGTCCGGCTGGCGGCGAAGGCCGGGCTCGCCGGCTGCTCGATTGAGGATATGCCGCGGCGTACGCCCGCGGCGGTGTACGAGATGGCGCAGGCGGTGGAGCGGGTTCGCGCGGCGGCGGAGGTGGCGCGAGCGCTTCCATTCCGATTCACGCTGACGGCGCGAGCGGAGAATTATCTGGTCGGCCGCCCGGATCTGAAGGACACCATCGCGCGGCTACAGGCGTATCAGGCGGCGGGGGCGGACGTGCTGTACGCGCCGGGGCTGACCTCGAAAGAAGATATCGTGGCGGTCGTGCGTTCGGTGGACCGGCCGGTGAACGTGCTGGCCGTGCCGCAATTTTCGCTCGCGGCGCTCGCGGAGATCGGAGTGAAACGAATCAGCGTGGGCAGCGCGTTGACGCGGGCCGCCTATGGGGCGTTTCTGCGCGGGGCAAAAGAAATGCGCGAGCGAGGCACGTTTGCGTTCGCGGCGGAGGCAGTGAGCTTTCGCGACATCACGGCGCTGTTCGAGACGATCAATTCCTCTCGGAGATGAGGTAGAGGATCGTTTGGGTGTACTGGAAATCGCCGCCCGGCGCGGCAGGCCGCTCGGGATGAAACCCGGCAGAATCGTCCTCAAAGGTCGCCTCCATGAGCCGGCGGGTTTCCTCGTAGGTGGGTTCGCCGGGCTCGAAGCCGGCCACGTGCATCCAGTGGTCGAACATGCGCGGAGACTCGACGCGTTCGGCGGCGCGCAGGCGCAGGCCGGCCGATTCCATTAGCCTGAGCAGTTCCGGTTGGGTGTGGGTGTGCACGTGCGAATTGTCGCGGACCTTTTCAATGCGATTGTTGACGTCTGGGCGGCCGGGCTCGGCAACGATGATGTCCATGAGGGCGAGCCGGCCGCCGCGGGCGAGGATGCGCGCGAATTCGCGGACGGCGGCGGCAGGGTCGAGCAGGTGGTGAATGCTGAAGCCGCAGGCGACCACGTTGAACGAGCCGGAACGGAACGGAATCGCGGTGACGTCGCCGCGCGAGAAGGAAACGTTGTCCAGGCCGGCTTTCTGGGCCGTGGAGCGCGCTTTGGAGAGCATCGCGGGCGTGTAATCGAGGCCGACGACGGAGCGCACGCGCGGGGCGAACCGTAGCGCGTAGGTTCCCGGACCGCACGCGGCGTCGAGCACGCGGTCTCCGGCGCGCGGCTCGGCCATGTCCGCGAGGCGGTCGGCGTCCGCGCCGCGTTTCTGGAGCACATAGGCGGCAAACGCGTCGGCTGTTCGCGTGAAGCGGTCGTGGATTTTGTTCAGTTGGTCGTTGCTGGGCCGGTCCGCCATCTTTTTCTTTCGATTCTCGCGTGAATGGCGAGGATACACCGGCGCGGGTCAGGCGGCGAGAGGAACCGCGAAGCGTCAGCGGTTCGCGAGCGGAATGACAAACTTCAACGCGGTGTGCGTGGCGGAAAATCCCACTACCTTCACGTCTTTGAGTCCCGTGGCGCGGCCCGCGGCAATCACGTCGTTCTCGGTGATGTGTTTCTGCCCTTTGGGATAAACGATCCAGAGCGCTCCGGCGGGGGCCAGACGCCCAGCCAGCGTTTTTGCGCGCGTTAAATCCTGGCGGCGTTCCGCGCCCAGAAAAATGAGCGATGCACCGCGCGCGGGCGTTCCCTCCGCGATGGAGCAGCGGCGCGCGGCGAGCTGGGCGCAAAACTCCGCGTTCACGGCGCCGGCCAGCGATACGGCCGCGCCGGGCGCGACACCCAGTTTGTCGAGCAGGCCGCGCGGAGAACGGATTTTTTCCTTCCATTTTTCCGCGCGCGGGCCCAGCTCGATTTCGAGCGCACCGGCCGCGTGGCAGATACGGAGCCAGCCGTCGCGTGCTTCGAGCGTGCGAACGTCGCGGAAAGGGATTTTCACGCGCGTCGCGGGGTCCTTTTTTCCGGCGCCGCGGAAGAGCACGTAGTCCGTCTCGAGCATGGCGATGCCTTTGAGCGTTTTGGCGCCCAGGCGCGCGCACGATTCAATTTGCTGGCCCATCCG
>JASHRU010000226.1 GCA_030037225.1 Candidatus Acidiferrales bacterium | reverse complement strand
CGACGCTTCTCTCTATTGCCCGCCGGGCATCGAGGGCACCGTGGTGGACGTGAAAATCTTCTGCCGCAAAGGCGCGGAGAAGGACGAACGCCACAAGGCCATCGAGGCCTCGCAGGAGTCGCGGCTCGAAAAGAACCTTTCGGACGAAATCCGCATTCTCACGGACGAGCGCCTCAAGCGCCTTTCCGAAATCCTTTCCGGCCGCAAGCTGGCCGCCGACCTGCACGACGAGAAGACGAACAAGCGCCTGCTTACCAAGGGCGTCACGCTCACTCGCGACATCATTGAAAAAATCTCCACGCGCAACCTCAAGCGCCTGCGCCTGGACGAAAAAGATCCGCTGCTGATCGAAAAAATCGACGAGATCGAGGAGATGACGTCGCGGCAAATCGACGTGCTGCGGAAGATTACCGACGAGCGCATCAACAAGCTCAAGAAGGGCGACGAACTGCCCCCGGGCGTCATCAAGCTCGTCAAAGTGTACGTGGCCATGAAGCGCAAGCTCTCCGTCGGCGACAAGATGGCCGGCCGCCACGGAAACAAGGGCGTCATCGCCCGCGTCGTGCCGGAAGAAGATATGCCCTACCTGCCCGACGGCACTCCGGTGGAAATCGTGCTCAACCCGCTCGGCGTGCCTTCGCGCATGAACGTCGGGCAGATTCTGGAAACGCATCTCGGCTGGGCCGCCCGCGAACTGGGCGCGCAGCTCATGCACATCCTCGACGACTCCATTCGCGCCGAAGCCGTGCGCAAGTGGTTCAAGGAACACTTCGGCGAGACCTCGGTCTGGAAATCCATCTCCGAAATGGAGGACGACGACCTGCTCGATCTGGCCCGCAGCTTCCGTGACGGCATTCCCATGGCCACGCCGGTGTTCGACGGCGCGCGCGAGGCCGAAATCCGCAACCTGCTGGAAGTAGCGGGTCTGCCCGCAGCGGGCAAGACGGAGCTCTTCGACGGCATCACCGGCGAGAAATTCGGCCAGCCCGTTACCGTGGGCTACATTTACATGCTCAAGCTCTCCCACCTGGTGGACGACAAGATTCACGCGCGCTCCATCGGGCCCTATTCGCTCATCACCCAGCAGCCGCTCGGCGGCAAGGCCCAGTTCGGCGGGCAGCGCTTCGGCGAAATGGAGGTCTGGGCGCTGGAGGCTTACGGCGCGGCGCACATCCTCCAGGAGCTGTTGACCTGCAAGTCGGACGACGTGTACGGCCGCGCGAAAATCTACGAGGCCATCGTGAAGGGCGAGCCGGGGATCGACCCCGGAGTTCCGGAATCGTTCAACGTCCTGGTGCGCGAGCTGCAGTCGCTGTGCCTGGACGTCGAGTTGATGAAGCGTCAGAAGCCGTCGGAGCAGGCAGCGGATTGATCCGCGTGCGCGGGCCTGCCCTGCCGCCCGCGCGCGCCTGAAGTGCACCGGTTTTTTGCTGGAAGCCGCCCCCGGCACAGGGCGGCAGGAGGAAGCCCTTGTACCGTAGCAGCCCGTATGACCGTGCAAGCCAGATCGCCGATTTCGACTCCATCCGGATCAGCCTGGCAAGTCCCGAAAAAATCCGGTCCTGGTCTCACGGCGAGGTCACCAAGCCGGAAACGATCAACTACCGCACCTTCAAGCCCGAGCGCGACGGCCTGTTCTGCGCCAAGATTTTCGGGCCCGTCACGGACTGGGAGTGCCTCTGCGGCAAGTACAAGCGCATGAAGCACCGCGGCGTGATCTGCGACAAGTGCGGCGTCGAAGTGACGCTCAGCAAGGTGCGCCGCGAGCGCCTCGGCCACATCGAACTCGCTTCCTCGTGCTCCCACGTGTGGTTCTTCAAAGGCGTGCCCAGCCGCATCGGCTACCTGCTCGACATCAGCATGCGCGACCTCGAGCGCATCCTCTATTTTGAAGGCTTCGTCTGCGTCGATCCCGGCGAGGTGCCCGGCCTCAAGCAGAAGGAACTGCTCACCGAAGAAAAATTCCGCGAGCTCCAGAGGGACTATGCCGGCAAATTCCGCGCGGGCATGGGCGCGGAAGCGATTAAGGAGCTCTTGCGCGAGACGGACATCGAGAAGCTGGGCGAAGAGCTGCGCGTCAAGATGAAGAACGACCCCAGCCTTCAGAAGCGCATCAAGTACGCCAAGCGCCTGAAGGTCGTCGAATCGTTCCGCAAGAGCGGCAACAAGCCCGAGTGGATGATTCTCGACGTGATCCCGGTGCTGCCGCCGGAGCTGCGTCCGCTCGTTCCGCTCGACGGCGGGCGCTTCGCCACCTCCGACCTGAACGATCTCTACCGCCGCGTGATCAACCGCGACAACCGGCTCAAGAAGCTCATGGAGCTGCACGCGCCCGACGTGATCGTGCGCAACGAAAAGCGCATGTTGCAGGAAGCCGTGGACGCGCTCTTCGACAACGGCCGCCGCGGCCGCGTGTTGCGCGGCGCCAATAACCGCCCCCTCAAGTCGCTCTCCGACGCGCTCAAGGGCAAGCAGGGCCGCTTCCGCCAGAACCTGCTCGGCAAGCGCGTGGATTATTCCGGCCGCTCCGTGATCGTGGTCGGACCCGAACTGCGCCTGCACCAGTGCGGCCTGCCGAAGAAGATGGCGCTCGAGCTCTTCAAGCCCTTCATCTATCACAAGCTCGAAGCCGGCGGCCACTGCACCACCATCAAGCAGGCCAAGGAGATGGTCGAGCAGCAGGACGCCATTGTCTGGGACATCCTCGAGGACGTGATCCGCGAGCATCCCGTGCTGCTCAACCGCGCCCCTACGCTGCACCGGCTGGGCATCCAGGCCTTCGAGCCCGTGCTCGTCGAAGGCAAGGCCATCCGCATCCATCCGCTCGTCTGCACCGCGTTCAACGCGGACTTCGACGGCGACCAGATGGCCGTGCACATTCCGCTTTCGCCCGAGTCGCAGATTGAAGCCTCGGTCCTGATGCTCAGCGCGCGAAATATTCTTTCGCCCGCCAACGGCCTGCCTCTGGCCGTGCCGACGCAGGACATGGTGCTCGGCATCTACTACCTCACCAAGGAACGTCCGGGCTCGAAAGGCGAAGGCCGCGCGTTCGGCTCGACCGAGGAAGTTCTCCTTGCGCTCGAGGCCGGCGAGGTCGAGCTGCTCACCCCCATCCGTCTGCGGTACACCGGCGAAGTGATCGACCTGGCCACCGGCTACGACGACCAGGACATCCCCCACGCGCAGTCGATCACGCTGCGCCGCCAGTTCGTCAACACCACGGCCGGCCGCGTGATCTTCAACGACCATCTGCCCAAGAGCATGCCGTTCATCAACGGCCTGCTCAAGAAGAAGGGCCTGCAGCTCCTGGTGCAGTACGCCAACCTGCGCTTCGGCCAGGCGCTCACCGTGCGGATGCTCGACGAGCTCAAGGAACTCGGCTTCCAGTACGCCACGCGCGCCGGCATCTCCATCGGCATCGACGACATGGTGATCCCGCCCGACAAGGAGCGGCTGGTGGGCGAAGCCGAACGCGACGTGGTGAGCGTCCAGAAGCAGTATCTCGACGGCGCCATCACCAACGGCGAGCGCTACAACAAAGTCATCGCCATCTGGAGTGACGTGACCGAAAAAGTCGCCGAAAAAATGTTCAAAGTGCTCGAAGAGCACGACAAGCAGGGCGTCATCAACCCGATTTACGTCATGGCCGACTCCGGAGCCCGCGGCTCCAAGCAACAGATCCGCCAGCTTTCGGGCATGCGCGGGCTGATGGCCAAGCCTTCCGGCGAGGTCATCGAGACGCCCATCACCTCCAACTTCCGCGAAGGCCTCACCGTGCTGCAGTACTTCATCTCCACCCACGGCGCGCGCAAGGGACTGGCCGATACAGCGCTCAAGACCGCCGACTCCGGCTACCTCACCCGCCGCCTGGTGGACGTGGCGCAGGACGTGATTATCAGCGAGCTCGATTGCGGCACCGCGGACGGCATTTACGTCGAACCGATTCTCGAAGCCGGCGTGGAAGTCGAGCCGCTGCGTGACCGCGTGGTCGGCCGCGTCTCGCTCGAAAAGATCAAGGACTACGAGGGCAACACCGTAGTCGATATCAATCAGGAGATCTCCGAGGATCTCGCCAATGCCATCCAGGCCGCGGGCATCGAGCGCGTCAAAATCCGCTCCGTGCTTACCTGCGAATCCCGCCGGGGCGTGTGCGCCCGCTGCTACGGACGCAATCTGGCCACCGGCCGCATGGTGGAAATGGGCGAAGCCGTAGGCGTTATCGGCGCGCAGTCCATCGGCGAGCCCGGCACGCAGCTCACCATGCGCACGTTCCACATCGGCGGAACGGCCACGCGCGTCACCGAACAGTCGCGCGTCGAAGTGAAGAGCGCGGGCTTCGTCAAATTCATCGACCTCAAGACGGTCGAGGGCCGCGACGGCAATCTGATTGCCATGAACCGCTCCGGCCTGATCGCCGTGGTGGACGACAAGGGCCGCGAAAAAGAGCGCCACCCCGTGGTTTACGGGGCGCACCTGAAAGTTACCGAACGCCAGGCCGTGAACGTCGGCCAGGTGGTCTGCGAATGGGATCCCTACACCTTCTCGATCCTCACCGAGGTGGGCGGATCGATCCAGTTCAAGGATCTGGCGCCCGGCGTGACGATCGAGGAGCAGGTGGATGAGGTCACCGGGCTCTCCCAGCTTGTGGTCACGCTGCCGCCCGGCGATGAAAAGCACCAGCCGACGGTGCTGGTGCGCGACTCGGCCGGCCGCGCGCGCAAGAAGTATCTGATGCCCACGCGCGCCCACCTGATGATCGCCGACGGCGACGACGTGCATCCCGGCGACGTGCTGGCGAAAATCCCCCGCGAGACCACCAAGACCAAGGACATCACCGGCGGCCTCCCGCGCGTCGTCGAGCTGTTCGAGACGCGCAAGCCGCGCGATCCCGCCGTCATCAGCGAGATCGACGGCATCGTCAAGTACGGCGAAATCACCAAGGGCCAGCGGCGCATCACCGTGGAAAGCGAAGACGGCCGCACCGTGAAGGAGTATTTGATCCCGCGCGGCGTGCACATCAACGTGCAGGAAGGCGAGCACATCCGCGCCGGCGAGCCGCTGATCGACGGGCCGCTCAACCCGCACGACCTGCTCGCCGTCCTCGGCGAAAAGTTCACGCAGGCCTATCTCGTCAACGCCATCCAGGAGGTCTACCGCCTCCAGGGCGTCAACATCAACGACAAGCACATCGAAACCATCGTCCGCCAGATGATGCGCTGGGTGAAGGTGGAAGACGTGGGCGACACCACCTTCCTGCTGGATGAGCAGGTGGACAAGTTCCGCTTCCGCGAAGAGAACGACCGCGTTCTCCACGAAGGCGGGCGTCCCGCCACCGGGCGGCCCATGCTGCTGGGCATCACCAAGGCGTCGCTCTCCACGGATTCCTTCATTTCCGCGGCGAGCTTCCAGGAAACCACGCGTGTGCTCACCGAAGCGGCCATCAGCGGCAAGGTGGACTACCTGCGCGGCCTGAAGGAAAACGTCATCATGGGCCGGCTGATTCCCGCGGGCACGGGCCTGGATTACTACCGCAAGGTCGAGCTGCTCACGGAAGTGCCCGAGCCCGAGCCCGAACCAGAGGAAGTGCCGCTCTCGGCCGAGGAAGCGGCCGCGCTCGAGTATCTGCGCAAGGATACCGGCGCGCCGCCCGAGGCGTAGGAGCAGTGGCTGGTCGTTAGTGGTGAGTGGCCAGCCAAGAACAATCCAAGCGAACGCGGGGGCACGGTCTCGAATCCCGCAGTCCCGAAGCTCCGGGACGGGATCAGGACCGTGCCCTACTTTTTTGCTTCGCTCACGTTGCCTGGGCGGTCGCCTTCTTCCGCAGGATCGCCGCGGAAAGCAGCGTCACCACCAGCTCCACCGGGAATACTTCGGCAAACGTCATCGGCAGTCTCCACGCGGGGTTGTCGTACATTCGCCTGAAGTCCTTCGCTTCCTTTGTCTTCTTGTCGATTTCCGCCTGGCTCGCTCCGGCGGCTTTGGCCTTCTCAATCATGTAGGCCGCGTATTTGTCGGGAAAGTCCGGCATGAACTTGGAATAAATCACTTCCCCGGCCGCCGTGTAGCACACGCTCGAAACGAGCGAGATCAGGATCCCCACCGCGAATCCCCGGCCGAACGTCAGCCGCCCGCCCGAAGCGTTTTCCCGGTACGACCGGATGCCGAAAAATATCATCAACGCTCCAGCCACAATGGTCGTGTAGCCGAGGATGTAGCCCTTGTCGAACCCGATCCGGTCGGCAAACGGCACGGTCGCCGCCATCATCACGGCGAAGATTCCCCCGGAGATCAGCCCAAAGGTCCACACGGTCTTTTTCATGGAAGTTGAGTCTCCTTGTCCCGATTTGACTGCCCTGCCGCGCGAATCTGCCGCAACCGCCCGGCGTTGTCGTCACCCGTTCGTATGATTTTGCGGCCGAGGGCTCAAAATCATGCCTTCGGGCGAGCCCTCAGGGAATCAGCCGGGCTTCCTTGCCCAGCTGCACCGCCTGGGTGCGCCGCCGGGCGCCCAGCTTGTCGAACAGCCGGCTGGAGTGCGTTTTCACCGTATTTTCGCTCACAAACAGCTTGTCGGCGATCTCGCGATTGCTCAGCCCCGCCGCGATCAGGCCCAGGATCTCGAGTTCGCGCGGCGTGATGCCCAACTCGTCCATCCGCCGGGCATCGGCAGTAAACGGTCCGGCGGCAGAGGCGCCCGCCGCGACGGGCTGGACGATGACCTGCGTTCTCTTGCGGGTGAGCGTCAATCCCAGCCAGATGCCCAGCGCGGAAAACACCGCGGCCACCAGGCCGCCGTAGATTTCGAGCGAATGCTCCACCACCAGGAAGCGGTACTCGGTGAGTTTCAGGAGCGTGATCAGCGCTCCCCCGCACAGGCCGTAGAGCAGGATGTCGCGCACGGCGCGGCGCGACCCGCGGGAAGACTTGGCGGCACCACTCATCGCTGGCTCATGATACCCGAAGACCCCAGCGGGTAGGAGCCGCCCACCGCGGTAGGCTTCCGCGCTTTCATCCCGAACGCCGCGAACTTTTCGGCGGCGGAATCTGCTTTTTCTCCGGTCTTCAGTAGCCGCTCGCCACTGCTTTTTCCGTCTTATGTTAACTCGCTTTACGCCTCCCCAGACCGCTCCAAATGCCCCTTTTCGCCCCATCCATAGGGCACTTTCGCGGCTCTGCGCGTGAATTTTCGCGCGTGAGGACAAAAGCACCGCCAGAACAAAGAAATGGACTGCCGCGCCCGTCCTCGCGCGATTGACCCGCGGCGGCCGCGAACCTAAGATGTACGCGCAATGGCGGACGCGCGCTCCCTCACCGGCCAGACGGTCTCGCATTACCACATCTTCGAAAAACTTGGCGCGGGCGGAATGGGCGAGGTCTATCGCGCCACCGATTCGCGCCTGGGGCGCGACGTGGCCATCAAGATTCTGCCGGAAGCCTTCGGCAGCGACCCGCAGCGCATGAGCCGCTTCGAGCGCGAGGCGCAACTGCTCGCCGCGCTCAATCACCCCAACATCGCCACCATCTACGGCCTGGAGCTGGCCGGCGACTCGCGCGCGCTGGCCATGGAGCTGGTTCCCGGGCCCACTCTCGCGGACCGCATCGCGCAGGGCCCCATGCCGCTCGAAGAAACCTTGCCCATCGCCCGGCAGATTGCCGAGGCGCTCGAATATGCGCACGAGCGCGGCATCATCCATCGCGACCTCAAGCCGGCCAATGTGAAGGTGACGCCCGAAGGAAAGGTGAAGCTGCTGGATTTCGGCTTGGCCAAAGCTCTGGCGGACGATCCTGCGGCGGCCGATCTTTCGAGTTCCCCCACGCTGACCGCCGCGGCCACGCGCGCGGGACTGATTCTCGGCACGGCCGGCTACATGTCGCCGGAGCAGGCGCGCGGCAAGGCGGTGGACCGCCGCGCGGACATCTGGTCGTTCGGCGTGGTGCTGTTCGAAATGCTCGCGGGCGCACAGGCATTTGGCGGCGAAACAATATCCGACACGCTCGCGGCGGTCATCAAAGAGGAGCCGGATTGGAAGCGGCTACCGGCGAGCACGCCCGGCGCGATCCGGCGGCTCCTGCGGCGCTCGACCGAGAAGGACGCGAAGCGGCGGCTCCAGGCCATAGGCGAAGCGCGCATCGCCATCGAGGATTATCTGGCGCATCCGGGGGAAGAGCCGGCGGCGGGCTCAGGGGCAGCGGCGAGCGCGCCGGCCAGGCTCGTGCCGGAGCCGCTGTGGAAGCGCGCTGTCCCGTGGGCAGGTATGGCGCTCTTTGCCTTTCTTGCGGCAGCCGGTTTCCTGAGGTTGTGGATGCGGGGCGCAGATACGGAACCGCGCGTCGCGCTCCGGCTGGCGAGCGACATCGGCGCGCCAGGGGCGCTCTTCACTACATTCGGTTCGTCGGAAGTCCTTTCGCCCGACGGGACGCGGATCGTTTACGTGGTGAAATCGGCGGATGGAAAACACCAGCTCTATGTGCGGGAACTCGACCAACTGCAAGCCGTGGCGCTCTCCGACACCACCGGTGCGCGCGATCCATTTTTCTCTCCGGACGGTGAATGGATCGGGTTCTTCACAGACGAGAAGCTGAAGAAAGTGTCCGTGCGCGGCGGCGCTGCGGTCACGCTGTGCGACGCGATTACCGGGCGCGGAGCAAGCTGGAGGGAGGACGGAACCATCGTGTTTGCGCCCCTAACTCGCGGGGCGTTGTCCCGGGTCTCCTCCGCGGGAGGGACTCCGGAGGAGCTCACGAAGCTCGACGCGGCGGCGAACGAGCTGACTCACCGGTGGCCGCAGGTGCTCCCCGGCGGCAAGGCTGTGCTCTACACCGTGTCGGCGACCTTCGGCTCGTTTGAGGATTCCGGTCTCGTGGTCCAGGAGTTGCCCACAGGTCCGAAAAAGACGATTTATCGCGGCGGATTCTATGGACGGTATCTGCCCAGCGGTCATGTGGTCTTCATGCACGAAGGGACGTTGTTTGCGATGCCTTTTGACTTGAAAAAGCTGGAGCCGGCGGGCCAGGCGGCGCCGGTCGTTGAGGAGGTGATGTCCTCTCCTGACTATGGAGGCGCGCAGTTTTCCTTCTCGGAGAATGGCGCGCTGGCCTATCTGCGCGGGAAAAGTTCCGGGGTCCCGGTGATGATCGAGTGGATGGGCCGCGACGGAAAGATGCAGCCGCTGCGGCAGACTCCCGCGGAAGTCGGCAACATCAGCTTTTCGCCGGATGGGAAGCGGCTGGCCATGGAATTGAGTGACGCCGGGCGCACCGACATCTGGACCTACGACTGGCAGCGCGACACGCTCGCCCGGCTGACCTTTACAGGCGAGCGTAATTTCAGTCCCGTCTGGACGCCGGACGGTCAACGCATCGCGTACACCACCATCGATAAAGGCGACACGTACGGCATGTATTGGAAGCGCGCAGACGGTGCCGGCGATGCCCAGCGGCTCACGCAGTCCACAAAAGCGCAATATCCCCGATCCTGGAGTCCGGATGGCAAAGTGCTGGCGATTTTTATGAACCTCGGCACCGCGACCTCCTGGGACCTCTACACAATCACCATGGAGGGCGGCGAAAAGACCGGCTGGAAGCCGGGCGAGCCGAAACTGTTTCTGGGAACACCGGCGGTGGAAGTCCTTCCCGTTTTTTCTCCGGACGGAAAATGGATCGCCTACCAGTCGAATGAATCCGGGACGTATGAGATTTACGTGCGGCCGTTTCCCGGACCGGGAGGAAAGTGGCAGATCTCTTCGGGCGGGGGTGTGTTGCCTCAGTGGTCGCAGACAAGCAAGGAACTATTCTATAGGACGGAGAAGCAGCAGATCATGTCCGTCGCCTACACGTCCTCCGGGGATTCGTTCCAGGCCGGCAAACCAGCTTTGTGGTCCGAGGGCCAGTTCACAGACCGCGGGCTGGCCACAAATTTCGCTCCGCATCCGGATGGCAAACGCTTTGCCGTCCTGAAAGGGGCGGGCGATGAGGCCCAGCAGGAGTTCAGCAAGATCGTCTACGTCTCCAATTTTTTCGACGAGCTCCGCCGCAAAGTCCCTCCGAAGAAGTAACTGGCATCAACGACAGTATAGGGACGAAATCTGCGTCGAAATTAGACCCTGCCTGCGCGGAGCGGAGTCGCAGGGTGCTGCAGCCGGCGCGCAACCTTCCGAGTCTGCGCTTACCCACGAGGAGGAAATTTGCGTCGAAATTAGACCCTGTGCGCCGGGCGCACAACCCCTTCTAATGCGTGCCTCCCGGCGTCTTCGCCCCGCCGGAGGCGGTCTTGACCCTCAAGATCCTCGCTTGGCCGTCCCGTTCCCGCCCGCCGCTGCCTCTCCCAGCCTGCCGACCCACAAGAACGAAATTCGCGCCATTTCTAGGGCTGTTGCCCAGTGGGCACAACCCAATTAAACGCGTCCGGTTTTCTTCCCGCTGCGGACCAGGCGCCTTTTTCCAGTCACTCGCATGTTGCGGATAGAAATTCAGCGCGGCGTGGGCGTTGCGCTTCACGCGCGCGACTCCCTACAATCAAACCTGCCTGCCGCAGGCAGGAGTTGCCCCAGACTCTGGTATGTCGGCCCCCCCTTCCAACCCGGCAGATCGAGCGGGCTCGTCTCCTCCGGCGCAGGCCGCCGGCGGAGCGCAGCCGCTCAATTCGCGCGAACTCGTTGCGGCCCAGGAGCGGCGCGAACAGGAATTGTGGCGCTGGTGTTTGCTGCTGCTG
>JASHRU010000225.1 GCA_030037225.1 Candidatus Acidiferrales bacterium | reverse complement strand
CAGCGCGTCGCCGCAGAACAACCAGAGCAATCCCAACAAAAGACCAGACCGTGAAAACCAGGAAGGCAAGCGGGAACCCAACAGAACCGAGCGCCAAGGCTGCCAGCACCAGCGCGACCAGGCAGACATGAGCAGCCAGCGGCCGAACGTTAGACCTATTGCTCATAGACTTCAGATTCTACACTAAGAGCGTCTTCGCACACATACTCGACGCCCTCAAATGACACCACTACCTTCACCGATGACGGTTGGACACATTTTTGCGCGAGATGCTACGATAAATGGATTCTGGCCGAGGTAGCTCAGTGGTAGAGCAGCCGATTCGTAATCGGCAGGTCGTGGGTTCAAATCCCACCCTCGGCTCCAGTTCTTCTTTTGAAATCAATCCGTTAAGGTGGACGCGCCAATCGATGCCGAAGTAAAGCGCTGGCTCAAGACCGCGCACGATCCGGACGCCGGCTGATCTGGCACGAGGACCTCGGTTCCTTCTGCGATTGTCCCCGCCCGCCGTTGTGTCACACGCGTTGCCAGACTCGCCGAACAACGAGAAAGAGCACCGCACCAGCCAGCAAGAACAGCACCCACACGCTGGAAAGCTTGTCTTGAATCCGGGCCCACAGGCTCGGCTTGCCCTCGATCGCCTCGGCAAGCTGCTGCGCCAGATAGACGAACTTTGGCCCGTAGTTGGCGCCGCCCACACCAAGACTGGCGCGAATAATGGCGTGCACTTTCTCGTACGGCACAACTGCTTCCACGGCGCTCCCATAGCTGAACCCCAGGTCGCCATGCGCGTTGATCACCACCGCCATCGAGTGCTCTTGTAACTCCGGCACGGCTATCCATTGACGGAGCAACTCCTCCGCGAATTTCCCTGACGATAGATTTTCCGTGCTGTGCACGCTCACGAACAGCAACCGGTCGCCTGTCTTCTCCTCCAATTCCTTGCAGATATCAGAAATCTTGTCGCTGCTCTCCGCGTCAATGTAGTTCGCGAAATCGTTTACGTAGCCTTGCTGCTTCAGGTCGGCGGGATTTTCTCCGCGCCCCGCGCTCGGCATAGTAAGTATGCTCAGAGCGGCCACGAAGAGGGCCAGCGTTCCGCGAGTCCAGGAGTGCCTGGGAGAGTCATGCGTCGGTTGAACCGGTCTCATTTGCCGCGCTCCTGCTGCCTGCGGGTATGCCGTTGAGACTGGGAAAGTGCCTCGCACTGTACTGGCATTAAAAAGTGCCGTCAACCGTATCGCGCACCGCGTCGAAATCACTTCGCCCTCGCAAATGGATGCTGGCGTGAAGCGGTGGCTCAAGACTGCCTACGATTTGGGTGACTGACTCTCCAGCGCGCGAGCCACGATCTTCTGGCCTTCGCTTACGATCGTGCTGAGGTGCTGCGGATCCCGGAAGCTTTCCGCATAGATCTTGTAGATGTTCTCGGTGCCCGAGGGCCGGGCAGCGAACCAGCCGCTGTTCGCTACCACTTTCAGGCCACCGATGGGGGCATTATTGCCGGGCGCGCGCGTCAGCTTGGCAGTGATCGGCTCCCCTGCCAGATCCGACTCTTTCACTCCATCTGGGGAGAGATTTTGCAGTTTGCTTTTCTGCTCGGGGGAGGTCGGCGCGTCGATGCGTGTGTAGTAGGGAGTGCCGAACTCTGCTGCCAGCTCGCGGTAGTGCTCTCCTGGATCCTTGCCGGTGCGCGCGGTGATTTCCGCAGCGAGCAGGTCCATGATCGGACCGTCCTTGTCGGTCGTCCAAACGGTGCCGTCGAAGCGCAGGAAGCTTGCACCCGCGCTTTCCTCGCCGCCGAAGCACACGGAACCGTCGAACAGTCCGGGCACGAACCATTTGAAGCCCACGGGAACCTCGCAGAGCCGGCGTTCGAGCTTGCTCACTACGCGGTCAATGATGCCGCTGCTCACCAGCGTCTTTCCCACGGCGGCGTGAGCGGGCCAGTGGGTGCGGTGGGTCAAGAGATAGCGGATGGCCACCGCGAGAAAGTGGTTCGGATTCAGCAGTCCCGCTCCGGGCGTGACGATTCCGTGGCGATCGGAATCCGGATCATTCCCGAAGGCCACGCGGAAGCGATCCTTGAGGTCCACCAGCCGCGCCATGGCATATGGGCTGGAACAGTCCATGCGAATCTTTCCGTCGTGGTCCACGGTCATAAAGGAGAAGGTGGGATCAAGTGCTGAGTTAACGAGCGTAATGTCGAGCCCGTAGATGGTTTGGATCGGTCCCCAATACGGGAGAGCGGCCCCGCCCAAGGGATCCACGCCAAGGCGTAACTTCGCGCCGCGAATGGCCTCCATATCAACGACGTTCTTGAGATCTTGCACGTACGGCAACATCAAATCTTCCTGATGCGTCGTGGCCGCCGTCACCGCTTTCTGGAAAGGTAGCCGTTTCACGCCCAGATTACGCGCGCGCAGCAGTTCGTTCGCCCTGTTTTCCACCCAATGGGTGACATCGGTATCGGCAGGCCCGCCGTTCGGCGGGTTGTACTTGAAGCCTCCGTCCTCCGGCGGATTGTGCGACGGCGTAATCACAATGCCATCCGCGAAATGTTCTTTGCGATTGCGGTTGTACACGAGGATGGCGCGTGAAATCACCGGCGTTGGCGTGACGCCGTCCTTCTGTTGAACGACGGTCTCCACTTCGTTCGCCGCGAGCACCTCAAGGGCGGTGCGCTGTGCAGGACCGGACAGCGCGTGGGTGTCTTTGCCCATATAGAGCGGGCCGTCCGTTCCTCTCGATCGCCGGTAGTCACAAATTGCCTGTGTAATCGCGAGAATGTGGGCTTCCGTGAATGTGGCTTGGAATGGCGAGCCACGGTGTCCGCTGGTGCCGAAGCTGACTAACTGATTTGGATCTTCGAGGTCGGGGCGGCGCTCGAAATAGTCCCTTTCCAGCCGGGCGACATCCACCAGCATCTCCCGGGGCGCCGGTTTGCCTGCGAGCGGTGAGATCGGATTTTGAATCGCTACGGAGAGCGCTTGCCGTGTTTCTAAGGGATTGGGCATGGCTCGACCTTCCAGATCTCGCGGGCATATTCCGCAATCGTACGATCACTGGAAAATTTTCCCGAGCTGGCCACGTTGAGAATCGCTTTCCGCGTCCAACCCTCGGGATCGGCGTAGAGCTCACGGATCCGCCGGTCCGCCTCGAGGTACGATTTGAGGTCTGCCAGGTGCATGAAGTGATCGGTGATGAGCAGGGTGTCGCGCAACGGAGCGAACACTCCCGGTTCGTAACGGCTAAAGTAGTCGGAAAAGATCAGGTCCAGCGCGGCGCGCGTCTCCGGCTCGTTCTCATAATGCCAGTGCGGGTTATACCAGGAGCGGCTGCCGGCCACCTGCTCCGCGGTCAGGCCGAACAGGAAGAAATTCTCCTCGCCGGCCTCCTGGGCCATTTCAATGGTGGCGCCGTCGCGCGTGCCCACAGTGAGCGCGCCGTTCATCATGAACTTCATATTGCTTGTTCCGCTTGCTTCAAATCCCGCCGTAGAGATTTGGTTTGAAATATCGCTTGCGGGAATCAACCGTTCCGCAAGGGAGACGTTGTAGTCCGGCAGAAAAACGACTTTGATTCGTCCGCGCACCGCTGGGTCGCCGTCGATGGTGCCGGCCAGATTGTTGATGAATTTGATGATCAGCTTGGCCAGGTGGTAGGCGGGCGCGGCCTTGCCGGCGAAGAAGAATGTGCGCGGCGTCATTGCCAGGTTTGGGTTTTCCCGCAGGCGGTTGTACAGCACCACGATGCGAAGGGCGTTGAGCAGTTGCCGCTTGTATTCGTGTATGCGCTTCACCTGGCTATCGAAGATGGTCTCCGGATCCACCTCTCGACCCGACGTTTTCTTGAGCCAGTCGGCAAACCGCGACTTGCCTTCGCGCGTGGCTTTGCGGAAAGCGTCACGAAAGGCCTTATCTTCGGCCAGCGGCTTGAGCCGGCTCAGTTGACTCAGGTCAGTGATCCAGGCGTCGCCGATGGCCTGGCTGATCGCGCGCGCGAGCGGCCGATTGGCTTGCAGCAGCCATCGCCGGGGCGTGACCCCGTTCGTCTTGTTGTTGAAGCGCCCTGGATACATCTCGGCCAGGTCCTTGACCGTCGTCGTCCGCAGCAGCTGGGAGTGGATGGCGGCCACGCCGTTGGTGCTGTGCGAGCCGACAATCGCCAGGTTGGCCATGCGAACCTTGCGCTGCGGGTCCTCTTCCACCAGGCTGACGCGGGTTACGCGACCGTCGTCGCCGGGGAAGCGAAGTCGAACCTCGTCGAGAAGGCGCCGGTTGATCTCGTAGATGATCTCCAGATGGCGGGGAACAAAGATCTCAAACAGCTCGACCGGCCACTTCTCGAGCGCTTCCGGCAGCAAGGTGTGATTCGTATAAGCGAGCGTCCTTCTGGTCAAATCCCACGCCTGCTCCCATCCCAGATGGGCGTCATCCAGCAAGATGCGCATCAACTCGGCGACGGCCAGGGAGGGATGCGTGTCATTCATCTGAATCGCGGCCTTGTCGGGCAGCATGTCCCAATCCTGGTTGAACCGCCGGAACCGCCTTACGATGTCAGCCAAGGAACAAGCAACGAGAAAATACTCCTGGATGAATCGTAATTCCTTCCCCGCGGTTGTCGAATCGTCGGGATAGAGCACGCGTGTGAGAGATTCCGCCCCGAGGGTTCCGGCCAGAGCGCCCACGAAATCGCCGGTACCGAATTCCTCGAAGTTGAAGTAGTTCGGCGCGGCTGCGGCCCACAGCCGCAGGGTGTTGATCGTCTTGCCGCCGTAGCCCACCACGGGCCGGTCGAATGGTATTCCAATCAAGGTTGACGACCGGCCGGGAATAAACTGAAAGCCACCGCCGACCAGCTCAAACGAACAACCTAGGTTGACTTCCACCTTCTCGGGAGGCCGCACGACCTCCCAGGGATCGCCCCTGCGAATCCAATTGTCGGGATTTTCCTTCTGCCATCCATCGACAATCGACTGTTTGAACATGCCATATTCATAGCGCAGACCGTATCCCGTAGCCGGCAGGTGCATCGTGGCCATCGAGTCCAAGAAACAAGCAGCGAGACGGCCGAGGCCGCCGTTGCCAAGGCCCGCGTCGGGTTCCTGTTCAAGCAGCGAGAGCCAATCCACACCTTTCTTCTGCGCCGTCTCCCGAAACAGCGGCTCCAGCAGCAGATTTCTTATATTGTTCATCAGCGAACGGCCGATCAAGAATTCCAGGGAGAGGTAGTACACCCGCTTGGCGTTGGTCTTCTCATACGTGCTCCTCGTCAGCACCCAACGCTGGGCGAGGACATCTCGTATCGAATGCGCAACGGCTTCGAATCGTTCCCGGGCAGTCGCAACGCTCACGTCGATGACGCGGTCGAACACCAGATGCCGTTCGTAAAACGCGCCTTCCGAACCGACAAAAGGAATCGGGCCGCACCCGTACTGGTTTAAGAGTTCTGAAACGTGCGGCGACTCGGGGGCTGTCGCCGCGTCTCCCGTCCGTTCCGGAGTTATCGGAGTTTTCTTGCTCATGGGGAATCCTTGATCTGAACGTCAACGAAACTCGTTGAGATCCACAGTTCGAAGCAACTCAATCCATCCAGCATCACTCAGGACTGCGCCCTTCGAAGGCCCACTCCCATCTCCTCACAACCGCTTGCCGTCGGCCGTCGACGGACTTTCCGATCGCGAAAAATGCGGTTCGCCCAGGACGCAACGGACCGTGTCGCGCGCGATCAGGAGTTCCTCATCTGTCGGGATCACAAAGGCATGCAGGCTGGAATCATCCGTACTGATTTGTCCTTCCGAACCAACCGTTTGCTGATTCCTCTTCTCGTCCACCTTCAGTCCCGCCCATTCCAAACCTGTACAGATTCGCGCCCGGACGTCCGCCGAGTTCTCCCCAATCCCGCCGGTGAATACGACTGCATCCGAGCCGCCCATGGCGGCGAGAAATGCTCCAACGTATTTTCTCGCGCGATAGCAGAAAACCTCGATCGCCAAACGCACCCTGCGGTCGTCGTGGCCTTCGAGTTCCTCTTGCAACACGCGCATGTCGTTGCTGAGCCCGGAGATGCCGAGCAAACCTGACTGGGTGTTGAGCAGCGCTTCCGTTTCGCTTGGCGACAGGCTCTCTTTGGTGGCAATCAGGCCCACAATCGCGGGGTCGAGATCCCCCGACCGGGTTCCCATGACCAACCCTTCCAACGGCGTCATCCCCATCGATGTATCGATGCATTCCCCACCGCGAATCGCCGCCGCCGAGCACCCATTTCCCAGGTGCATGGTGATCACATTCGTTTGCTCTCTGCTGATCCCCCGCAGCCTCCGGTAGCGTTCGGAGACGTAGCGGTGGGAGGTTCCATGAAATCCGTAACGCCGGATTCGATGGCGACGATACAAGTGGTAGGGAATCGCATAGAGGTAGGCGTGCTCCGGAATCGAATGGTGGAAGGAAGTGTCAAAAACAGCCACCTGCGGCAGCTTCGGGCCGAATACCTGCCGCGCCGCCAGAATTCCCTTGATGTTGTTCGGGTTGTGCAGCGGCGCCAGCTCGATGCAGTCCTCAATCCCCTTGAGCACCTCATCGGTAATCAGTTTGGACTCCCCAAACAACTCGCCGCCGTGAACCACGCGATGGCCGACAGCGTTGACGTCGCTAAGCGCCCGGATTTCGCCAATTCCGGAAGCATCCGAGGCGATCCACTGCATCAGATGTTCGAGCGATGCCTGCATATCCCGAGTTGAGGCGGCGAACTTCTTCCGCAAGCCATCACGCATCAAGACCTCAATGACTACTTCTCCCCCCAACCGGTTGATCTGTCCCCGGCACAGGCGCACATCTTTATCCGCGGTGATGGCAGCGGGGTCCGTGGCGATCAATTGGAACTTCAGGCTGGAACTTCCCGCATTGAGTACAAGTACGTTCATAGGCGTAAGGATATCTCTCAGGAATCAGGTTCGGGTAGCGGCCGGCCGGACTAGCGCGCCGAATAGGGCCACTTCCAGTTTGCAAACTCAGGCATATCGATACCGTGCGCGAAAGCGTAGTTGCGGCACGCAATCTGCATATTCAAAAACTTTTCGCGGGCATGCGCGCCGATTGTCTGTAGCTTTGGCACCCGCTTGATCACGTCCATGGCCAAACTGAAACGATCGACTTCATTCTCGATGGCCAGTTCCAAGGGCGTGTTGATATTGCCCTGTTCCTTGTACCCGCGGACGTGCATGTTGTGATGATTCGTGCGGCGGTAAGCCAGCCGGTGGATGAGCCACGGATATCCATGGAAATTAAAAATGACCGGTTTATCCACGGTGAACAGCGAATCGAAATCGCGGTCGGGCAAACCGTGCGGGTGCTCGGCACTGGGCTGCAGCCTGAATAGATCAATCACGTTGAGGTAACGAATCTTCAGATCGGGAAACTCTTCCCGGAGCAACGAGATTGCCGCCAGCGATTCCTGCGTCGGAATATCGCCGGCCGACACCATCACCACGTCTGGTTCGCACCCTTGATCGTTACACGCCCATTCCCACATGCCGATTCCCTTTGTGCAGTGGACGATCGCCGCTTCCATATCCAGGTATTGCAGGTGCATCTGTTTGTCGCAGACGATTACGTTCACGTAGTTCTCGCTCCTTAGGCAATGATTGGCCACGGAGAGCAGAGTGTTGACGTCCGGCGGGAGATAAATTCGCGTTACCGCCGAGCTCTTGTTGACCACCACATCGAGAAACCCGGGGTCCTGGTGTGTGAAGCCGTTGTGATCCTGCCTCCAGACTGTGGATGTGATCAGCAGGTTCAGCGAAGCTACCTTCTGGCGCCAGGACAGATGGTTGCAGATCGTCAGCCATTTGGCGTACTGGTTGAACATGGAATCGATCACGTGCACAAAGGCTTCGTAGGAAGAGAAGAACCCGTTCCGGCCGGTGAGCAGGTATCCCTCGAGCATGCCCTCCATTGTGTGCTCGCTGAGCATTTCCATCACGCGTCCGTCCTTCGCCAGCTCGCCCCCGTCCTGGTCTTCCGGAAAATACTCTTCAATCCAGAATTTCTTGGATGTCTGGTAGAGCGCCTGCAGTTTGTTGGAGGTCGTTTCGTCCGGCCCGAACACGCGGAAGTTGTCCCGGTTCAACTTCATCACGTCGCGCAGGAGGTTTCCCAGCGGCGGCACATTCTCCGCCTCGAGAGTTCCAGGGCGATCCACCTTCAGCGCGTAGTCGCAGAAGTTGGGCAGGCGCAGAGCTCGTCGCAATCTGCCGCCGTTCGCATGTGGATTCGCGCTCATGCGTCGGTCTCCCCTGGGCGCGAGTTCCTTCAGTTCCGGAATCAGCCGTCCCCGCTCGTCGAACAGCTCTTCGGGCTTCTGATCGCGCATCCACTTCTCCAGGATGCGTAATTGTCCGGGGTCCTTCTTCACCTCGGTTAAGGGCACCTGGTGCGCACGCCAAAAGCCTTCGAGCCGGTGGCCGTTCACCTCTTGCGGCGCGCCCCACCCTTTCGGAGAGCGCAACACGATCATTGGCCAGCGCGGCCGCTTAGCCACTCCGCTCGTGCGGCACTCCTGCTGAACTTTCTGGATTTCGAGGACGCAGTGTTCGACGGTCGCCGCCATCGCCTGGTGCATGCTCTCCGGGTCCGAGCCTTCCACGAAGTAAGGCGTCCATCCGTAACCGCGCAACAGGTTTTCCAGCTCCTCGTGGGTAATGCGCGCGAGCAGCGTGGGATTGTTAATCTTGTAGCCGTTCAAATGCAGGATCGGCAGCACGGCGCCGTCGCGAATCGGATTCAAGAATTTGCTGATGTGCCACGAGGTTGCCAGCGGCCCGGTCTCCGATTCGCCGTCGCCTACGACTGCGGCGACAATCAAATCCGGATTGTCGAACGCTGCTCCGCAGGCATGCGAGAGGACGTACCCCAGCTCGCCGCCCTCATGAATCGAGCCGGGGGTTTCCGGCGTGCAGTGGCTGCCAACTCCGCCGGGGAAGGAGAACTGTTTGAAGAATTCCAGCAGACCTACTTCGTCCTCACTCTTTTCCGGATAGATTTCAGAATACGTGCCCTCCAGATAGCCCGGCCCCAAGACTCCCGGCGCACCGTGCCCGGGGCCAGCCATGAAAATCACGTCGAGATCGAATTTCTTAATCAGGCGATTCAGGTGGATATAGAGGAAAGCCAGCCCCGGACTCGATCCCCAATGTCCTAGCAGGCGGTTCTTGATATGCTCGGGCTTCAAGGACTCTCTTAGCAACGGATTCGCTTGGAGGTAGATCATCCCGAGCGCAAGATAATTGCATGCCCCCCAGTAGGCCTGGATCTTCCTTACTTCCTCAGAAGTCAACGGTGTTCCTGGAACCGTGGAACGCGCTTTTCCATACGCGCTCAGAAGCACCGGCGCGGGTTCATCCACTATTACTCTCGTCGTCATGGCTTTAGCTCCTTGTGTTTCCGCTCTGCGTGGCACGGCTCCTTTTGTAATTTACCTCATATTTAAAATCCGCCAGAACTTCTCCTCATATCTTTGAGAGAGATTGTATGACGATCGTTACACAAAGGACTCGAAAGACGCGGGGAAATCGCGATCGTTTGCCTCCTGCGATCCTTTTCTTGCTTTCCTCTGAAGCGGCTCCAGCAGTTCGGAGAATCTTCCCGCCGACTGGTTCAGATTTGACTTGCGGTTTGCCAGGCGCAAATGGCCGTTTGGAGTGTTGCGCCAATTTCAGCAATAATGCAGGGTTTCGCACGAGCCAGCGTCCGCGGCCGGACCGCGCGACAGAATCCAGGAGACCGAAGGCCATGATCCGCGAAGATATCCTGAAGCGATTCCCCGAATTGTTCGGCAGCAAAAAAGTCAACGGACGCGACGTAAGCGTCGAAACCGCCATTACCACGCTCACGCGGGAGTTCCGCGATCAATTCGCCGCGGTGCTATCGGCGCGGCGGGCCATCCTTTCCTCACCCGCGCCCGTTCGCGAGAAATACGGCTGGCCGATGTGGGACGCGGCGTTTGAAGATCCCGTGAGCGGCAAGGAATGGACGTTCCGCCAGATTGTCGAGGGGATGATCGACAATGCGCTCGGGCGCGACAGCCAGTGGCGCTGGCGGCTCAACGACGAGGCGCCCATCCCGCCTGACGCGCACCCCCTCGCGAACGCGGGTCTCGAGCTCACCGGGCCGTGGCATCCGCTGGATATGGCCTTCAACGCGCTCAACAGCCCCGCGCCCATGAACATGCCGGATTTTGAGGACGCTTCGCCGCCACATTTCCAGCCCGACGGCACGCCGGCGGCGCAGCCGGTGGGCATTTTTGCCGCGTTGCAGAACGCAAAGGAAATTATGGAAGGACGCTGGAGCAGGCGCACGTACGACGTCGAGAAGAAAGGGAAGAAGCGCTCCTATTCGATTCAAAACCCGCCGGCAAAGTGGCCCATCCGGTTTGCGCGGCCGCCCGGCATGCACCTGCATTACGATCACATTCGCGTGGACGACCGGCCGGTCCCGGCCATGATCCCGATTCTCGTTTTGTGGACATTCAATAATTACGATTCGCTCGCGCGCGCCGGCACTGGTGTGTATTTCTACATCCCCAAAATCCAGACGCCGGCCGAGGCGCTGATCCTGGAGAAATTGCTGGCGCGGATCGAAGCCATGATCGGCGTCGCTACCGGCACGCTCAAAATCAAAGTGCTGTACGAAGAAGGACACGCCGGTCTCTACCTGGTTCCGATCGCCTGGGTGCTGCGGCGGCGCCTGCTCGGAACCAACGTGGGCCGCTGGGATTATCTCGGCAGCATGATGGAAATGTGGAAGGACGATCCGAAGGGAGTGTTTCCCGACCCGCAGAACATCGGAATGGCATCGCCGAGCATGATCGCGTATCAGC
>JASHRU010000224.1 GCA_030037225.1 Candidatus Acidiferrales bacterium | reverse complement strand
GAAAAAATCTCTGGCGTCACGTCGGCCACGCTCACCACCTCCGGGTCGCCATGGCCGGTCAGCGTGAGCTCGTGGTTCCCGTTGCTCCCGATTTCGCTGAAGATGTGATTCTGCTCCCGCAAATCCAGAAAGTTCAGATACGACCAGCTCGCCTGCACTTTTGCGTCGCGTTCTCGTTGCTGGAAGACGAAGAAGAGCTGCTCGGGATGCGGGTAGGGCAGCGGTTTCAAGAGCACCGCTTCGATCACGCTGAAGATCGCCGTGTTCGCGCCGATGCCCAGCGCGAGCGTAAGGACCGCAACGGCCGTGAAGCCCGGATTCTTCCGCAGCATGCGCAGCGCATAGCGCGCGTCCTGCACCAGCGTCTCGACGAGCGGCAGGCCGCGCAGTTCTCGGTTGGTCTCCTGCAATTGCGTGATTCCTCCCAGCCGCACCCGCGCCGCGCGCCGCGCTTCTTCCGGAGTCATGCCCCGCCCCACGTTTTCCTCTGTGAGCAGCTCCAGGTGCGCCGTGAGCTCCTGTTCGAATTCGCGGTCCATCTCCGCCGCTGATTGCCAGCCGCGAATTCGCGCTACGAGTGTCCGAAGCCAGCCGGTCACGCCCCTACCCCCGCTCCGCCAGCCTCAATACGCGGCCGATGATCCGCGCCGTGCGTTCCCAGTTCTCGGCCTCCGCTCTCAACTGCTTGTGACCGGCCTTAGTGACGTAGTAAAACTTTGCCTTGCGGTTGTTCTCCGACGTGCCCCACTTGCCCTCGATCCATCCCTTCAGCATCAGGCGCGCCAGCGAGGCGTAAATCGTTCCCTGATTGATGGCCAGCTCCTCGCTGATCTGCTCAATCCGCCGCGCGATTCCGTAACCGTGCAGCGGCCCCATCACCGAGAGCGTTTTCAGCACCATCAAATCCAGCGTGCCTTGCAGGATCTCCGGCTTGTCGCTCGCCATGGCGCCTCCTGTGGGATGTCCACAGGAGTATCCGTCTTTTCCTGTGGCATGTCAACAGGAACCTGCCGCCCGCTCGCGCCGACCCTGAGTCATGCTCGTTTCCGGTGCTTATTCTCCGACGCTCGCCACTTCAATCTTTCATGCTAGATTGATGCGGCTCCGCGCCCCCACCGGCGGCTCGGAGTTCGGAGTCCAGTCCGTGGCTTACAACGACCTTCGCGATTTCGTCCGCAAACTGGAAAAAGCAGGCGAACTCCATCGCGTCTCCGCCGAAGTCGATCCCATCCTCGAAATCACCGAAATCACCGACCGCGTCACCAAATCCGGCGGCCCCGCGCTTCTCTTCGAAAAGCCCAAGGGATCGCGCCATCCACTGCTCATCAACATGCTCGGCTCCGCCCGCCGCATGAATCTCGCCATCGAAGTGGATTCGCTCGACGAGGTAGCCGCGCGCATCCGCTCCTATCTCGACTTCCAATCCCCGCAGGGCCTCCTCGACAAGCTAAAAATGCTCCCTAAACTCGCCGAGCTGGGTGCGTTCTTTCCTAAGTCCGTCAAAACCGGCCCGTGCAAAGAGGTCGTCCGCCGCGATGGTTTTGCGCTTTCCGAGTTTCCCATCCTCCAGTGCTGGCCCGAGGACGGCGGGCGCTACATCACCTGGCCTCTCGTGATTACCAGCAATCCCGAGACCGGCAAGCGCAACGTGGGCGTCTATCGCATGCAGGTCTTCGACGACTGCTCTACCGGCATGCACTGGCAAACGCAAAAGCACGGCGCCGAACACTACCGCCGCGCCCGCTCGCGCCACGGGGAAGGGAAGCTCGAAGTCGCGGTGGCCATCGGCTCCGATCCCGCCACCTGCCTTTCCGGCATTCTCCCCGTTCCCCCCGATATGGACGAATTCCTCTTCGCCGGATTCCTGCGCCGCGAGCCCGTCGAAGTCGTCGCCTGCGAAACCGTCGACCTCGAAGTCCCCGCCAACGCCGAGATCGTCCTCGAAGGCTACGTCGATCTCGCCGAAGGCCGCCTGGAAGGCCCCTTCGGCGATCACACCGGCTTTTATTCTCAGGAAGGCGACTTCCCCATCTTCCACATCACCTGCATCACGCACCGCAAGGATCCCATTTACCTGACCACAATCGTCGGCCCGCCGCCCCAGGAAGACTTTTTCATGGGTCATGCCGTCGAACGCATCTTTCTGCCCGTGATGAAAATGCAGTACCCGGAAATCGTGGACGTTTCCATGCCCGCCGAAGGCATCTTCCACAACCTCATGCTCATCTCGATCCGCAAGTCTTATCCCGGCCAGGCTCGCAAAATCATGAGCGCCATCTGGTCGCTCGGCCAAGCCATGTTTACGAAGGTAATCGTCGTCGTGGACGACGACGTGGACGTGCAAAATCATCGCGAGGTTCTCTGGAAAGCCCTGTGCGCGATCGACCCCGAGCGTGACATTCAATTCGTGCTCGGCCCGGTGGATACCCTGGATCATGCCGCGCGCCGCCAGGATTTCGGCTCCAAGATGGGAATTGACGCCACGCGCAAACTGCCCGGCGAAGGGTACGACCGCAAATGGCCCGCCGAAGCCCGCATGAGCGCCCAGGTCAAGCAGCGCGTCGATGCGCTCTGGAGTCGCCTCGGCCTCCCTGTGGTGAACAAACAGTAAGCATCCTGGTTCCTGCCCCGCGATAACTACCAGTGGTAGACGGATACTCTGATCCCACTAGGCGTTGTATTTGTGACCGGCTCCTGCCCCCAATTTGCCTAAGAAAACCAAAGTTCACCGCACATCTGCCCAATCCATTCCTTGACACCCCAGCCCGCCCGATGCCATAACGCCGCTCAGCAACTCTTGTGCCCAGCTTCCGTTGACGGGGGACTCTCGAAGGGGGGCGGTTTGATGCCGGTGGACACCCTGGAATCGCGGGAAGTAATGAACATCCGCGAAGCTTCGCGTTATTTGGGTGTTTCCCCCGACACCCTGTATCGGTATATTTACGCGGACCGCATCCCCGCATTCAAACTCGGGAATCGCTGGAAGTTTAAGAAGACTGCGCTGGACCGTTGGATGGACCGCAAGATGCTTCGCGCGCGCCGCGATCGGCGCGGCTGAGAGCGGCGGGAGAGAGGCGAGCCATGTTTGGAAGCAAAGCAAAGGAACTGGTGGGACTCGACATCGGATCGAGCTCGGTCAAAGCCGTTGAACTCCGATCTTCCAAGGGCGCCTACGAACTGGCCAGCTACGGCCTCGAATCTTTGCCTCAGGATACGGTCGTGGACGGCGCCATCATGGACGCCCCCTCGGTGGCCAAAGCCATCAGCGACATTTTCGACAGCCAGAAGATTAAGACGAAGAATGTGGCCACCTCTGTCTCCGGCCACTCCGTCATTGTCAAGCGTGTCACGCTTCCCTTCATGAGCGAAGAGGAGCTCTACGACCGCATCCAGGTGGAAGCCGGTCAGCACATCCCCTTCGATATCGCCGACGTCAACCTCAGCTATCAGGTCCTGGAAGCCCTCGACACGCAGATGGACGTTCTCCTCGTCGCCGTCAAGAAGGACAAGATTCTCAACCACACCAACGTGCTCGCCCAGGCCGGCCGCACCCCGGTGGTCGTGGATATCGACGCCTTTGCGCTGCAGAACTGCTTTGAAGTCAACTACGAGCCGGACCCCGGCCAGACCATCGCCCTGCTCAACATCGGCGCCGGCGTCATGAGCATCAACATCGTGCGCAGCCAGATTCCCCTGTTCACCCGCGACGTTTCCGTCGGCGGCAACCAGTACACCGACGCGCTCCAGAAGGAATTGGACCTGAATTTCGACGACGCGGAGAAACTGAAGAAGGGCGAGACCCTCTCCGGCGTCAGCGAGGAGCAAAAAGCTTCGATTTTGCGCTCCGTTTCGGACATCTTGATTCTGGAAATTCAAAAGACTTTTGACTTCTTCCGCGCCACCGCCAGCGGCGAGAATATCCAGAGGATTTACCTGGCTGGGGGAACGGCCAGGGTTCCGGGACTGGTGGATCTGCTCCGGGAGGAATTCGCGATGCCGGTGGAAGAGCTTTATCCCTTCCGCAAGATCGCCATCAATCCCGGTAAGCACAACGAGGATCAATTGCGGGAGATTGCCCCGCGCCTGGCAATTTCCGTGGGGCTGGCCCTGAGGAGTTTCGACGCGCCATGATACGAATCAACCTTCTCGGACAACCGCGGCCCAAAAAAGTGCGCGCCGGCGGCGCGCCCATGGACATCTCCGTCCAGATCTTCGGTCTTCTCATCGCCGTACTCGTCGCCGGTGGCGCTCTCTGGTTCCACTGGAGACAGATGAACAACGAGCTCACCAAGCTCAAGGACCAGATTACCAAGCAGACCGCGGAACGCACACGCCTCACCGGCGTCAAGGCCGAAGTCGAACGCCGCCAGGCGGAAAAGGCCGCGCTCAAGCAGCGCGTCGATGTCATCGAGCAGCTCCAGCGCAATCGTTCCGGCGGCCAGGAGCTGCTGGATGCGGTCGCCAATACCGTGAATCGTGTGGACGCCCTCTGGATGAACGGCCTGAAGCGCTCCGGCAACTCCCTCCAGATGGATGGCGAAGCGGAAACGCTCAACGCCGTGGCCAGCTTCATCACCGAGCTTAAACGCTCGGGTTATTTCGACAAGGTGGAGATCAAGGAGACCAAGCAGGACGAGCGTCGCCCCACATCTCCGACTTTTGTTTTCACTCTGACGGCGGATTTCGCTTTGCCCAGCCAAGGGAACGGCGCCCAGCAGCCCGCGGCCGCTCCGCCGAAGTCGGTTAAGAACTGAGGGAGAGAAGGCGCCATGGCTACTTCATTTCGCGAGCTTCCCTTCGGGGTCCAGGCGGTCGCTTTCGTCGCCATCGGCGCCGCGATCTTCCTGATCGGTGAATATGTCCCCGGCTTTCCCATCCAGGCCGTCCGTGCCCAGCGCGACTCCGCTCAAAAGTCGCTCGACACCGTGAACGATGAAGTCAAAAAGCTCCAGTATTACGACGTCCAAAAGGGCCAGTTGACCGCAGATATCGAGGCCATGCAGAAGGAACTCGACACTCTGAAGTCCATCGTGCCCGATGACAAGGAGATCGACGAATTCATCAAGGCTATGAGCGATTCCGCACGCGCCTCCAACATCTCCATCCGGCGCCTCACGGCCAAGCCCATCGAGCCCAAGGACTATTTCTACGAAGTTCCCTTTGAAGTCGCGATAGACGGGCCGTATTTTCAGGTCGTTGAATTCTTCGAGCGGCTCAGCCGCCTCTCGCGCATCATCAACGTTGCGGACCTTACTTTCACCACGCCCAGTTCCCAGTATCAGGGCGGGCCCTCGCCGCCGCCGTTCCCATTGCGTCCGGGAACTACGGTGTTTGGCACGTTTACGGCCACCACGTACTTCACCGGTGGGGCTGCGGGTCCTCCCAAGCCCGGCAAGCCGGGCGCTGGGCCCGCAAAGCGTTAGACGGGAAGGGTGAACAATGCTGCGGCCACTCCACACCTTGAACCGATTGGGACTCGTGATGCTCGGCATAGGCCTGGCCGTTGCGGCCCAGGCCCAGCCGCGCGGCCTCTGGGCCGCCGAGCAGCAAGCCCCCCAGGCGCCCTCCAAAGCGCCGGCTAAGGCCGCTGCTCAGGCCCCAGCCAAGGCTCCCGCGAAGGCTCCTGCGAAAGCTCCTGCCAAGGCCCAAGCGCCTGCTCCCAAGCCTGCGGCTCCCAAGCCGGCGGCCAAGAAGCAGGAGACCAAGAAAGTATCCGCAAAGCCAGCGGAAGAAGCGAAGAAAGAGGAAGCGCCCGCGCCTGCCAAGCCTCACGGCCGCGACCCCTTTATCGCACTGGTTTCTGCCGCGGGCGGCCATGGCCCGCTCGTCCTCCCGCCTGGCAAGGCGGGCTTACAGGTCTCTACCGTGCGCATTGACGGCATCGTGCGCAGCGCCAACGGAATGATTGTGGTGGCCACCAATCCGCAGGGCCGCACCTATTTTCTCCATCAGGGCGACCGGCTGTTCGACGGCCGCGTTGAGCAAATCAATATGGACGGCGTTACCTTTCAGGAGTCGGGCAAGGACCCGTTCGGCAATCCCGTCGAGCGGACAGTTGTGAAGCGAGTTTACTCTAGTGCAGGAGAGCAGCAATGAAAACGAACGGGCATGCACCCCACTGGCGCATCGCCGCGCTGGTTGCGATCGTGCTGGCGCTGGCCGGCCTTCCCCTTTATTCCCAGGAGAGCCCACCTGCCACTCTGCACTTTCAGGCGGTTGTAGACGCCTCGGGTGTGCAGCTTGAGGCTCGTGCCTCCGGACCCTTCGACTACACCACTTCCCGCTCCGGCGATTCGCTCTACATCGTCGAGATGAGCGGCGTGGTGTTGGAGGGTTCCGGCGCGCCGCGCGTCCTCAACTCCGACGTGGTGAGCAGCTATCGCTTGCTGCCTTACCGGTCCATGGGTCGGCCCATGGTTCGGCTTGAGGTCTTGCTTCGTCGCCCCGTCGGCCCTCAAGTGGAGCGTCCCAGTTCGTCCGAGCTCACCATCGCGTTCGGTGATGCTCAGGCCCCCGTTCCTGCTGCGCATCTCCAGCCCGCGGTGATGAGCTCTTCGCGGCTGACCGCCAAGACCGCATCCACCAGCGTGCCTTCTACCCATACGGGCGAAGCCAGCGGCGCCAGAATCGAACGCGTCACGGTGGCCCGCGCCGATGGACAGGTGGTTGTCACCGTGGAAGCCACCGGAAAATTGAATTACCAGGCCATCCGCCTGATCAATCCGGAACGCCTGGTTCTCGATTTCCAGGGCGCCAGCCTTGGCCGCCTGCAAAAGCCGTCCTCGGTTATGGATCCCGTCACCGGAATTCGCGGCTCGCAATTCAAGCCCGATGTGGCTCGCGTCGTGATTGATCTCGGCCGCGCCTCCGCCTATCAGGTGACTCCTTCCAGCGCCGGGCTGATCATCACCTTCGGCTCGACAGTCGTAGCCACCGCCAAGCCTGCTGCTGAGAAGGCCGAATCGCGCGCTCCCGAATTAAAACCGGCCGTGGAAGAGGCGAATGCGCAGTCTTCCATGGCTGCTTTGCCGGCAGCTGCGGAGACTCATCCTGCTTCCGAGCCGGCTGCGGCCACCAATGCGGCGACCCCGTTCTCCGCTCCGGTGGTCACTGTGGATTCGAGTTCCATGTCCCTGCCCAAAACCCTTACGGAAGACTCCGCGGCACTGGCATCTCCACGGCCCGATGGGGATCGCCCTGCTGCCGCAACTCCCGGTGCTCCGGCGACGGTGTCCACGGCAGCTCCAGCCAGCGCGCCGGCGGCGCCTCAGCCCATCGCCGAAGCGGTAGAGCCCAGTCAGGCTGCCGCTTCTGGTGGCGCAGCTCCGCCGCAGCAAAAGAAATACACGGGAGAGCCCATCTCGGTGAACCTGAAAGACGTGGATCTCAAGGATTTCTTCCGCCTGATCCACGAAATCAGCGGTCTTAACGTGGTTCTGGATCCCGCAGTGAAAGGCAGCCTCACGCTGGTGCTCGACGATGTACCGTGGGACCAGGCGCTCGATATCGTCCTACAGAACAACGGCCTGGATAAACAGCTCCAGGGCAACGTGCTCCGTATCGCCACCCGCGCCACCCTCAAGTCCGAGGCGGAACAGCAGCTCGCTCTCACCAAGGCGCAAAACGAAGCCGTGCCCTCCGTCACCGCCACGCGCACCCTGAGCTACGCCAAGGCCAGCGCCGTCCGCGACACCCTCAAGAAATTTCTCTCCTCCCGCGGCGACATTCTCGCCGACGACCGTTCCAACGTCTTGATCATCCGTGATATCCCGTCCGTTTTCCCCGACCTCGACGCCCTGATCAAGACGCTCGACCGCAAGTCGCAGCAGGTGGAAATTGAAGCCCGCGTCGTCGAAGCGAGCCGCACGTTCTCGCGCGAAATCGGCACGCAGTTCGGCTTCTCCGCGACTGCGGTGAACGGTAAAAACCTGTTCGGTGGCCTTCCGGGCAACCCGTCATTCGTCAGCCCGGTCGTACACCCCATCACGCCTCCCCTCAGCGTTTCGGGGGAAAACGTAATGCCCCTGGTTACCAACCTGCCGGCGCTCACTCCGAACACCGGCTTCACCTACGCCTATTCCTCGCCCAATGTCGCCATCGACATGATTATCTCTGCCGCCGAAAGTCGCACGGTGGGCAAACTGCTCTCCAAGCCGAAGATCATCACTCAGAACAACCAGCCCGGCGTAGTCAAGCAGGGCACCAAGATTCCTGTGCAGACCGTGGTGAACAACACGATTTCCACCGAATTCATCGACGCCGTTCTCCGCCTCCAGGTCACTCCGCAGATCACCGCGGAAGGCACCATTTACATGGACGTGGACGTCGAGAATACGCAGATCGACAACGGTATTCCGCGCGTCATGGGCATCCCCGCGCTGGACACGCAGGAGGCGACCACCAAGGTCCTGGTTACCGACGGCGGCACCGTGGTGATCGGCGGCGTGATTATCTCTCAGCAGTCCACTGAGGTGGATCAGACGCCGTTCCTCGGCAGCATCCCGATTATCGGCCACCTGTTCAAACACACCCTGATCAGCACCTCCTCAACCGAGCTGCTGTTCTTCATCACCCCGCGGATCATCCCCACCTAGCCGCGGGGATCACCGACACGCTCTCGGGGAGGGAGGCCGTCGCCTCTCTCCCCTTTTCTTTCCTTCCCCATGCCCCTTCTCTTCCATAACCGGCTAAGCCGCCTCCGCTCCGCGCTTCGTCAGGCGCGCGCCTCGGCTCTCCTGATCAGCCATCGCCCCAACATCTTCTATCTTTCCGGCTTCACCGGCGATAACGCTCTCCTTGTGGCTGGCGGCGGCCGCCCCATACTTTTCACAGATCCCCGCTTCGACACGCAGGCCGCCGAAGAATGCCGTGGGAGCCATTCCCGTATCCTGATCACTCGCAAACCTCTGCCCCAAGCAGCAGGAGAGTATCTGGCTCGGCTGCCCCGCAGCGCCACGACCATGTTCGAAGAGGATAGGTTGACTGTTGCGCAGCTCAGGGCTGCCCGCACTCCGGCGCGCGGCGGATGTCGGTGGAAGCCCGTACAGGGCTTGGTGGAAGCCCTCCGTGAGGTCAAAGATGCAGAAGAACTCGCCCGAATGCGGGCGGCCGCCCGGATCGCGAGCCAGGTGATGGTGAGAGCTATCAAACGGGCTCACGCCGGTATACGTGAGACCGACCTAGCCGCAGAAATCGAATTTCAGATGCGGAAGCATGGCGCCGAAGGCCCTTCCTTCGAAACCATCGTGGCATCCGGCCATCGTGCCGCGCTGCCTCACGGCCGCGCCTCCTCCAAACGACTCAAAGAAAAGGATTTGGTCGTCCTCGACCTGGGTGTTATACTCCGCGGCTACTGCTCCGACCTCACCCGGACCATCCATATCGGTCGCGCGTCCTCAGAGGTGCGGAGATGGTATCAGGTTGTCCTAGAGGCCCAGACCGCCGCTCGGAAGGCAGTCCGGGCGGGCACCCCGGCGTCCAACGTGGACGAAGCCGTTCGCAGCGTCCTCCGGCGGGAGGGGCTTGAGCGCTACTTTATCCACAGCACGGGGCACGGGCTGGGCATCGAAGTGCACGAAAGGCCATCACTGCGTTTGCGTCAAAGCACGGCGCTTCAAGCCGGCAGCGTAGTGACCATTGAGCCGGGCGTCTATTTCCCCGGCCGGGGGGGCATTCGCATTGAAGACGATGTACTGGTTCTCCCGGGCGGGAGCGAAACACTTACCTCTGCGCCCCGGGAATTGATCGAAGTCTGAGATCCACGGCGGTTCGTCGCCGCACCTCGAAATCGAATGGCCAAGAAGAAAAACGACGCTCTGGGCGCTGCGCCTCGCGCCGACCTCGCCGAAATCGAGCGCATTCTGGCGTTCATGACCGAGCGCGGGCTCGAGGAAGTGGAATACCAGCGGGGTGACTTCCATGTCCGCCTCAAGCGCCAGAGCGGCCCCGGCATCGTTCACGCGGTTCCTGTTGCTTCGCAGCCTGCCGCCCGCCCGGCGCCTGCGTCCAATCCCGGTCTGGAGGTAGAAGCAGTGGCCGTGGCGCGTCCGTCTGCCACCCCGGCAGCCGCTCCCGCGGAAAACCTCCACACCGTTAAATCGCCCATTGTCGGCACGTTCTACGCCGCACCTGCTCCGGATGCGCCCCCATTCGTGAAGGTCGGCGACTCCGTCAAGCCCGGCCAGGTACTTTGCATTGTGGAAGCGATGAAGCTGATGAACGAGATTGAAGCCGACCACGCCGGCGAAATCGTGGGTGTCCTCGTCGAGAGCGGCCAGCCTGTCGAATACGGCCAGCCGCTGTTTGCCCTCCGCCCGTCCGGCGGCTAGCTGCCCTCGGCCTTCAGGCAGGCGGGCCCATGGCTATGTTCCGCAAAATCCTTATCGCCAACCGCGGGGAAATCGCGTTGCGCATCATCTGCGCCTGCAAAGAGCTCGGCATCGCCACCGTTGCCGTCTATTCCGAGGCCGACCGCAATGCCCTCCATGTCCGCTTTGCCGACGAGGCCGTCTGCATCGGCCCTCCCCGCGCCGCCGATAGCTACCTGAACATTCCCCAGGTCATCTCCGCCGCGGAAATCACCAACGTGGACGCGATTCACCCCGGCTACGGTTTCCTCGCGGAGAACGCCAATTTCGCCGAAGTCTGCGAGGCTTCGCATATCACCTTTCTCGGCCCCAGTCCCGAGGTTATCCGCATGATGGGAGAAAAGGACCGCGCCCGCCGCGAGGCCGCGGCTGCCGGCCTGCCCATCATTCCCGGCACCGAGGGCGTCGTCGAGGACGAGCACGCCGCCCTCCGCCAGGCCAAGGATATCGGCTACCCCCTGATGATTAAGGCCACCGCCGGCGGCGGCGGACGCGGCATGCGCATCGTGCGTTCCCCGGCGGAAATCGTCGCTTCGTTCCGCTCGGCGCGTCACGAAGCCGAGCAGGCCTTCGGTGTTCCCGACGTATACATGGAGCGCTACGTCGAGCGCCCGCGTCACATCGAATTCCAGATTCTCGGCGACCGCCACGGCCGCGTCGTCCATCTCGGCGAGCGCGAATGCAGCGTCCAGCGCCGCCATCAGAAGCTCGTCGAGGAGTCGCCCTCGCCCGCCGTCAGCCCGGAAACACGCGAGGCCATGGGAGCTCGCGTCGCCGCCGCGCTCGAAAAAATCGGCTACTCCGGCGCCGGAACCGTCGAGTTCCTGCGCGATGCGGGCGGCGACTTTTATTTCATCGAGATGAACACGCGCATCCAGGTCGAGCATCCCGTCACCGAGGCCGTTACCGGGGTGGACCTCATCAAAGCCCAGATTCGTCTCGCCGCCGGCGAAAAGCTCGCGGATGTCGTTCCCGCCGTGGTCTTCCGCGGCCACTCCATCGAGTGCCGCATCAACGCCGAGGATCCCGAGACATTTGCTCCCTCGCCCGGCCGCATTACGGCGTTTCATTTTCCTGGCGGCCACGGTGTGCGCGTGGACTCGGCCATGTACAGCGATGCCGTTGTCCCCCCGTACTACGATTCGCTCATCGCCAAACTCATTGTGCGCGCCTCAGACCGCGCCGAAGCCATCGCTCGCATGCGCCGGGCTCTCGAAATGTTCGTCATCGAAGGCGTCAAGACCACCGTCCCGCTCCACCGCCGCATCATGGACGATCCCCAATTCCAGCGGGGCGATCTCCACACCGGCTTCCTCGATCATCTCCTCGAATCCTCGAAGCGATGATCCCGCCTCTGTATGCAATAGTCTCTTCCGACGTTTTTCCTGGCTCGCTGGATGACTGGGCCCGCCGCCTCTCTGAATCCGGCGTCGAGATAATCCAGTATCGCGACAAACTGGCCTCTTCCGCTCGACTCCTGGACGAGGCTCGCCGCCTTGCCGCGCTCTCTCACTCGCTCAAGTGTCGATTGATCGTCAATGACCGCGCGGATATCGCAGCCATCTCCGGCGCCGCAGGCGTCCACGTCGGTCAGGACGATCTGCCCGTCGAGTCGGCTCGCAGGATTTGCGGCGCAGAGGCTTGTATCGGCGTCTCGACCCACAATCTCGATCAGCTTCGCGCCGCCATCGCCACCTCCGCGGACTACATCGCGATCGGCCCGATTTTCCCCACCACCACTAAGCAGAATCCCGATCCCGTCATTGGTCGCGAGTTCATCCGCCAGGCGCGTGCTCTCACGGTGAAGCCCCTGGTCGCCATCGGCGGCATCACCGCCGAACGCGCTGCGGACGTTTACGCCGCCGGTGCCAATTCCATTGCCGTGGCCGCCGATCTTGCTTCCGCCTCCGATCTGGCGTCTCGCGTCGCCTCCTACCTTCGCGCCGCGGCTGCCGCGCGGCGCGGCTGAGTGCCGCGGTTTCCTTCTTCCTCGCACTGCCCCGCCTTCTCTCTTCTTTCTTCCCTGAATCAATGGTTTAATCCCCTCCCGAACTTCGCGGCCCGGGGCCGCACCATCGCGCCAGAGGAGATTGCATGGGGAACCCAATCTGGGACAAGAAGCCGCTGGAAGTGCTCATGCGAGAGGCCGGTGAAGTCGGCGAGCACACGCTCAAACGCGCCCTCGGGCCGATCAATCTGATCACTCTCGGAATCGGCGCCATCATCGGCGCGGGCATTTTTGTGCTCACCGGCCAGGCCGCGGCGCAGTACGCCGGACCGGCCATCATGCTTTCCTACGTGATCTCCGGACTCGGTTGCGCGTTCGCCGGCCTGTGCTACGCCGAGTTTGCTTCCATGATCCCCATCGCCGGCTCGGCCTACACCTACGGATACGCCACGCTCGGCGAGATTTTTGCCTGGATCATCGGTTGGGATTTAATCCTTGAGTACGCCTTCGGCGCCGCCACCGTCGCCTCCGGCTGGAGCTCCACTCTCGTCGCGTTTCTGCAGGACTACAACATCAACCTGCCGCCACAGATTTGCGACGTGCCCGGCGCCAAGTGGGCGCTGGTGGACGGCCGTTGGGGGCCGGAATCCACCTTCAGCATGGAACAGCTCGCGCGCGCCACCCAGCACGCCACCACCACCGCAAATTTCGTGGCTTTCTTTGCCATCATCCTGGTCACCACCATTCTGATCATCGGCATCAAGGAGTCCGCCAACTTCAACACGACGATCGTTTTCGTCAAGCTGATTGCCGTCATCGTTTTCATCATCGTCGCCGGAATGTACGTTTTCGGCCACCCCGATGTCGCGCACCAGAACTGGGCCGTGTTTATCCCGGAAAACTCAGGAAAATTCGGGGCCTACGGCTGGTCCGGCATCCTGCGCGCCGCGGGCGTGGTTTTCTTCGCCTACATCGGTTTCGACGCTGTTTCCACCGCCGCGCAGGAAGCCAAGAACCCCCAAAAGGACATGCCCATCGGCATTCTCGGCTCGCTCTTCATCTGCACCATCCTCTACCTGCTCGTCTCCGGCCTGCTCACCGCGACGGTGCACTATTCGCGCCTGAACATCGGCGCTCCCGTGTCCCTCGCCATCCGCGAGACGGGCGTGAAGTGGGGCAGCTACGTGGTGAACGCAGGCGCGCTCGCCGGCCTCTCCACCGTGATGCTGGTGATGTTGCTCGGCCAATCCCGCGTCTTCTATTCCATGGCGCACGACGGCCTGCTCTGGAAATGGGCGGGCGACGTCCACGCGAAATTCCGCACCCCGTGGAAATCGACCGCGGTGACCGGCTTTTTCGTCGCTATCACAGGCTCGCTGGTTCCCATCGGCGACCTCGGCCAGATGGTCTCCATCGGCACATTGATGGCCTTCGTGATCGTTTGCGCCGGTGTATGGGTCATGCGCCGCACGCGCCCCGAAGTGTCGCGGCCTTTCCGGACGCCCTGGGTACCGTTCGTTCCCCTGATGGGCATCCTCATCTCGCTGGCCATGATGCTCGGCCTGAATGGGGTCACTTGGATACGCCTTGTGGTGTGGCTCATCATCGGCATGTTCATTTACTTCGGCTATGGCATAAAGCACAGCCGCATTCGCCGCACGGCATAGTTTCCTCACGCGGCCCCTTGCGCGAGGGCAAACTGGCTGCTTCAGTTTCCCTGCAACCGCCGCGCCGTGAAGGTCTTATCACCATAGCGGCAGGTTAAGCCTGTCACGTTGCCTTCGGAATCTTTCGACATCGCAATGTACCCCAAAAACTTGCGCTCCAGGAAATCAGACCTTGAAATTGGAACCAGCGGCGCGTGCCCGTCTTCGATCTGCATCAGCAGGTACCCGGGTTTTGCGGTCAAAGTAAATTTTGCATTGGGCACGAAATAGTCCGGTCCGAACTGATACTGGCCTGCATACGATGCCAGGAGCGGCTCGGGGATCGCGACTGCGCGTAGAGGTGGTGGTGCCGGGGCCTGCTGCCCGAAAACGATTTCGGCCAGAGCTTCCGCAATCGGATCCTGAGATGCGGTCCCATAACTGTTGCTGAGAAGAATGATGGCCACATCGTCGTCTGGAAAACGATCCAGTTCGGCGGTGAAACCAGGACTATGCCCTTTTGCGGCCATGAGGCGGTGCCCAAGGCGTTTGGACATGTACCACCCATAGCGATTGCCGGGGCCCTCGACGAAGTACTTTTGTCGGGTCGTGCTCTTCAACAGAGTTTCGGTGTTGAACGCCCGATCGAAACGATAAAGGTCGCCTGCGGTTGAGTATAGGGAACCATTCCCGGTCTTGTTGGACCAATCCAGGTAAGGCGCCTTCTCGAAGCCGGAAATTCCGGCTGGGTAGTGGCCGGAAGCGGCGGATGGGACGAGACGCGAAGCGTCGCCGTCCGCACCCGAGTCCTGCATCCCCGCCGGCCGAAAGATGTGCTCGCGCAAGTAATCTTCGTAACTCTCGCCGCTGATCTTTTCCAGAATAAGCGCCAGGAGGTTGTAGTTGGAATTGCTATAGCGCTGGCCGGAGCCGGGCTCGAACTCGAGGGGCAAACCGGCAAATTTGGCGACAAGTTGCTCAAGGGTATGAGGACTGCGGGCAAAAGTGTCGTAGTCATCGAGGCCATTGATATCCGGAATGCCCGAGGTGTGTGTGAGCAAATTGTCCAGGGTGATCTGGTCTCCGTTGGGAAAGCCGGGGATGTAACGCGAAATGGGGTCGGAAAGGCTCAGGCGGCCCTGCTCCTGGAGCTGCAAAATCGCTGCGGCCGTGAACGGCTTGGAGACCGAAGCTATGTGGTATCGCGTCTGGTTCGAGTTCGGGACGCGAAGCTCGTAGTTCGCCATTCCATAGCTTTGCCGGAACAGAATCTGGCTGCCGCGAGCCACCAGCACGGTGCCAATAAAGTTCCCGGATTGGCTGAATGGCTGGAGGTAGGCTTTGAGGCGACTCGCAACTTCTTTGTCCGGCGGAGCCTGACCGAGCACGGGCACGTTTGCCAGAATCATGCATGCGATCTGCAGGACGATTGGAAGAGCAAATCGTTTCATGGGCGGCCTGTCCTGTGCCCGGCGAATTCCGGCAACTCCTCCCCGAGAGAGGAGGCCTTGGAAGACAGACGTTGAAACGATTACTTTGTTAGCCACAAAAACGAATGCGCGAGCCGTCCGCCGCTTTTCGTGAATTCCGCGCCTGCACGGTAGAATACTGGCTTCTTATGCCTGCCGCCATCCTCGCGCGAGCACTTTCGCTCTGGCGCGGCCTCACCCGAACTCGCCGCGTCGCCGCGGTGATTACGGCTATCTACCTCATCGCCGTCGCCGCGGAAGCCGCGGGTTTGCATCCCCCCGCTCTTGGCTTCCTCCGTGTTTTGTTTGCCTGGGCCCTGTTTATCTGGTTCTTGATGCTCTTTGGCTGGATACGCCGGCGCGTCCTGTGGAGCCTGCGGAACCGCCTGCTGGTCACCTACCTGTTTATCGCCGTCGTGCCGATCTTGCTTCTCGTGCTTCTTGGCGGCATCGCCGCCTACATTCTCTACGCCCAGCTCGGTAGCTACGTCCTGAATCAGGAGGTCAACACCACCCTGGCGCGAATGGAGGCCCTGGCCGACAGCGCGCTCGATAGCGCCGTCCTTCGCGGAGAGCGGCGGATTACCGCTGCCTCGGCCGGCTCCGCGCAGAAGACCACGGCGCTTCCTAGCGTCTTGGAAAATGCGACTCGTGATGCTCGCCTCGCTCTCGCCATCCCCGGCCTCGAGATCGCCCCGGGGGAGGGAACCGAACTGCTTCCCGACGCCAAGCCCCTCGAGCCGCGTCACTTCATGGGTTTGGTTCAGCGCGGAGATCACGTGTGGCTGCGCGCTGTCTCTGCCCGTATCCGCCCGAACGACGAACGCGTTGTGTCCGTTTCCGTGCTCGTCACTCCGGAGCTGCTCGACAGTTTTTCACTCGAACTTGGCCGCATTCGGTGGGACCTCGTCCGCCTCGAGCACCCCGGCGAAGCCAAAAACGGCGCGGTGCATTTTACGGACACCAAGGGTGGTATCCAGCAGGTGTACATCCCGCTCGTGGGCATCTCCAGCCAGCGTCGCACGCTTCCTCCCCGCGCCCACTGGCTCGATTTCGAGATCGCCGGTATTTCGAACTTCGATGCCGTTGACCTGGAGACGCCGCAGGAGCGCCGCGGCACTCTTCCCGTCATTGCGTCCTTCTATGCCCGGCCTTCGCGGCTCAATAAGGTGCTTTTCGCCTCGCTCGGCGATCTCAGCAGCCTGCCCTACGTCCTGATGATGGTAGTGGCCGGGCTTTTTCTGGTGATTGAGGCGGGAGCGCTCATCACCGGGGCCGTCCTCACGCGCACCATGACCAAATCCGTCAGCGACCTCTACCGCGCCACGCAGCGTGTCAAGGCCGGTGACCTCTCGCATCGCATCCGCGACGTCCGCAACGATCAGCTCGGCGCCCTCGCCGCCTCGTTCAACGAAATGACCGTCTCCGTCGCGCGCGCCATCGAGGAGCAGCGCCAGCGCGAACGCCTGGAAAACGAGCTGTCCATCGCCCGCGAAGTCCAGAACCAGCTTTTTCCGCGTACCATCCCGCGCATTCCGGGCCTGCACCTCGTTGCCTCCTGCCGCGCCGCGCGCATGGTCTCCGGCGATTACTACGATTTCATCCGCCTTTCGGATTCGGAATTGGCGCTCGTGGTCGCCGACATCGCGGGGAAGGGAATCTCCGCGGCGTTGCTCATGGCCAGCCTCCAGGCATCCCTGCGCAGCCAGCTGCTCGACCAGCAGCGCATTGGCTCGACCGCGGACGTGATCGCGCTCCTCAACCGCCATCTTCTGGCCACTACGCCGGAAGACCGCTTTGCCACGCTCTTTTTCGGAATCTACAACTCGGACACTCGCGTGCTTCGCTACACGAACGCGGGCCATCTCCCGCCGCTCTATTTTTCCGCTTCCGGCGTGGCTCGCCTCGACGTCGGCGGCACCATCGTCGGCATGTTCGCTGATTGCGACTACGAGCAGGGCACTGTGACACTCGAGCCCGGCAGCCTGCTTGCCGGCTACACCGATGGCATCAGCGAACCGGAAAATGCCTATGGCGAGCAGTTCGGCCGCGACCGCATCATCGAAGTGATCCAGCGTAACCGCACGCAGCGGCCGGAGGCCGTCCTCGATGCCCTGGTCGCCGCCGTCGAACACTGGGCCGGCTCGCCGGAGCAGGCCGACGACATGACCATCCTTCTTGCCGCTGGAATCTGACAATCTAAAGCCATTTCTGAGGCCTCGGGACTTCGCTGCCATTTTTCCGTCTTTCCGTTGCTGGGCCCGGGCGTCTTTGCTACTTTGTCGCCACTCGCCCTGGAGGTGTTCGCATGCATTCCCCCGCTCTTCCGAAGCGCCTGCCGGCCGTTGCCCTGCTCTTGCTGTTTGGACTGACCGCGTTCGGCGCCCCGCAGGTCTCGGAACACCAGCGAATCGAACGGCTGGTTGCACTCTGTAAGCTCTGGAACGCGGTCAAATATTTTCATCCGTATCTCGCCTATCGCGCGGACATTGATTGGGACAAGGCGCTTGTCGAGGCGATTCCGCGAGTGAACGAAGCGAAGAGCGCCGGGGAGTATGCGGCCGCCGTCGAGCAGATGCTTCGGGCCCTCGAAGATCCCGCCACGCGAATCGTTCCCGGCAACACGACCCATTCTTCCACGCCGGCCGAAGGCGCCGAAAAAGGCCCCCTTGACCCCACGTTTCAGTCCCTGCCGGATGGCGTTTTGCTCGTCCGCGTTAACCATTATGCGGACTTGGCGGATTTCAACGGCGTGGTCCAGAAGGCTGCCGCCATCCGCCAGGAAATCAGTAAAGCGAAGGGAATCGTGTTCGATCTCCGTCCGCCGGTCCCGCTCACGGATTCGGAATCCGGGACTCTCGGTATCGTGTTCGACTTTGGCCAGGTCGCCGGCGCGCTCTCCGCAACGCCTCTTTCGCGCCCGGCAGAACGCCGCCGAATGCATGTGGGATTCGTGCCGCAGCAGGGCGTGACAAGCGGGGGCTACGAATCGGCGTTCTACACTGCGCTGGGTCCACGCATCGTTCCTGGCAAGGACGCGACGGATCATCCCGCGGTTTTTCTGGTCAATTCCTACGCGGAATTGCCGGCTGTTGCCTTGGCGCTGCAGTCTGCTGGCAAGGGCACTATTGTTGCGGAGGGCGGAGCCAGCGACGCGTCCGCGGTCACCGTGCAGCGCTTTCCGCTAACCGAAGGGGTCGAGGCCCAGATTCGTCTCGGCGAATTGCTTTTTGAAGACGGCAGCGGCGGCCTGCAACCGGACGTCACCGTGCCGTCCTCTTCGCTCGAAGGCGACAAGAATCCGGCGTTCCAGGCGGCTGTGGCCCTCGCTCGCGACTTCAAATCCTCTGCGTCCGTTCGCCATCGCCTGCCTGCCAGTTCGTCGCTCTCCCCGGATTCGCCCTATCCGGAAATGAAATACCCTGAACAGCCCTACCGCATGCTCGCGGCATTCCGCATTTGGGGCGTGATTGACTATTTCTTTCCATACAAGGATCTGATGGGCGAGGACTGGGACGACATCCTGCGTCAGTTCATTCCGAAGATGGAATCCGCCACTAACGCTCTCCAGTACACCCTCGCCGTCTGCGAGATGGTTACTCACATCCACGATGGGCACGGCGGATTTGATAGCACGGTGTGGAGCGAGTACATCGGCGAAGCGCTCCCGCCGGTCCGGGTGCGCATGATCGAGGGTCAGCCTGTGATCACGGGCCTTCTGGATGAGAAGGTGGCAGGCGCGGCCGGCGCGGAAATCGGGGACGTAATCCTCAAAGTTGACGGGGAGGACGCCATGGCTCGCATCGCGCGTCTCGCCCGATACCGTCCCGCTTCCACCTCGCAGTGGCGCATGTATCGCGTAGCGAACATGATCCTGGGCGGCCCTAAATCTTCGGAAGCCACTGTGGTGGTTCGCGACCCCAGCGATCACGTGAAGGAATTGAGGCTTCCCCGGCAGGGAAACACTCCGATCGTAGGCAACGAACGCACCGGCGATCCCTACCGGCTTCTCCCAGGCAATATCGGTTACGCGGATCTCGACCGCCTCACCGCGCAGGAAGTCGATGAGATGTTCGACAAGTTCAAGGACACGCGCGCGATCATCTTCGACGACCGCACGTATCCCAAAGGCACCGCCTGGGCGATTGCCCCGCGCCTTGCGGAAAAAGACTCACCGATCGCCGCCATGTTCGTACGCCGCGTCGCCATGTTTCCCGATGGCCCGCTGGGAGACCAGACCAACCAGTCCGTGGCCCACACCTTCTACCAAACCATCCCACACACGGACAAATGGCGCTACACGGGTAAGACCGTAATGCTCATGGATGAGCGCACCATAAGCCAGGCCGAGCACACCGGTCTGTTCTTTGAGTCGGCCAACGGCACCAGGTTCATCGGCAGCCCGACCGCGGGCGCAAACGGCGATGTGACCAATTTCTCCGTGCCGGGCGGAATCTTCATTTATTTCACCGGCCAGGCTGTTCGTCATGCCGATGGGCGCCAGCTCCAGCGCATCGGCCTGGTCCCCGACGTGGAGGTGCATCCCACGCTCAAAGGAATTCGCGAGGGACGCGACGAGGTTCTCGAGAAAGCGCTCGAGTATGTGAATCGCAGCTTGCAGTAGCCGGCCGCGGCTCCAATTTCGCTTGACTTGCCCGGTGGCGTTGCGGGATGCTGCGCGCAATTTTCCAGGATTGGCCGCCATGGTACAGGACAACAACGCAACACACCAGAACGCTCTCGAGCGCTTCGGCCTCTGGCTCGCCGAGTGGAGCGAAAAATGGTTTCCCGATGCCTGGGTTTTTGCCCTCATCGGCATCGTGCTCGTATTTGGGCTGGGCATCGCGCTGGGCGAAAGTCCAAGCAAGCTGGCCATTGAAGGCGGCAAGTCGTTCTGGAGCCTGGTGCCCTTCACCATGCAGATGGCCATGATCATCATTGGCGGCTACGTGGTGGCTTCCACCCCCGCCGTCTATTGGCTCATCCGCAGATTGGCTCGCATCACCACCAATCCCCGCGCGGCTATTGCCTGGATCGCGTTTTTTTCCATGGCCACTTCTTTGATTTCCTGGGGGTTCAGCCTGATCTTCAGCGCGCTGCTGGTTCGCGAGATGTCGCGAATGGTCCGGAGGTTGGACTATCGCGCGGCCGGCGCCGCGGGCTATCTCGGCTTGGGCGCCGTCTGGGCGCTGGGACTTTCTTCCTCCGCGGCGCTCATGATGGCCACCAAGGGCGCGATTCCTCCCAAACTGTACGACATCAGCGGAGTGATCCCTTTGACCCGGACCCTCTTTATTTGGCCGAATCTCTGGACCATCGTCATTCTCATCGTCGTTTCCATTCTCACCGCGTATTTCTCCGCC
>JASHRU010000223.1 GCA_030037225.1 Candidatus Acidiferrales bacterium | reverse complement strand
GGTTCTTAATTTCGTGGGCGATGCGCTGAGCGACTTCCTGCCATGCGGCGGCCTTCTGCGCGTGCAGCAAGTCCGAAAGGTCGTCGATCACCACAACGTAGCCGGGATTGGCGCGGCGGGGCCCGAGCGAACTGACGGTGACTGCGGCGCGGCGTGGTGGCCGCCCCGAAACGGGGATTTCCAGCTCCTGAGAGACTGCGCCCATTCGCAACGAGCGGCGCATGAGCCGTTCGACATTGCGCGCCGCTTCGGTGCCGAGCACGGATTCGAGCGAGCGGGGACCGCCAGCGGGCGCGGCGCCACCGAACATGCGTATGACGGCGGAATTTACGCGCTCCACTCCGCCTGCGGCATCAAGCGAGAGTACGCCGGTGGGAATGTTCTCGAGGATGGTCTCCATCAGGAGCCTGCGCTGCTCCATCTCCTGGAAGGCGCGCTGGAGATTGGCGTTGGATTCCTCGAGGCCGTCACGGGCATCGCGGAGCTGTGCGGTCATGCGGTTGAACGAATCGACGAGGATGCCCAGCTCGTCCTGCGCGCGGACGGTTACGCGGTGCTCGAGGTTGCCCTGGGAAATTTCGCGCGTGGCCTCAGCGAGCGCCTGCACCGGCACGGTGACCTGCTTTTCCAGGAAAAGTGCCACCCAAGTGGTGGAAAACAGAAGGAGAAGCGTGATGAGCAGAAGGCTGAGAAGCATCTGCAGACGGAACGCTTTCAACTGGCGGCTTTCGTCCAGATAGGTCTGGCGCTGGCCGAAGATCGTATCGAGCCGCGCGAGATAGTTGTCGGGCATACGTTGCGCAATCACAAGGGCGCCAGAGGGCAGAGGCGTGCGTGCTGCGAGATAAGTGGTGCGGCCCGATTGCCAAGCCTCTGACCCGGAGGGCATATTGCGCACCCAATGCGGCGGCTCAAGCGCGAGCCCAGGCGTATCGCGGAAGAGCGAGTCTGTGACGGAGCCCGCGGAATTCAGCCGCCATATAGCGTCGTAGCCGGGGGCGAGCTTCAGGGGCTGGCCCGCGGCGTACAGCGGGGCGAGCGCGGCGGCAAGTTGGCTGCGGCGGGCAGCGCCGGCTTCGCTCATGTCGCTGAGCAGGCGCACGCTTTCGTCCGTAGCCACTTCCAGAGCATGAGGGAACCATTTGGTAAGCGTGCGGTTGAGCAGCGCGTAACTGACCACGAATAGCAGCACGACGGGGAGCAACGAAATGCTCATGGCGCCGAACACCATCTTGGTGCGGAAGCGGGAGCCCATCTGTCCCGAACGGCGGTCAGTCCACAAACGGAAGAGACTGCGCAACAGGACGAAGCTGAAGACCAGGAACGCGACCACTACAAACATGGAGGCGGAGAAGAGAATCAGGAGTGCGGTCGGGCTCTCCGGCTCGAACGGCATTCGGAAAGAGCCGAGAGTGAGAATGACAGTCAGAAGGATCGACAGGATGACGCCCGCTGCAATCAGCGGGAGCTTGCGGACGCGCGGCCTGCGAACGGGGCTGCGTGGAGACGAGGGGTGTGCGGTCATGCGGAGGCCCCGGCGTGAGGGACAGGCCCATTGGCTGGCAGGAACGGCTGAAGGGGGCATTCGTGGCATCGAGGCTCGCGCGTGCGGCACCAGTTTTTGCCGACGTTGACGATAAGTCCGTGGAATTCGTTATAAGCGGCCGGATCGCGCGGGAGGCTCGCTTCGAACAGCGCGCGAATTTCTTCATATTTCGCGTTGCTGGCGGCCAGCCCGTGGCGCACCAAGATGCGGTGCGTGTACGCGTCCACCACGAACACACGGTGGCCGCCGGCATAAAGCAAGATGGAATCTGCAGTTTCGCGGCCAATGCCGTGAACAGCCAGCAGCCGGGCGCGCAGCTCCTGGGTTGGCGTGCGGAACATGCGCACAAGAGATCCGCCAAATTCATCCCGCAGGAATCGCACGAACTCCTTAAGCTTCCGGGCCTTCTGCCGGAAATAGCCGGAAGAACGGATCAAGCGCTCCAGGCGGCGGCGCTCGACGCGTTCGAGAGCCAAGGGCGAGAGAAGTCCCTCCCGGCGCAGATTGGCGATCGCGCGCTCTACGTTGGTCCACGCCGTGTTCTGCGTGAGGATGGCGCCGACGATGACCTCGAACGGTGTGCGCGCGGGCCACCAGTTTTGGGGGCCCAGGGCGGCGAAGAGCGTTTGATAGTAACGCTCGAGGTCAGGCATCGTTGCCGGCGCAGGAGCGACGTGCCCCAGCGCGACTGTCGCGCTCGGTCTGGACTGCTTTGCCATGGAATTCCCACGATAGCGAGGCCTTTTGGGGCAAGTCAAGGCGGGCAGGGTGGCGGGCGCGACCTGCTGCATGCCGTCGAGACCTGCCTCCATGGCGCGAGATACTCCCCTCGCCTCAAGACTTCTGAAACGATATGAAATTGCCCGACTTTGAGCCTTTTGATGAGATCTTCGGGAGCCCATATTAAACGGGGCAGAATACGCATTCTATTTCTCCTAGCGGAGGCAGGCAGTCTTGCGACCAGGCATAGGGCACCTGATTTCGTTGACGCATTGGTGGGCCGGGCGTAGATTGACTGACAAATTGAACTGAGCGATCGCTTCGCCACCGATTCGCACGCGATTACTGGGCGGATGGGG
>JASHRU010000022.1 GCA_030037225.1 Candidatus Acidiferrales bacterium | reverse complement strand
GACCGCGGGGATTTGTCCAGCGTCCGGGGATTGGGGCCCCACAATCGGGGCAGGCTCCGTTTTTCAGGCGGAATTCGAAAACCTCGTGCCAACCGCGGCGAATGAGGACGGCGCCGCAGCCGGGGCAGCGGGTTTCGCCGGCTCCTTTGTGGATGTTGCCTTCGTAAACGTAGTGCAAACCAACTTCGCGCGCTATGCGATGGGCCATGTGGAGCGTGGCTGGCGGAGTGCGCGGCTTGTCCTGGAGCTTGAAGTCGGGATGGAAGGCGGTGAAATGGAGCGGAACGTCGGGGCCGAGATGCTCGAGAATCCATTCCGAGAGGCGGCGAATTTCAGCGGGATCGTCGTTCAGAGTGGGGATCAGGAGATTGGTGATTTCGAACCAGACGTTGGTCTCGCGCTTCAACCATTCGAGTGTTTCCAAGACAGGAGTGAGGTGTGAGAGCGTAATCTTTCCGTAGAAATTCTCGGTAAAGGCTTTGAGGTCCACGTTGGCCGCGTCGATGTGATCGTACACGTCGTGGAAGGCTTCACGAGTGATGTAGCCGTTGGTGACCATGACGGTGTTCAGGCCGCGAGCGCGGGCAGCGCGGCAGATGTCAATGACGTACTCGCTCCAAATGGTGGGCTCGTTGTAAGTGAAGGCGATAGAGGGGCACCCGTATTTCATGGCGACCAGCGGCACGTCTTCCGGAGGGAGTTCGGTGGAGTGGACCTGATCGGATTTCGACTTTGAGATATCCCAGTTCTGGCAGAAAAAACAGCCCATGTTGCAGCCGGCGGTGCCCATGGAAAATATGCGCGTTCCCGGAAGGAAATGATTGAGTGGCTTTTTTTCGACGGGATCCACTTGGAGGGCCGCGGGTGCGCCGTAACCGAGGCTGTAGAGCTTTCCGCCCTGATTGACCCGAATAAAACAGAAGCCGGTCTGCCCTTCCCCGATGTGGCAGTGGCGGGGACACAGGTAGCAGTGGACACGATTGCCTGGTTCGGGCTCCCACCAGCGTGCTTCGTGGAGGGTTTCGGTTTTCTGGAAGATTTTGAGGTCTTGCACGACCGCCTCCCGAGATCAGGATCCCAGGCGGAGGAGCGAACAGCTTCATTATACGCCATTCGCAGAATCCGTGGGCCGGGCGCGCCAAAGGAGTTAGGAGGGCGCGGCAAGCCTGCCATGCCTGCGGCAGGCGGGCGGCGGGCAGGCAGCGCCCCTAGGATTTATCCCGGACGGAGCGACGCTCGGCGACCCAATCGAGGTAAGAATAAAGGCGGCGACGCTCGCGCCACAGAAGGCGGAAGAACTTTGCAGGGCCAGGATCGGCCGCCTGGGGCCCCAGCAAAGTTTCCAGGCGCCATCGGAAATAGGGACTCCTCCAAGGGCACAGACGGAAACCGGCGCCACCGACCCAGTAGAGGCGAACGGCTTCGACGAGGCGACTCATGTGGAGGGGACGCACAAGGCGCGTGGCGAGTCCCCAAACTCCGCGAGACTACGCCACTTCATGCAGAGACTCGCCGGACCCAGATGCGACTGGTGGCGGGTTTGCCAAGGTGAATGGGGCGCGTGCCGCGTGGGCCGACTTCAAGGGTCATGGTTTCGTCGTATTCGCGGCGGCGAACGCGAACGCGGGCGCCCGGGCGCATACCCAATCCGGCGACAAAGGTGAGAAAGTGTGGATCTCGCTCCTGCACGCGAAGAACTTCCACGCTGTCGCCAGCAACGGCCTGAGCGAGGGGAAAGGCGCCCCGGCGCTTGCGCAGATGATGCAGGCCGCCAATGATGGGAACGCCGTGGGGACAGCTGCTTTCGCGGCCAAAGCGATGAAGGAGCAGATCCATCACGTCATCGGAGATGCCATGTTCAAGGCGCTCGGCTTCTTCGTGGGCCCTGGACCAGTCCAGGCCGATGACGTCGGTGAGCAGTTTTTCGGCGAGGCGGTGGCGAAGGGCGAGATGTTCGGCGCGTGCGCGGCCGCGGGAAGTTAGCTCGATGGTGCCGTCGCGGCGGACGCGAAGTTGGCCGTCGCGAGCCATGCGTTTGAGGGCGGCGGCGACGGCGGGCGGAGTGACCTGCAAATCCTCGGCCAGACGGGCGCTGATGGGCGGGGTCTCCTCCTCTTCGACGATATTCCAGATCGCCTTGAGGTAGTCTTCCTGAGAAACGCTGGTACGCTGTCGCTGCAAAGGGCGCTCCCGCCGCCCGTTATGGTGCCGCCACAGCGGACGAAAAGCAATTCGCGCGCGGGCGGGAAGCGCCGGGGAGAATACGAGCAATGAGCGCGGTGATCTGCCTGCTGCGCGCCGTGAACGTGGGCGGCCGCAACAAATGCCCGATGCAAGCCCTGCGCGCGCTGTGCGAATCGCTAAAACTCGATAATCCGCAGACGTATGTGCAGAGCGGCAACTTGCTGTTCCGGACGAAAGAGAGGAACCTGGCGCGGCTCGCCGCGAGGTTCCAGAACGCGTTCGAAAAGAAATTCGGATTCCGGACGGAGGTGATACTGCGGACGGCGGCGGAAATGAAAGCCACAGTCGAACGGAACCCGTTCACGAAGCGAGCCGCGGAAGAGCCGGCAAGACCCTCCGTGCTTTTTCTGGCGGAGAAGCCGCTTAGCGGGGCCGCAGCCATACTGGCGAAGCTGCCCCGGGGGCGAGAGGAAATGCGCCTGGAAGGGCGCGAACTCTACATTTATTTTCCGGATGGAATGG
>JASHRU010000222.1 GCA_030037225.1 Candidatus Acidiferrales bacterium | reverse complement strand
AGCAACGGCGCGCATCATCGGCCCCATGGGTGGCGCGCCCGACTCGCGCCTCCAGGGGGTCGCCTTGCTGGATCCCCCCGCAAATCTCTGGACCATTAACTTCCCGCCGGCGCCCCCATCGAAGCCGTCTCGCGCGCCTCTGTGGCTCGAATGCAGCGCTTGCGGCGGTCGCGAGCAGGCCGCGCTCAGCCGCATTGAACGCGACGTGTTCTGCTCGAGCGGGAGCATCAGTCGTCCCTGCCCCAGGTGCGTCGAGGCCACCGTTTGGCGGCTGGCCCCGAGCGAGCCTCCCGCCACCGCACGTGCGTCCTCCCAACCGCCGCAAACTGCGCGAACGCAGCCGACAACCGTTTCCGCGGGAACCACCGGCGCCCGAGCGAATTCGCCCGTACGTATGGAAATGTCCGCGTGCGTGCGCGGACCCCGTTCCGGGGCCGAAGACTTTGTCCGCGTGGAACTCATCTCGCGAACCGGGCTCACTTTCCTCAGCCCATGCACGTATTTCGTGGGCTCGGAGGTTCTCGTCGCCGCTCCCTATACGAAGGACACGGAAAACGTCTTCGTGCCCGCGCGGATTGAGCGCGTCGAACCGATTCCGGGCAGGAATCTGAAGCGCTACGGCATTTCCTTCATCCGCAGGCAATTCTCCTGACCCGTCCTCTTCGGCGCGTCTTCAGAGCGTCCCAGGCTTTCCCCCGACATTTGTCGCGCGATGCGATGGCGTCGAAAGCGCTCCCCCGCGAAGTTTTCCGTTCATGGCGCGACGATGATAATGCTGCCGAGTTAAAGATTCTGAGCCGAGTTTCCGGCGGGTGCACGCTTGCAAGTCAAGCGTGGCGGGCAGGTCCAAATTTAGCTACTTACGCCCGTTGAAGAGCTACAATTTCTGGTCATGGTAGAAAAAGCGGCCGCGGCGGGCCGATTTAGTTGGAGGCTGCCCTTATGCTTCATGATCGTTTGGCTGGCCGGTTTCGCCACCATAGCTGTCTGTGACCCAGATGTATTCTTTTTTCTGAGCATCATCTCCTCTTTCCCGGCTCTTCTCATTATCAGCATTGCCTTGCCGATTTACGCAGCCTGTCGCGATCGCCGTCAGCTTCTACCGATATTGGCGATGTTGGCTCTCCTTTGGGCTATTGCAGTTTCCTTGTTCCGCTATAACCGCGAGCACCCGTTTGCACTACACGAAACCGCCAAATGGCTCGCATGGTCAGGTGATTACAAACGGCAGGTTCTGGCGCAGCCAGCGTCTGTCAACGGAGCTCTGAAGCACATCGAATGGGATGGGACGGGATTTGCGGGGGTGGCCTACAACACGGTTTATCTCGTTTTCGACCCAGCCGACACGCTTTCGGCTGCAGCCGGACGCCAACAATCCGGGAAACTGAGCGGTATTCCATGCGACGTGCGTCTCGTACGCCGCTTGGAGAGCCATTGGTACGCTATTCTTCTCTACACAGACGAATTCTGGGAAAAGTGTAATTAAAGGCAATCGAACCGTTCTCTTCAACGGCTTCACTTTTCTACCTCCGGCCTGCTCCCTACGTTTTCCTATGTATTTGACATCGCGGTGAAAGCATCCGTGATTCGAGCAAGCCTCGTCGGATGTTTTTGTTCCGTCATTGAACGAGGCCCCGGACTCGTAGCGTCCTCCTCGACCAACGAAATTATGACGGGCGTGAAAATGCGGAGCGGAGCGAACACCAGGAATAATCCGCTATAGTGAAGGGATGATCGCAGTGCGCGCGGCCACGCCCTCCGATGCGGAGGGCATCTGGAGCATCCTGGAGCCGACCATTAGGGGGGGAGAAACGTACACACTACCTCGCGACATGTCGCGAGACGCGGCGCTGGCGTGGTGGTTTTCGCCCGGGCACGAAGTATTCGTGGCGGAAGAGGATGGAGCGGCGGTGGGCACGTATTTCCTGCGGGCGAACCAGCAGGGCGGCGGCGCGCATGTAGCGAATTGCGGGTACATTACCGCTCCCCGGGCGATGGGCCGCGGCGTGGCCCGAACGATGTGCGCGCATTCGCTGGAGCGGGCGCGGGCACGCGGCTTTCGCGCCATGCAATTCAATTTTGTGGTGAGCACGAATGAACGGGCAGTGCGGCTATGGGAAAGCTTTGGATTTGAAGTCGTGGGCCAGCTGCCGGGAGCGTTCGAGCATCCGGCGGCGGGGTTCGTAGATGCGTTGGTGATGTATCGAAACTTGTAGAAACAGGCGTGAGGTGACACGCCTGAGTGCGCTCCCCAACATAAGTCGGGGGAGAGAGCAGACCCCCCTTCAGAGCAAAGGATGAGGCACCGCGGCCAGAGCGAAAACCGTATTAAAGACCTCGATCTCCCGGCGATCCGGGTTTTCTCGCCCAGACCTGAGTGACGCGGGCAAGCATCAGGAGGATGGATTCATCCTGAGCAATCTTGCGCATCTCTTCGCAGATGGCATCTAGTTCGGCGGAAGTGGAGGCGTGCGCGGCCAAAATCGCTGACTCTGCTTCGCGCAAGGTCAGCTCCCAAAACCGTTTCTCTTCACCGCGTAACACGGTGATCTGGTTCACATTTACCTGCGGCTGACGGAAGCCCACTTCACGAAATAGCCGCGGAAGCTTAAGACCGATGGAGGAATCGAGACCGTGGCTGCGATTCACGGCATCGCTGATTTCCACCAGCCGCTTGTAAGCGTGTGTCGCGGGTTCGGTGAAGATTCCACCGTCGTCGTGATCTTCGCAGACGAGAATTCCGCCCCGCTTCAAGAGTGAACTCATTTCCGCGAGCGCCTTGACGGGATCGGCGAGATGGCACAAGAGGAACCGAGCGTAGACAAGATCGAAGGAATCCCGCGGCAAACCAGTTTCGTAGGCATTGCCTTCGTGGAAGGAAAGATTGGTAGCGCCGGTTTCTGCCGCGCCTTCTGCCGCGACGCGCAGTTGCCCGGGGCTCGAGTCCACACCCGTCACGGATCCGCCGGCGCCGACCTGCGTTGACACCCATCGTGCGGTGAGGCCGATGCCACAACCGATCTCCGCCACACGCATTCCAGAGCACAATCCGGCCGCGGAGAGCAACTGGCGGGTCGCCGGGCCAAAAATCTGCTCCAAGAGGTCCAGACGGGAGACAGCTTTCTCTCCCGTGGCCAGCACGTATGGCTTATCGGGGTGATGCTCGGACTCCATTACCGCAGTCTAGAGTAGCAGCGAACCCGTCTTTAGAGGTGGGGGGTGGGGCCTGCTCCCGGCAGGCACCTGCTAACCCGCTCATGGTTTGCCGGCCACGATTCGCAGGCGGCGATAATCCATGATCCAGCGGCCGTCACGAAACAAGCCGGGGCGCGCCTCGCGTTCGACTTCGTCGAGATATTGCTCGCGCTGGCTCGCAGGAATCCGCTCCAGAACGCGGCCAAAGAACATCGCCATCCAGTTGCGCAGACCGCGCGCGCCGTCCTCCAGCGGCGTGGGGCGGTCGAAGAGGGTCGCGAAGGTGACTTCCAGGCCGTGGCTTTCGAGCAGGGCGGCGTATTCGGCGACGGTTGGGTAATACCAGGGATTTTGGAAGCCGGAGGGGAAGCCGCATTTGTTCCAAGCTCGTTCCGCCGCTTCCAGAAACTTGCCGGTGTTTCCGCGGCCGCCAAATTCCGCGACAAAACGTCCTCCGGCGTGCAGAGTCCGGGCGACGCCCTCGACGACCGGTTGCGGCTCCTGGATCCAGTGCAAAGTGGCGTTGGAAAAAACGGCGTCGAATTCCTCGCGAAAAGTGATTTCCCGAGCATCCATGACGGAGAAGCTCAGCTCGGGATAGTTTTCTCTGGCCCGCTCGACCATCTCGAGAGAACCGTCAATTCCCACGACCTGCGCGCCGCTTGCGGCGATTTGATTGGTCAAATGTCCCGTGCCGCAGCCGAGGTCGAGAATGCGTTCGCCGGGCTGAGGCGCGAGCAACTCCAGGAGACCCGCGCCCAGCTTCCAGACAAACGAGTGTTTGTCTTCGTAGAGTGCCGGATTCCAATCCGTTCCGTGGGTCATCAGTGGCCTCGTGAGAGAGGCGATTGCGCGAGAACGCC
>JASHRU010000221.1 GCA_030037225.1 Candidatus Acidiferrales bacterium | reverse complement strand
GCCAGGATGGAATTGTTCACCCAGATGACCGGAGTCGCCTATAGCCGCGTCATGGTATTTCCGCATGGAATTGCACCCGAGCGAACCCTCGCCGCCCTAAAGAAGTATAACTTTCTGGCCACCGCGAACTCCGAATCGGTGCCGCTTGGCGCCACGCCGCCTTCGGATATTCTCTTCTACCTTAGCGGGGTCTCTCTCCGGTTCGCCAATTTCCCGAGCCTAAAGCGCTATGGGGCGGAGGGTCCCGTAAATCGGCTGAATATCGCGGTCAATTCTTTTTTGGGCAATCCTCTTCTCTTCTACGGGCATGAGGATCTGTTTGAGAGGGGTGTCACGGCGTTCAACGAAACCGCCGATTCGGCCAACAGGATTACCGCGGGAATTCAGTGGAAGGATCTCGGGTACATCGCGCGCCACCTTTACCGCTTGCGTTCCCGCGGGAATGACAATTACGACGTCGAGATGCTTTCTTCCGATTTAGAACTGCTGAATCCTGCAGCGCGCGAAGCCACATTTGTTCTCCGCAAGAAGGAGAATTTTGTGCCCCGGATTGCCTCCGTAAGCGTTGATGGTCGGACAGCACAATTCGAAACAAATGGCGACGAGATTTCGATCTCCGTGCGCCTGGCTGCGCATCAATCGGTTCCTGTTCAGATTGCATACGAGAATGATCTGCAGACTGCTCCGGCCAGCCCCGCGAAGGCCAGCTTTTATGTCTCCGTTCTTCGGCATGTATCCGATTTCCGGGACATCACCCTCTCTCGCTTTTCCTGGGGTAGAAGGCTGACGCGCTTCGTTTACAGGCATCGCCTGAACGAACTAAACATGGAGCAACGGAATCTCATTGTCGGACTGTTGCTCCTTTTGATTCCCTCCGGCTTGAGCGCTTGGTGGATCCAAAAACGGGCGAAAAGAAGAAAGCTTGCTGCAGCTTAGGACGATCCGTTGCTGGACGAATCATGGGCCTAGTACTCGCACTTGACTTTAGCTGCGTGACGTTGCTCCTTGTAGTCGCGCTGATGAAGGGATTCGAGCGTGCCTTGCCTCTGGCCGCGTTCCTGATGCTCTTGTTCCCGTACGAATCTCAAATCAAAATTCCAGGATTATTCGACCTGACGACCCAGCGCATCATTATTATGGAACTAGTTATTTTATATATATTGATAGAAAGGAAACGAAGCGCCGCGGAAGGCGACCAGAAGCTACCTCTGTGCGGGTTGATCCTCCTCCTGGTCGGGTGGATGCTGTTTTCTTCAGCCAATTCCGTCGTGCCCGACGTGAGCTTTAAGGCCACACTTTCACAGGTGTTTGATTTCGCGTTGCCGTATTACCTGTTTGCGAGATCGGTCTCCAAATGCGAAACCGTGGAGAAGATTCTTTTCGCATTCTTTTCCGTGGTATTTGTACTGTCCATATTCGGAGCCTTCGAAGCCTACACCGGCTGGAGCGTGCTGGCGCAATTCCCCGTGGCTCCTCACCGCTTCGGGGGGATGCCAGGCATGATAACCGACCGGGGCATTCGGGTGCAGGCCACCTTTGGCACCCCGATAATGTTCGGAACCGCTCTGGCCATGTCCATTCCCATGGGGCTCTACCTTCTGACACAGAGCAAGACCGTGCTTCGCAAGTTGTTTCTTTGGTCCGCAATTTTTCTAATGTTTCTGAACATCTTTAAGACGGGTAGTCGCGGGCCGTGGATCGCGCTCATCCTTTCTCTGACGATCCTTCTGTTCCTTGGGCGCGGCGCGACGCGCAGGCAACTGGCGTTCATCGCCATGCTTTCCGTGAGCGTTCTAATCGCTAGACCCGGCGTGTGGCAGACCCTTGTCAATCTCTACGAGGAGACTAACAACCCTGATACGAACCAGGGGGCGTCCTATGAGTGGCGATACGCGTTGTACAGGATCACAGAGCGCGAATTAAGCAAGGATCTCGGCAGGGCCATTTGGGGATTTGGACCCGAATCCTTTTATTACCTCGGACTGGAAGGGGAGTTCCAAGGGGCGGTATGGAAATTCGAAACGTGCGACAGTGAAGTTGTTGAACTCCTGATGGACACCGGGTGCATCGGTTTTCTTATTGTGTTTCTGATCGTGGCCAAGGCCGCCCAGTCTAGTCTTCGCAATGCATTGAGGATGCCCGCGCCAGCGAATTCGCTGTGTCTCTTATTGTTTGTCAATATAGTTGCGTTTGCTTTTATGATGACAAACGTCGAAATCTTTTGGGGACAACAGTGCTATATGTTTTGGATTTTGATGGCCCTGACCATGACCTACCCTGGCCTCGTGTATTCGACCAGCAAGCGCGATGTTCGCGAGGTTCTCCCTCAGCAACCGGCCAGCGCGCTGGCCCTCTGATGGTCTCACCCAGGGAACCACACGCGATGAATAGGGGTTATCAAACAACGCCGCGACGATTGGAGACCCTTAAATGGGCCTGAGTGCCAAAGTTTTGGGCCTTTTGAGGGCTCCGGTTTCCTTTGTAAAGCCCGTGTGGACGAAGTGCAACGAGCTTGCATTGCGCATCGAAACGCAACCTGAATCGACCGCAGCCCCGGCCGCTGGCTCTGGAAGGGAGTGGTGGCGCGGTCCTACTACTGACCTTGCGCGTCACTCAGACAACAACCACTACGTCTCGATCGACTATTGGAACATTCGCAAGATGGTCCGTATTCTGAAGCCTGGCCCCGATGATGTGGTCTATGATATCGGCGCTGGCATGGGAAGGGTTGTCTGCATTCTGGCGCGCTTGCCCTTGCGGAGATGTGTTGGCGTCGAGTTGTTCGAGCCGCTCTGCCAGAAGGCCCGCAAGAATGCGGAGAGGCTTCGGGGAAGAAAGTCACGCATTGACATCATTTGCGCCGATGCTACGACCGCAGATATGGCTGACGGCACGATTTATTTCCTCTTTAATCCCTTCGGCCCGGAAACACTGAGCGACACCATGGAAAATATCCGACGGTCGGTTGCCATAAATCCACGGTCCGTTCGAATTGCTTACTACAACTCGTATCATGATCTCGTTCTCGAACGCGCGGGGTGGCTGAGAAGAGT
>JASHRU010000220.1 GCA_030037225.1 Candidatus Acidiferrales bacterium | reverse complement strand
GAGACCGTGCGTAATCTCGCACGAACCAGCGGCACGGCAACGGGTGCATTGCTCGCTGCAATCGCCGCAGGCTGCATCGCGTTTATGGCGCATGGCTGGCTGGACTTTAATTTCCATATCCCCGCCAATGCGTCGTGTTTCGCCGTTCTGGCCGCGCTGGTCGCGTCGCGGGGTTGGGACGAGCCGTAAAGACTTTTGTTTCAGTTGGTTACGGCACTTCGGTTATGTAACCGACGAGGGCGGAGCTTTGCTTCGAATACAGGAACCCGCTGATTGGAACGATGTTCCACTTACAAGATCGCTGCGGGCAGAAGCGTCAGGGACCGCTCCGTGGTTTGCACTGTACACGCGCTCGCGATTTGAGAAGCAGGTGGCCGAGCAACTGGAACGCAAGCGTCTGCCCGTGTTTCTGCCGCTGCGCTTGGAAGTTCACCGTTGGCAGGATCGCCACCAGAAGGTCGAAGTCCCGATGTTCCGCGGATACCTGTTTGCGCAGTTCGCTCCCGCATCCGTGGAACGGACCGCGATCCTCCGTACTGTCGGAGTCGTGCGTATCGTCGGTTTCGGGCAGAACTATGCGGAGGTGCCTGCGGAGCAAATCGCGGCGTTGCGTAGGCTTGCCGACGAGCGCGCTCTACTTCACCCGCATCGGTATCTCCGCGTCGGCCAGCGCGTAAAAATCGCGAGCGGCGCGCTTGCGGGAGTCGAAGGGATTTTGGTGCGCGTCAAGAAGCAAGATCGTTTGGTCGTGGCAGTGGATGCCATCCGCCAGGCCGTTGCGGTCGAACTGGCGGGTTACGAAGTCATCCCCGTCTAGCACGTACCCAATGGCGTCACACATCCGGCCATGAGCACGAAATCGAATCCGGTGGACGAAGCACTGGCAGTCGCCGCGCGGCGCGCGTCCGTTACATCCGAGCCGCACGGGTCAGCGCTTGCGGTTCCGGTGAAGCGTATTTTGCCTCCCGGGCGTTTTTGGGCTCTGAACCTGAAGGAGCTGGCGGACTACAGCGAGTTGCTCTATTTCCTGGTTTGGCGTGAAATCAAAGTCCGCTACAAGCAGACGATCATCGGCGCGGGCTGGGCGGTAATTCAGCCGGTCGCCACGATGCTTGTCTTCACCTTGTTTTTCGGCAAGCTGGCCAAAATTCCGTCTGGCGGCGTTCCCTATCCGCTCTTCTTTTATGCTGCGCTGCTGCCCTGGACGTATTTTGCGGGCGCCCTCTCTGGCGCCACGAGCAGCGTGGTGGAGAACCAGCGGGTCATCACCAAGGTCTACTTTCCACGCGTGTTGCTGCCGCTTTCCGCAGTATTTTCGGGCCTTGTGGATTTTGCCATTGCGCTCGTCCTGCTCACCGGGATGGCGATCTACTACCGTGTGACTCCGGGCCCGTGCCTCGTTTTCTTGCCGGCGTTTCTCCTGCTCGCGATGTTCACGGCATTTGGTGCGGGGCTGTGGCTCGCGGCACTTAACGCGCTCTACCGCGACGTTCGCTACGTGATGCCGTTCCTGGTGCAGTTCTGGCTGTTTGCTTCACCGGTCGCGTATCCCTCCACTCTGGTCCCGGAACGCTGGCGCCCGCTTTATGGATTGAACCCGATGGCGGGAGTGATCGACGGGTTCCGCTGGTCGGTCACGGGCCAGAATCCTCCCAGCCCGGGTCTCGTCGCAGCATCAACCTGCGCCGTGCTGGCGATGCTTATTGGCGGCCTCTGGTATTTTCGGCGAGTGGAAGAAACAGTGGCGGATGTGGTGTAGGACGGCATCGGCGAAACACTGATGGTTCGAGCGGCAATTCGAGTTGACGCGCTCGGAAAACGCTTTCGTCTGGGCGAGCGTGAGCGGTACATCGCCCTGCGCGACGTGCTCGCACGCGCCGTGACGGCGCCCTTCCGTCGTCGCGCGGCCGCAAACGGCAACGGGGATGCGCACATCTGGGCGCTGCGCGACGTTTCGTTTACGGTGGAGGAAGGCGAGACCATCGGGATCGTTGGTCGCAATGGCGCCGGCAAATCGACACTGCTCAAAATTCTTGCCGGCATCACGATGCCCACCGAGGGCAGCGCCGAGGTCCGCGGGCGCATCGGTAGCCTGCTGGAGGTCGGCACCGGCTTCCATCCGGAGCTCACCGGCCGCGAAAATATCTATTTCTCTGGGTCGATTCTGGGAATGAAGCGTCGCGAGATTGACCGGAGATTCGACGAGATTGTGGCGTTCTCCGGCGTGGAGACATTTTTGGATACGCCGCTAAAGCATTACTCGAGCGGCATGCAGCTCCGGCTTGCGTTTTCCGTGGCCGCGCACCTCGAACCGGAAGTGCTCCTGGTCGACGAGGTGCTCGCTGTCGGCGACCTCGAGTTTCAGAAGAAATGCCTCGGCAAAATGGAAGAAGTGACGCGCGGTGGCCGCACCGTGCTCTTCGTCAGCCACCAAATGAACCAGATCCGCCGGCTGTGCCACAGCGTCATTTGGCTGGATGGCGGAGTTCGTCGGCAGGGCAGCACCGCGGAGGTGGTGGGGGCCTACGAATTGGCGATGAGCGCCGGAGAAATCAAGGACCGGGCGAAGGACGGCGATCAAACTTATCGAGGGCGTTTCCTTCGCTGGGAGATCGCGGGGCCGCGCGGAGATCAGCGGCACATTGTGGATGTTCTCGGTCCTATCGACGTGTCTTTCTTTCTAGACGTCCGCCAGCCAATCCAGCACGGGGTTCATGGCGCAGCGCTGTTTGATTCCAACAATCAGTTGATGTGGGGACACTCCAAACAAAACCTGCACTTCTCACCGGGAATCTACGCCCTCCGCTATCGTTTCCCGATGTTGCCACTGCGTCCGGGCGCCTTCACCTGGCAAGTCAGTCTCTGGGATGATCACGGGCTGGTCGACTTGTGGCATGGCGTGCCGCCCATGATTGTGGCCACCGAAAACCACCAACACCCGCTCGACGAATGGAACGGCGTGCTGAACATGCCATCGGACTTTTCCGCGGAAAGCGGGGAGAGCCAGCCATGAGTTTGCCGCCGGTATTCGATCAGGCGAATTACACAGCGCTCAATGAAGCTCGGGAAGCCGCCGTGCGCCCCCTGCTAAAGGAGATGAAGAAGCAATTCAGCGCCGAGACTGCTCTCGACGTGGGCTGCGGTTCCGGATATTTCTCCGGAGTTCTTCATACCGAAGGTTTTCGGGTAACAGGCCTGGACGGCAGGGCGGAGAACGCTGCGCTGGCAGCCAGCCGCCATCCGCAGGCGCAGTTTTTCACCGCCAACCTGGAGGACGACGAGGTGCGGAAGTACGGCCCCGCGGACGTGGTGGTCTGTTTCGGACTTCTCTATCACCTTGAGAATCCACTTCGCGCCGTGCGCAATCTTCACGCGCTCACAGGAAAGGTTCTCCTGGTTGAGAGCATGTGCCTCCCGAGTAACTTTCCAGTCATGGAGTTACGGGACGAATGCCGGACCGAGGATCAAGCCCTTCAGTTCGTGGCCTTTTACCCGTCAGAGGCCTGCCTCACCAAGCTTTTGTATCGCGCGGGCTTCTCGTTCGCTTACAGCTTCCGGAAAAGCCCGGAACATGCGGCGTACGGGGACTCAGCGCGGCAGAAAAAATCCCGCACGATGCTGGTTGCTTCGCGCGTTGAACTCAACTTCCCGCAACTCGAGAGCGTACCGGAGCCATCCGCCAAACCGGACCCCTGGAGCACGGCGTGGGACCGGCTGGGGGCGCCGCTGCGGAGCCTGGGGCGGCTGCTGATGAAACCGTGGCCGGAAAAAGTGGCTTCAGTGCGCAGGCGGCTTTCGGGTTCACTATGAAGCGCGTCAGCGTACACGTTCCGCTATATCTACCCGAAGGGCTCTACGGACGGCTTCGTGACATGCGCAACTCCCGCGCTGGCGACGGCGCGGGGCGAGGTCTCGCCGGCGATCGCGAAGTCGAATACACCTTCATCGCTGCCGAGTTGCCGCCGGGACCCGGAAAGGCAATGGACTTTGGCTGCGGTCCCGGGTTCCTGTCGCTCCTGGCTGCGCAGCGCGGATACCAGGTGCTTGCCTTGGATCTGGAGCCGCAGCGATTTCTGTGGACCCATCCATGCGTTGAGTTTCGAAAGGCGGACATCCTTCGCGAGAAGCTGCCTGAAAATCATTTTGACGTGATTCTCAACTGTTCTGCGGTGGAACACGTCGGGATTCCATCCCGGTACGGCGTGGAGAAAGCCGGAGCAAACGGCGACGGAGACTTGAAGGCAATGGAACGCATGCGGCGGATGCTAAAAGTGGGAGGGCGGATGCTACTTACCGTTCCTATCGGGCGAGATGCGGTCTTTGCTCCGCTGCACCGCGTATACGGCGCGGAGCGGCTTCCGCGCCTCGTCGCGGGTTTCGAGGTGACCAAAGAGATTTATTGGGTGAAGGATGGCCGGCAGCAGTGGGCCGCGGCCGGCCGGGCCGAAGCTTTGGATTTCGCGCCCACCGCCGACTATCGCCAAGTGATGCGGAGCCAGTACGCGCTGGGCTGTTTTGTACTAACGAGATCTCGGCCCGAGTGACGCGACAAACGTAGCGACTCCGATTACACTCATGCTTACACTGTTCACCACTCCGAAGCCGTTCCGCGGACATACCGGCACAATCCAGCGCAACGCGCTGGCCAGTTGGACGCGCCTCGATCCCGGCGTGGAAGTCATTCTCATCGGCGACGACGAAGGCGCATCAGCGGTCGCTCGCGAACTGGCGATTCGCCACTTTCCCGAAGCGCCCAGGCACCCCTCCGGGTTCAAGTACCTGAATGCCCTGTTCGCCCACGCCCAGCAAATCGCCCGCAATCCCCTGGTTTGTTACGCAAACTGCGACATCATTATTCTGCCCGACATTTTGGATTCCGTGCGCCGCGTTTCGCAACAGTTGCCTCGCTTCCTCATGCTGGGCCGCCGCCGCGACCTCGACGTCACCGAGCCGATTGCATTTGAGGACGCGAACTGGTCCTCACAAATCCGCGAACGTGCCCTGCGCGAAGGTGTCGAGCGGCCGGGACAATGGATTGACTACTTTGTTTTTCCGCGGGGCTTCTACAGCGAGATTCCACCCTTTGTCATCGGCCGAATTGCCTGGGACAACTGGCTTGTGTGGCGCGCGCTCTCGATGCACGCGCCTGTGGTCGACGCAACGAAATGCGTCTGCGCCATTCATCAGAACCACGACTATTCCTACCACGCGCAGGGCGCCACCGGCGTATGGCAGGACGAACTGGCGATTCGGAATATCGAAGTGGGCGGCGGCTTCCATTGGGTGGGCACGATCGACGATGCCACGCACCGTCTGGCGCCACAGGGGCTCGAACGCAATTGGGCACGTCACTTCAGCTTTATGCGCCGCTCGGCCTCCCGGATAGTTTCCAATGCCCTCTCAGCCATGGTTCGCGGCTCCAGGCCTCTTCGGCACGCGCTGGGAATCCGCAAAGGGAGCCTTGTGGCTCTCAGGACGCGCTTGGGAGCATCGCGAAGCAAGCCGTGAAATTCCTGCGCATTCTGGTTACAGGTTCGAGCGGCCTGATCGGCTCGGAAGCCGTCGAACATTTCGACCGCCAGGGCCACCGCGTTACCGGCATCGACAACAACATGCGCCAGGTGTTCTTCGGCCCCGCTGGCGACACGTCCTGGAACCTCGCGCGGCTGAAGCGCGCTACGCGGAATTTCCGTCCGCTCGATCTCGACATTCGCGACCGTGAACGCATCCTCGACCTCTTCAAGAGCGAGCGGTTCGATCTCGTGCTCCACTGTGCGGCGCAGCCCTCGCACGACAAAGCCGGCCAGATTCCCCTGCTCGATTTCGAAGTGAATGCGCTGGGCACCATCCATCTGCTCGAGGCTGCACGCCAATTCTCGAAGGAGTCGCCATTCCTCTTCCTGAGCACAAACAAGGTCTATGGCGACGCGCCGAACGAACTGCCGCTCCGTGAACTCGAAACCCGCTACGACTACGCGCGTCCGGAGGATTACGAAGGAATCGATGAGAATTGCCGCATCGATCGCACGCTGCACTCGTTGTTCGGCGCCTCGAAAGCCGCGGCGGACCTTGTCGCACAGGAGTACGGCCGGTACTTCGGAATGAACGTGGGAATCTTCCGCGGCGGCTGTCTGACGGGGCCGAATCACTCTGGAGTCGAGCTCCACGGCTTCCTTTCCTATCTGGTGAAGGTGGCGCTCAGCGGCCAGAGCTACACGATTTTCGGTTACAAGGGCAAGCAGGTACGCGACAACATCCACAGCTACGATGTAATTCGCGCCGTCGAAGAATTCGCGCAAAATCCCCGTCCGGGCGAGGTGTACAACATCGGCGGCGGCCGCGCGAACAGCATTTCCATACTCGAAGCCGTCGCGCGCATCGAGCAGCTTACCGGAAACAAGATTTGCTGCGAGTACCGCGATCAGCCGCGCATCGGCGACCACATCTGCTAC
>JASHRU010000219.1 GCA_030037225.1 Candidatus Acidiferrales bacterium | reverse complement strand
GACGATGTGCGTGTCGGCGGGCTGGTCGAAGTGGCGGAAGGTGGTGTTGATGCGATCGACGAGGGCCTCGATATAGAGGGGATGGCGATGGAAGTCCCCAATGGTGCGGATCCTGGCGTCGTTTGCGGGGTCGGAACTGGAATTGGAACGGAAGCACCGGTTCCATTCCTTGAGGCTGGAGAGCGTGGTGGCGTAGGAAAACTGCGGATAGAGCGGCAGAAGCACAATGTGGTCGAACGAGTCGGAACGGACGCGGCAAACGGCGTCCTCGGTAGCGGGACGCCAGTAGCGCATGGCGATGGCAACGGTGGAATCGAATTCGGGACGGAGAGCGGCTTCGAGAGCAGCGGCCTGGCGGGCGGTGAGGATGCCAATGGGTGAGCGTTTGCCGATGGCGCGGTAGTGTTCGATAACCTCCGGGGCGCGTTTGCGAGAGATGCGGCGGGCAAGGAATTTGCGGAGCAGGTCGCCGACAAACGGGACGGAAGCGGGGAGAATGTCGGGGTCGCAGAATAGGTTGTAGAGGAAGGGTTCAACGGCATCAAGCGAGTCGGGGCCACCGAGCTGGAAGAGGACGATGGCGAGTTTGGAGGCCTGGCTCACCTATTTATAGACATCGCGGCGATGTGCGATGCGCGCGATTGCGTTGGGAGGAAGCCCTCGAAGTTCTCGCTCCGCGCTCGCGGTGAGCGAAACGCGATATTCACCCACGGGAGAGCTTGCCACTGCGAATGAGTCTTGCCTTCACCACGGTGAGTGGAATGCGCTTTTCGTTCTGTCTCGAACGGGAGACGAGTACATCCTGGATGTCTTCCCACAATCGCCGGTGTCTGGTCAGGTCAATTCGGACGGCTACCTTGCGGCCTTTCTCGTCAGTCGCGTACTGGATTCCGGTCATGGCTCAATCGTCCTCAGTGGAGTAACCAGCAAGAATGTTACGCCACCAGCAAGAAGATGTCATCGGGGGGAGGCGAAGATCATTTCCCGAACTGTTGCCTGAGTTTTTCGAGTTCGGCTTCCGCGCGGGCCTGGCGGCGCGCAATGGTGAATTGAAATATGAAGACGATGGCCCAGAAGACCATGTAGGCGGCGAGAAGACTGTTGAAGTTTTTCATTCGTGACTTACCCCCTTCCTGCGAACCCAGTTGGCGTTACAGCTGAGACGAAAGGCCGGTTGGAAGCCGGAGCTACAGCGGAATCTTCGGCTAGCTGGCGGAGCTCTTCGGTCTCGCCGCGAATCACTTCAAGGCGATAACGCGAACGCATCAAGACGGCGAATAAGCACAGCGTCGCTCCCCAGGTGAGAAACAGGACCGCCTTCATCGTGGGATCGAGGCCGGAACCGGGCTGGGCTCCCGCGATGACCGGCGAGGGATGCTGGCCGCGCCACCAGCGAATGGTCATGAACACGAGAGGCACATTGATGAAAGCGAAGATGCCGTAAACGGAGCGGAGGACCGAACGGCGCTGCTTGTCGTCCACCAGGGTGCCAAGCAGCAGATAGGCGGCGTACATGAGCCAGAGGACGAACGTGGAGGTGAGCCGGGGGTCCCAGGTCCACCAGATGCCCCAGATCGGTTTGGCCCAGATGGGGCCGGTGACGAGAACGACGGTGGTGAAAACGAATCCCGTCTCGGCGGCGGAAAGGCCGGCCCAGTCGTAGCGCGGGTCGCGCTTGATGAGATAGAGAACTCCGCCAACGGCCACCAGGAAGAAGGCGACACCGGCAGTCCAGGCGCTCGACACATGAATGTAAAAGATGCGCTGGATGGCGTGCATGGTGGACTCGTCGGGAGCAACGAAGAAGATGGCGTAGCCGGCGGCAGCCATCCAGAGGGCGGCGATTAGTTTGACGACCAGCCAAAGGATGCGATTCGGCGACATATCACTCCTCAAGAAGCGAATCGAACAGAAAGACCGCGGCGGTTAGAAAGATTATATCCGCGCCAGCGAGAAGTCGAAGAGCCATAGCAGGCCACTCCGGGGGATCGGAGAGGAGAGCGGCGGTGGCTTCCGTGGCGGCAATCAGGATGGGCGTGAAGATGGGAAGAAGCAGAAGCGGCAGAAGAAGCTCGCGCATGCGGGCGTGCGCGGTGACGGCGGAAAAAATCGTTCCGGGGATCACGATGCCGAGCGTCCCGAGCAGACAGACCAAAATGATGCCCGGAAGAACCGAAGCGACGCTGACATTGTAGAAAACTGCGAAGACGGGGACGAGAAGCGCCTCGGTGATGGAAAGGAACAGGAAATTGGCGAGCATTTTGCCGAGCAGAATGGCGGTGGGGGCGATCGGAGCGAGGCGGAGTGCGGCAAGCGTGTCGTTGGATTGCTCGCGGAGAAATGCGGGCTCGAGCATCAGCGTGCCGGCAAAGAGGAAAGCGATCCAGAGGAGGCCGGGACCGATGCGGCGCGATTCCTCGCTCGTGGGATCGAAACTGAAACTGAACATAAAGACGATGGTGAGAGCAAAGACGGCGGTCGTGACTAGGAGCTCGCGGGTGCGAAGCTCGGTGCGGACTTCTTTAGCGAACACGGCCCAGAGTCCGGTGAGCAGGGGGAGAGAGCCGGGGGAAGAGGACGTAAAGGAAGTAGAGGAAGCAGATGGAACCCGCGCATCGCTTGCGGACTGAGAGTTGGAGGCCATTAGAGGGAGACTCCTGAGGCGGGCGCGGATCGGTGCGCAGGCTCAAAGCCTGTGCTACCGGTATCGCTGACGACGCGGCCAGAGTCGAGGGAGATAGTGCGGGTCGCCAGGGCGGTCACTTCCCCGCCCTGGTGCGTGCTCATGAGGATGGTGCAGCCGGAATCGTGAACGCGGCGGAGCTCGCCGGCGAGCCAGTCGCAGCCGGCGGTGTCGAGGCCGGTGGTGGGCTCGTCGAAGAGCAGAAG
>JASHRU010000218.1 GCA_030037225.1 Candidatus Acidiferrales bacterium | reverse complement strand
GCGGCGCGGTCGAGGATGTCGCGAGTAGCAGCGGCGGAGGAGGTTTCGGCGTAGAGGCGGAGAATGGGCTCGGTGCCGGAGCCGCGCACCATGAGCCAGCCAATGTCGCCGAGGTAGAGCTTGACGCCGTCCAAATCCTCGCGATGGCGAACGCCGGCGTCGAGAAAGCGGGAGAGATTGCGGTTGGCAACGTAATCGAGGGCTTTTTCTTTCTGGCCGGGGCCGAGCGCGAGGTCCACGCGGCCAAAGTGATGCTCGCCGAATTCGGAGTGGAGATCGTGGAGGATTTCGCCGAGCGATTTGCGGTGCCAGGCGAGCACCTCGGCGAGCAGGAGGGCGCTGACGGTGGCGTCGCGCTCGGGCAGATGGAGCTTGGTGCCGATACCGCCGCTTTCTTCGCCGCCGAGCAGGATGTCGCGCTCAAGCATCAGCTCGCAAATATATTTGAAGCCGACGGGCGTTTCGTGAAGCTTGCGGCCGAATTTGCCGGCGAGTTTGTCCACCAGCTTAGTGACGGAGAAGGTCTTCGCGACGTCGCCGGGGATGTTGCGCGTGCCGGCGAGATGCCAGAGCAGAATGGAAAAAATCTGGTGAGGAGTGACGAAGGTGCCGTCGGAGTCCATGGCGCCGATGCGGTCGGCGTCGCCGTCCATAACAAAACCGGCGTGGAACTGGCCGGCGCGGATGGCCACGCGCATGGGCTCAATATGCGGCTCGATGGGCTCGGGATTCGCCCCGCCGAAGAGCGGATCGCGGCGGCCGCGGATTTCCTGGCAGGCGATGCCGTGACGTTCGAAGAGAGTTTTCAATAGGCCGGCGCCGGAGCCGTGCATGGGGTCGATGAGGAAACGATAGCCGGCGGATTGGAGACGGTCCCAATCCACGAGCTTGTCGAGCGATTCGAGATAGGGCGTGCGAACGTCGAGAGAATGTAGAAGCGCGGAACGCGGCGGGAGCGCGGGAACGCCGTCGCGGAGCACAGCCGCAAGTTCCTGCTCGATTTGGGCGACGATGGAGGGAAGCGCGGAACTGCCGTAGCTGGCCTTGTACTTCATGCCGTTCCAGATGGCGGGATTGTGGCTAGCGGTGATGACGATTCCGCCTGCGGCGCGGCGCTGGCGGACGAGCAGCGAAATGGCGGGCGTGGGCGAGGAGTGCTCGGCGAGATAAACGGGGATTCCAGCGGCGGTGAGTGCGTCGGCCGCCGTGCGGGCGAAGCGTTCGGAGGCGTAACGATTGTCGTAGCCAACGAGCACGCCGGCCATGGGATTTTCCGCGCGGATGACGTAACGGGCGATGGCGAAGGCGACGGCGCGGACGTTTGCGTGAGTGAAATCTTCGGCGATGACGCCGCGCCAGCCGTCGGTGCCAAAACGAATAGTGGTTAGTGGCCCCGAAGCTTCGGGATGGCGAGTGGCTGGCGGGAGAGGAACCATACGGAAAAGCTACAGCTTGCGGGGCGGCGTTGAAAGCCGAAAGTTGAAGGTCAAAGGACTACGGAGAGAACGACGGGCTGAGCGGTTTCTTGCCGCCCGCCTGGCGCTTTGTTAGGCTGAGGGCATGACGGAATTGCTGGAGAACGCCCTTCGCAAGGTTGCCGCGCTTTCGCGCGAAGAACAGGACGCGATTGCGGCTCAGATCCTCGAGACGCTCGAAGATGAAGCGATCTGGCGCGAGAAACTAGCGCGCAATCCTGACAAACTGCGCCGTTTGGCCGAGGAAGCCCGTCGCGAGCGCGATCATGGCGAAACCCGGCCCCTCGATGAGATTCTGTGATCGAATCGCGCGTCACGCGCTCTTTCCGCATAGCGTTTGAGGAGCTGCCTACAGAGGCGCAAGCCCAGGCGCGCAGACCGTATCGGCTCTTTCGGAACGACCCCTCCCATCCAAGCCTTCGATTCAAGAAGATGGAAGCAGCGGAGAACATCTATTCCGTGCGGATTGGACTGGGATATCGAGCTTTCGGCGTGATGGAAGGCTCGACCGTGACTTGGTTCTGGATTGGTTCGCACGCCGAGTACGACCGGCTGCTATAGACCTACCGCACTGGACCGGAGCGGATACTTGGGGCCCGCTCAGAGCAATCCCCTGCGTTTTTGTTGTTCGAGCGATTTGACGATTCGCGAGACGTCCTGGGCGCGGGAGCGGGGACAGATGAGGAGGGCGTCGGGAGTTTCCACGACGACGAGATCGTGGACTCCGAGCAGGGCAACAAGCTTCTTGGCGCTCCAGACGTAGTTGCCGGTGGCATCGATGGCACAGAGCGGGGCACGGGACACGTTGGCGCCGGGCGCGGAGGCGCTGAGGTCGTAAACGGCGGCCCAGGAGCCGATGTCGCTCCAACCAATGTCGGCGGGGAGGACGAAGACGTTGACGCCGCCGGGCTCGCGAGTGGCGCGTTCGAGGATGGCGTAATCCACGGAAATGTTTTCGAGCTTTGGATAGGCGCGGGCGAGCGCCGAGGCGTAGCGGCGCGTGCCGATTGTTTCTGCAACGCGCGCGAGGGCGGCGTGCGTGGCGGGGAGATAACGGCGAAGGTAAGCGAGGTAGGTGGCAGCACGCCAGAAGAACATGCCGGCGTTCCAGTAGTGGTTGCCGGAGGAGAGGAACTGCTGGGCAGTGGCGAGGTCGGGTTTTTCGGTGAAGCGGTTCACGCGGAAAACCGGAGGAGATGCCGGCATGAATGCCGGCGCTACAGAGTCCGAGCGTTCGATGTAGCCGTAGCCGGTTTCGGGGCGAGTGGGAGGAATGCCGAGGACGACGAGATTAGGGCCGCGGGCAGCGACCTGGAGCGCGGCACGGACGATGGTGCGATAGCGGCGCGCGTCGCGAATGAAATGATCGGCGGGAAGAACGGCCATGAGCGCTTTGTGGTCTTCGCGCACGAGATGGAATGCGGCGAGGGCGATGGCGGCTGCGGTGTTGCGGCCGACCGGTTCGGCGAGGATGTGAGCGGCATGGAGGCGCGGCGGGAGTTTGCGGATCGCGCCGGCTTGCTCAGCGTTGGTGACCGTCCAGAGGCGCGGCCATGGAAAGACCGGGAGCAGCCGCGCGGCGGTCTGTACGAACATGTTGGCGTCTCCGACGATGTTCAGGAGTTGTTTGGGAGTGCGCAGCCGGCTTCGCGGCCAGAAGCGCGTACCGCGGCCTCCGGCGAGGATGATGGCGTGTGCTGAGGAGCCCATCATAGGTGGATGATGCGGGACCAGTCGTCGCTGGGGATGCCGAGATCGGCGAGGCGACGACAATAGTCATCGAGATCGGGGACGAAGGCGTGGAGAGCCACAGTGGGCTCGGAGGGGTCGAGCTGATAGGCGCCGAGCGCGGCAGGCAAAAACCAAACTTGCATTCGCGAGTAGGGCTGTT
>JASHRU010000217.1 GCA_030037225.1 Candidatus Acidiferrales bacterium | reverse complement strand
TGGCGCCGCCTGGCGTATCGCGGCTCGAATCTCCTTCAATTTGCCTTGTACTTCTTTTGGAGTGTTGGCGATGTATTTGTCAACGCCACTCGCTTCTGCGCGCTTGGGGCTCACCTTTTTTCCCATGACCTGAGTATTTTAACCGTCCTTCGCGAAAGAGGCGCTACACGCCGACGCGGAGATACTCAGGTGCCGTGGCGATGCCCCAGACCATGTGCGGGGTGCTGAAAGCGAAAGCGGGCGTGCCGGAGCGGTCGAGAAGAATCAGTCCGCCGGTGCCGCCGGTGCGCGCGGAGAGTAAACGAATTGCCTCGTCGGCAGCCTCCTGGGCGGAACGGCCCGCGCGCAGAAAGTCCACCGCCGATTTGGCCATGACAATCTTCATGATGGCTTCGCCCCAGCCGGTGGAGGAAACGCCGCCGGCTTCCACATCGGCATAGCAGCCGCAGCCAATGATGGGCGAATCGCCGACGCGGCCAGGCACCTTCGAGCAGGTGCCGCCGGTGGAAGTGGCGGCGAACAGGCGTCCTTCGCGGTCCATGGCGACGGCGCCGACGGTGCCGCCGTCGCGGGATTTTGGAACTGCCTCACTTATGTCCGGCTGGGAGCTTAGTTTTTCCAAGTATTGGGGCGAGAAGAGAAATTCGGGATCGTGGAACTGCCGCTGATGACCGAAGCGGGTGCAGAGCTTCCAGGCGCGGCGTTCGCGCTCGATAATCAAATCCTCGGGGCGGCAGAGGGCGAATCCATGCTCGAGGGCGAAGCGTTCGGCGCCGGTTCCGGCGAGGAGCATGTGATGGCTGGCCTCCATCACGGTGCGGGCAAGACGGATGGGATTGCGGATGCGTTCGACGGCGGCGACGGCTCCGGAGCGGAGCGTCTGGCCATCCATGACGATGGCGTCGAGCGAGACGTGACCGTCGCGGTTGAGATGCGAGCCGATGCCGGCGTCGTACTCGGGATTTTCTTCGAGCGAGATGACGGCGGCCTCCACGGCGTCGAGGGCCGAACCGCCGGCGGAGAGAATTTTCCAGCCGGCTTCAAGCGCCTCGCGGCAGCCTTGCTTGCAGGCTTCGATTCGCGAATGGGGAACAGCGAAAGCGCCGCCATGGATGATGAGGGAGGGAGTCACGAGCGATATTGTATGAAAAGAGGGGCGGGAATTACACGGAGCTCACAAAGGCACGGAGGGAAAGGAGAGCAAAGAGAGGAGTTTCGCCTGGCCTTTATATCGATCAATCTCCCTGCGGCTTGGGGTGGAGCGAGAGGTCGGGCGCGGCGCCGGAATCGGCGCGTCCTTGCGAGGCGGCCGCTGCGCGCGCGGCGGCTTTGGCAGTATCGGGTTCAGCGGGGACGGCCTTCTCGCTGCGCTCAGGGTCACGAGGCGTGACTGGAGAATCGAGGGCGGCCTGGCGCGGGACGACGTCCACCAGACGGCCGGCTTGAATCTCGTTCCAGGTGTGCACGATGCGCTGGATGACGGAAATATTCGGTCCGATGGCGAGGAGCCATAGTGCGGGCGCCATGCGATTGCCGAGCGCGCCGAGAATCAGCAGGACGATGCGTTCGGGCCGCTCCCAGAAGCCGGCCTTGCAACTGGGGATGAGCGATTCGGCGCGGGCACGCGCGTAGCTGACCATGACGGAGCCGGCCATGGCCACGCCCACCAGGATGGCGTAGAAGAAGCGGTCCACGCGCGCGTAGTAAACGAGCAGGCCGAGGTAGAGGACCAGATCGGAGTAGCGGTCGATAACGGAATCGAAGAAGCCGCCGAAGGTGGTGACGCGGCCCTGAGCGCGCGCGACACGGCCGTCGGTCATATCGAAGACGCCGGCGAGAATCATCGCGGCGCCCGCGGCCGGGAAGCGGCCGGCGGCAAACAGAACGGCGGCCCAGACGTTGACGATGAGGCCGGTGAAGGTGAGAACGTTGGGATGGACGCCGGTGGCGGCGAGCGCGCCCACGATCTTATAGAGCAGCCAGTGACCGGCCTTGCCGATTTTCTCCGTAATCATCTGCTACAGCGTCCTTGCCTCTAGTTCCCGCGCATGCAACCGCCGATTTCCGTTCCTCACTTCGAGTCTTCGTGAATCGTCACCAGCTTGAGAATTTCGAGTTCCTTCTTGCCCGCGGGGGTCACCACGCTCACGGTATCGCCGACGGTCTTGCCCATGAGGGCGCGGCCGATCGGAGAAGTGGTGGAAATCCAGCCCTTGGTGGCGTCCGCCTCTTCGGTGGTGACCAGCTTGTATTCCGACTTCACGGATTTGTCCACGTCCATGACGACCACGCGCGAGCCATAGGCGGCCTTGTTTTTGGGCAGATTGTCGAGGTTCATCATGGCCACGTTGGAGAGCCGCTGCTGGAGCTGTCCCATGCGCGCGGTGACGTAGGACTGGCGCTCCTTGGCGTATTTGTATTCCGCGTTTTCGGAGAGGTCGCCGTGGGCGCGCGCCTTCATGAGCTCCTTGGGCAGCTCGTGATTCAACTCGTGCTCGAGGCGGTGGAGTTCCTCGAGGATTTTGTCGCGGATTTTCTGTTCGATAGCACCCATCGCCAACGTTGCCTCGTACTCAGGGGCGCCAGAAAAACGACGCTTGCTCCTGCCACGAATCGGAAGCCGCATGGCGGAGAGGGGGGGATTCGAACCCCCGGTACACGTTTTAGCGCGTACAACGGTTTAGCAAACCGCCGCCTTAAGCCTCTCGGCCACCTCTCCGGCGTTCGCTTTCACTAGCCTACCACAGCCATGCGGGGATTTTGGCGGGCCGGGGACTTCCCGATCCCAGTTCCCGAGCCGGCCGGTTCATCTGGCGCGAAGTCCCCTGGCCGCGGGCAGCATTTGGTCAGGGTTCCCGCAGCCTGCTATGGAAGTCATGCACCCAAGATTGAATGCGAACGCCGACCGATGCAGTTCCTCGGAAGCGTTCGGTGAGAGGAGAAGGTACATTCCTCCCTGCGGGGTGTAACGGTAGTGTGCTGGAGCCCGTCCGGTGAAGGAAGCCGCAGTGGTGACGAGAACCCTGCCGTTCCGCTCGCCATCGTCCCGGATGGCGGCGGGCACGTTTGGTTCCAGCGGCGGCCAGCTCCGGAATCCGGGGAGGGTTTCAATTGTTCCCATACTGGCGAACGGCTTGCGCTGCTGAAGCCAAATGCTTTTTTCGGCGAGAACGCCATCTTGATATACGAGATTGACATAGAGTATGACGTGGTGGAATGCCCAAGGCGGCGAGTCGCCGAAGTTTTCGAACACCAGACAGTCGCACGGAAAGCCTCCGTCGGACTCCCCGGTGAGTGTGACAACCCCAGGCACAACCCAGGCTTTCACGGTCTGCCTGGATTCTGTCATCGTGCTCGATCCGACTTTCAAGCGGCTGATCGCGTCCAGGCAGGCTTCTGCTTTGGCGCGAACTCGATAGTTCAGGAAAACGTAGATCGAGCATGCTGTGACCACAATGATCAGAAGAGTTGCTGCGGATCTGAAAATGCCGCGATGGGCCATCGGAGTATTCTCCTTCTGCAAACGCCCTGCACGCCGCTCGCGAGCGGGATACCGTTGGGCGTCATTCTATCGCAGGATTTCAGAAACTCTGCGGCAGGGCCGCCCGGCGGAAGCGTTTGCGGAGCCCCGCTTCGCAGGGCCTTTTCGGGATCCAAAGACTGCGAAGCTGCAGGCTTACATGCAACTGAGTTCATGCCCTATCCGTCGCTCGTGGCAAAGGAGCAGTTTATGACTATTCCTGTTCGACACATGGCGCCGCTGCTGCAGGTTTTCGACATGCCCACGGCGGTGAAATTCTATTGCGAAGTGCTGGAGTTCAAAGTGTTGATGACGGACGGGAAGCCGGCGCCGAACAACGACTGGCTGCTGCTGGAACTGGACGGCATACAAATCATGCTCAATACCGCCTATGAGGCGCCGCATCGCCCCCCCGCCCCGGTGGCCGCGCGGGTTGCCGCGCATGACGACACTTGCCTGTTTTTTGCGACGCCAGACGTGGATGGCGCGTACCGCCATTTGCGTGAGAAGGGACTGAACGTAAAGGAGCCGAAAGTCGCGCCGTATGGCATGAAGCAGTTGTGGGTGCACGATCCGGACGGCTACGGTCTGTGCTTCCAGTGGCGCGCGGAGGCGGAAGCTGCCAATCCGTGAACCAGGAATCGTAACTTTCGACCGTCCGCGCGGTTTACTCTAGTGGAGTGAAGCGAGCGGGGGAAGAATTGAGCCGGACGACTACTGCCGGGGGGAACGAGCCACTGATCCGCAATATTTCGGACACGGCGCGGTGGATCGCTTTCTACCGGGCCCAGGAAACGGAGCGGCCGGATGCTCTGTTCCGGGACCCCTATGCGCGGAAGCTGGCCGGCCAGCGCGGCGAAGAGATCGCCCGCCAGATGGCAGGCCCGGGCGGAGACTGGTCGCAGCCGCTCCGCACGCATCTGTTCGACCGCGCGATTAGTTCCGCGATCCAGGCAGGCGTGGATACGGTGCTGAATCTCGCGGCGGGATTCGATACGCGGCCGTACCGCATGCCGCTGCCGAGATCGCTCGAGTGGATTGAGGTGGATCTTCCGGAATTGCTGGCGGAAAAAGAAGAGGCACTTCGCGGGGAGGAACCGGTGTGCCGGCTGGAGCGAGTACGGCTGGACCTTTCGGATGTCGCCGGGCGGCGAGCGCTCTTCGCGCGCGTGGGAGCGTCTGCGCGTAAGGCGTTGATCGTCACGGAGGGATTACTGGTGTATCTGAGGCCGGCCGAGGTCGCCAGCCTGGCGAAGGACCTCGCGGCGCCACCCTCATTCCACACCTGGGTGCTGGATATGATGTCGCCGGGTCTGCTGAAGCTGCTGATGAAAGCGTGGGCGGGCCGATTCGAAGGATCGGGCTCGCAGTTCCAATTCGCGCCGGCTGAGGGCCCCGGATTTTTCGAGCCGCTGGGATGGAAGCCTGCCGATGTTCGCGGTCTTTTGAAGGCTGCGGCGCGCGCGAGGCGGCTGCCGCTCTTTCTGCGGCTCGTGGCGCTGCTGCCTGAATCGGCAGGAAAGCAGGGCGACCGTCCGTGGGGCGGAGTGTGCGTGTTCCATCGTTCGGCTTGAAGTGGAAGGGAAGCGCGAATTCAGGCCGGAGGGTCGTCCCCGGTGGCGGCGCGATTCTCACGCGTGGCGCGCAGAACGCCGGACTCGTCCAGATAGAAACTGCGGAAGCCGTAGCGCTCCGGCTGGGCCATGAGCGCGAAATGCGTGATGCGGCCGCGCATTTCACTCGTGGTGTAGGAGAGGATGTAGCCTTCGCGCCGCGCTTCCCGCGCCGGGGACAGTTCCTTATCGCCCAGCGCCTCGAGCGATGCGGGATACTGCCCGTCCGAGGCCTCGGCGTAAGCGGCGAGCTGCTGGGCGATTTCGCGCAGCGAAGAGACCGCCTGCGACTCCGCCTGCGCCTGGCTGGCGGCGCGGCGGTCCGGAACGATATAGAGCAGGAAGGCCCACACGGAGGCGATGAGAGCAGCGAAGAGCAGCAGGACGAGCAGCCGCTTGCGGAACGACATTGGCTTGGCATCGGGCTCGGCCGGACGGGGCGTGAGATCCGCGCCGCAATGGGGGCAGAGCTCGCTTGCCGCGTTGATCTCGTACTCGCACTCGGGGCAGGTGAACATAGGAACCGAAAAACGAATCCTGCCTGCCGGCAGGCAGGTTCGAAACATGAAGAACCAAACGCAAAGAACTTCGGAACGAAAAACGAATCCCCAATTCCGATCCCGAAGTCTCGGGATTCAGGACCGGGACGAAAATCGGCAGAGGGCTCTAGGCTTCGGGCGCGTGGCCAAAGACGACCATTCCCACGGAAAGTTTCGCGCCACCCGCCAGCGCCAGCCGGAAGGTCAGCAGCCAAGATTCCGAATCGTCCTGAAACTTCAACGCCGGCGCGCTCGCCGAATCATCTCCGGGCCACAAACTCCAGACACTCGGATGCTTCGTCCCTGTGGTCTTGGCGCTGCGCTTCAAAGCCTCGTCGCGCGTGATTGTGGCCGGATCTGAGTCCTCCGCGACCGGCGAGAGGAGCGCGAAATCGCGCTGAGGGGCGATGCCGGTGTGATTGCCGTCTACGGGAGCCCACGCGTAGCGCAGGGTGTATAGACCCGCCTTTACTTTCTGATTTCGATAGTCGGTCGTGTCTGTGCCGACGCGCATTACACCGATGAGCGTGCCCTCGGAGATCTGTCCGAACGTGACGCCGAGTTCCTGCGAGGCCGAGGCGGCCACGGGCACTTCTTTGCGGAGCCAGAGGTCGCACAGCACGCCGCTCGAGCCCTTTACCTCGAGTGCATCGGTGGCGACCACGTCGCGCAAAGCAGCCGGCAGCTCAGCGGGAGGCGCGCCGGCGCTCGAAACCAGGCTATAGGCCTGCTCGGCGAGCGCGAGCCGCGCGATGCAGGCGAGCGCGGCGATGCAGATTGCAGCACGCGCAAAGATCGTGCGTCGATCGCGGTTCATCGTCGAGGCCGCCTCCCCGTGGTTTGCGTCACAGACAGCGGGGCGCACAGGCAGGTCCGCCCTCGTTTCTCTGTGTATGCGAACGATCTGCGGTGCGACGGAAATTCTACGCCGCGAAGTGTCCGACGAACGCGCCGCGCCGTCCAGCATCATTCCACGTCTTGCCCAAATGATCGCCCTGGTAGCTGCCCTGGAGCGTCACGGCGGGCATCGCATGGGTCAGATGCGCCGCGAGCGGGGGATAGAAGACGTCTTCGTTGTGGCAAATCTCGTCGCTGGACATCACGGGCCGGGTGGAAATCTTCACGGTGTTGGCAGTGACACTCACAGTTCCGTGCTGCGCGCCCAGTTCGAAGGTGATGGGGCTGGATTCCACGGCGACGACTGTGGCGAGCAGGGGCCCGGCCTGCGCCTGCGCGAACCGAACGAGCGCCCCGCGCTGCTCAGCCGTTGCACGCGAATCCACGATCATCACGGCGCGCGCCGGGAGCGGGTTGGAGTAGGGATTGCCCAGCGTTGCCCTCGCGCGCACGACGGCGATTACGCTCAGCCCATCGAGTTTTACGGCTT
>JASHRU010000216.1 GCA_030037225.1 Candidatus Acidiferrales bacterium | reverse complement strand
AGGAGATGGGCCTGGAGCAGATTCTTGACGCCCCGGAGAGCGCGCTCGTTCGAGAGAAACCGGTAACTCAGCAGCAGTACCAATGCTGTGGCAATGGCAAAGACAAGCAGGACGAAGATAGGCGGACGATCCGTAAGGGGTTCGAAGACAAAATCGAACGCTGAGTTGACCAGGCTCACTAGACGCCATCCCAATCCAATCTGGTTTCGACCGACTGAGCCCTCGTCCCCCGCGGGCTGCCGCGTCCGGATGTCGCCGCATAGGCGTGCTCAGTCAATATAGCCTGGGCCTTCGTGGATTTTCTCGGCACTTTCGTCATCGGCCCGGCCGGGGCTTTCGCCGCCGGTCAGAATGCGATCGACTTCCTTCTCAAGCGTATGGAGAGCAAATTCCTCGGCCGTGGCGTAGCCGGCGGATTCCGAGCACTGCTTCAGCTTCTCGTACAGGTCATTCCCGACAGACAGTTTTCGGCCGAACACAGGAACCTCCTCCGCCGGGCCCAGAGAAGACAAGCGGGAACCCCGTCCCACGCCTCAGCGAGGCTGCATTGTAGCAGACTCCCTTTTCGAGCCAGGCAAGGCGAGACTGCTCCGTGCAGAACTGCACGAATCGTAAGTGTGATCTGCGCTTGCGAGCTTACGAAACTTTTCTTCGGCGGATGAATTGAAGGCAGGGATGTGACAAAGCAAAATCTCGAATGATTCGATTCAAAAATCGAGAGATTCCTACGCAAGTCGGAAGATACATGATCTCCCCAACCCCATACGCCAGGGATGCCACGCGCCATCTGGTACACCCAGTAGACCGCTCGCCTGTCGGCAGCAAACGACGCTCAGTGGAACTGCCGCAGGCAACGCCCAAATCCGACCCGGGCATCTTTCGGTGACTCCGCGTTGAACCTCATGAGATCGCTGCTCCGGGCAGGGAACACTTGGAAGGTGGCCGCGCCTTCCAACAGGCGGAATTGATTCCCGCGACGTCGCCCCCGGAAGCCGCATCCTGGAATCTGCCTTGCATGCAATTCCGTTGTAACGCGTCCGTGTGAGGCGTATGATGCGCATCCATAAGCCCGCATCGGGTGTGGGGGGCTGTCGGTTATCACCCGATAGGGCGCCGGGGACGGTTTTGCGCGTGGTTTGAGTTGAAGTCGGAAATTCTCACCAGTGCTGGCCGTTTCCGGGGGCCGTTCAAGTCAATCGGGAGGTGGGGTGTGGGGCGAATCCGGACTGTCATTCGCTATTTCCTCTTAGCGGCTCTTGTCGCGTGCGTGGCCGCTTCAGCCTGGGCCCAGGAAGCTACGGGCCGCATTGTGGGTCTCGTAACCGACCGCGCGGGCGCGCTGATTCCGGGGGCGAAGGTCACCGTGACCAATGAAGCCACCCACGTCGCCGCGACGGCGACTACGGGCAAAGACGGCTTCTTTGAAGTTCTTTCCCTCCCGATCGGCACCTATTCCGTGGCCATCGAGATGACCGGATTCCGCAAGCAAGTCTTCGAACATCAGAATTTGGAGATCAACCAGTCGCTGCGGTTCGATGCCAAGCTGGAAGTTGGCACGCGTTCGGAAGCCATTGAGGTGTCGGCTCAAGCTCCAAACGTCGAAACCATCAATCCGACGATCGGCGAGTCGGTCACCAGCCGGGCCCTCGTAAACTTGCCCTTGGACGGACGGAACACACTCGACCTGGCCTTGCTCCAACCGGGCGTGACGGAAGTAAATCAGGATTACCTCGACCCACGGGCTGCCGGAACCTTCAGCGTGGGGGGTGGGCGCCCCGACTCGATCACCTTTCTGCTGGATGGCGGCGTCAACAACGACATTCTGGGGAACGCGGTGGTTTACAATCCCAATCCGGATTCGGTCGCCGAATTCCGCATCCTCACCAGCAATTACACCGCTGAATACGGGCGGAATGGCGCCGGCGTAATCAGCGTGGTGACCAAATCCGGCACCAATAAAATTCATGGCAGCCTGTTTGAGTTCGTCCGCACTACCGATTTCGACGCCAACACCTTCTTCAACAATCTCGACGGTTTGCCGAGGGACAACCTCCATCGCAACCAGTATGGCGCCACAATCGGCGGCCCGATCACGATTCCCCATCTCATCAACGGCAAGGATCGCTTCTTTTTCTTTGTGGCCTATCAGGGACAGCGCCAGACGGAAACCATCGTTGAACCCGAGACACCCACCTTCACCCCCGCTCAGCTCAATGGGGATTTCTCCCAGGTCCCCGGCGGCTACCAAGCCGGTGACGCCTGCCCCAATGCAGACCCTAATGTCGCCGCATTTCTGCAAAACAATCCTTATTTTCAAGGGAATGCAGCCGCGGCCGCATGCGCGGTCATTAATCCGACGACGTTCAACTCCGTCTCCTCCAAACTCATCGCTGCCGGGTTAATTCCCACCTCGCCAACCGGCTACCTCTACCCGTCGGGCGGAAGCGTAGATAACTTCAACGATGTAACGGGAAGGATGGATTTCGTCATCGACCCAAAGGACAGCCTTTCGGCCACCCTCGGCGGAAAACGCGAGCCGGTCTACGTCCCGTTCGGCCTCAACGGCGCCAATGTTGTCGGATATCCCTCTGACTATCACACAAGTAACTATTATGGCAGCATAGCTTACACGCGGAACTTTACTTCACACGTTCTGAATGAATTCCGATTCTCCGCGCAACGCCACAATCTCGAAGGCGATTTGCCCGCGGTCTCGCTTCCCGCGCCCGACACGTTCGGGTTCGGGGTCACCCCGGACCTTCCCACCGGCCCATCCGGCCTCGCTTTCGACACTGGACTCACCACCGGATTCAGCAACAACGGACCGAGATTTGAGGTCAGCAATGCCTATAGCTATACGGATACGTTAAGTTGGATTCAGGGACGTAACACCTGGAAGTTCGGCGCCGGTCTCAGCTTCTACCAATCCAATATCCTTTATGATTTCTACGGGAACGGCCAGTTCGATTTTGTTGGACCGTACGCAGCTGGCGGAATTGGCACCGGCAACAGCTATGCCGATTTCCTCCTTGGGATTCCGAATTACTTGTTCGAGGGACCGAATGCGGCGAACAACCTGCGCAGCAAGTCCCCCTATGCTTTCTTCCAGGACGAGTGGCGCGTAAGAAGCAATTTCACGCTGACCCTGGGAATACGTTACGAGTACAGCGAGCCGAAAACGGACACTGCGGGAAGGACCTTTTCGATAGTTCCGGGAGACCAGTCCACGCGATTCCCCAATGCGCCCGTGGACTTGGTCTTCCCCGGCGATAAGGGCGCTCCGAGCGGCGCGAATTTCCCCGACAAAACCAATTTTGCTCCCCGAATCGGCTTTGCCTGGGACCCCTGGAAGAACGGCAAGACAAGCGTTCGCGGAGGCTTCGGCATTTTCTACGACATCCTGAAGGGCGAAGACAACCTCCAGTTCAATGGCGCGCCGCCGTTCTACAGTGAAGAATTTGATCCTTTCGGCGGCCCGAACGGACCCTTTACCCCCGTCGGGGAGCCCGGATGCACTGCCGACGGGTTACCGGCCTGCCCTGCCGTTACCGCTCCCTTCACATTTTTGAGCAATCCGTGGGCCGCATTCCCCGGCGGCAGTCCATTCCCGTCGAAGGCACCCACCTCCAGCCTGGACTTTGTGACTGCGGGATTCCTTCCCTGGGCTAATGGCGACCCCGGCGACGACGTCCTTCCCATAGAGACACACCTCTACACTCCCTACATCTACCAGTATAATTTGAGCGTTCAGCATGAACTGGTGAAGAATCTCACACTTGAGTTGAACTATGTCGGGAGCAGTTCGAAGGGTCTCACAGGGCTGGTGGACATCAATCCCTTCCTCCCTGGAACGACGGCGGCTACCGTAAACCCGACTCGCGTTCTGAACCTCACCCCGCAGCCGAACGCCGAAATCCAGGCTTTTTGCGCAGCAAACGGCGGCCCTGCCGTTTGTCCGTTTGCCGCTCAGACCGAGTTTGCCAATGTCGGCTTTGCAAGCTACAACGGCTTGGAAGCGTCACTGACCAAACGGCTAGGCGACAATCGCTACATCGGAACCACGTACTTCACGCTGGCGTACACCTACGGCCGCAGCATCGACAACTCTTCCGGATTCCGCCAGCGGAGTTCCGATGTTCCCGCGTACAACTATGGCGCACTTCGTGGCCCTTCCGATTTCGATCTCGCGCATCGCCTTGTCTTTAGCGGTGGCTGGGACCTGCCCTTCGACCGCATGTGGAGCGACGGGCCAAAGCGATTGACCACCGGCTGGAGCCTCTATCCCATTCTGACCTGGCGTACCGGGTTCCCGCTCACTGTGAACGGACAACTTCCGGACAATAACGCCGACCTGGGACCCTCGGGGGCCGGCGATGGATATCTGGCGAACGCCGTGTTCAACACCGGATTCAGCAGCCTTAAGATTCTGAACCCTAAGAACCCTTCCACTTTCCTCAACCCCGTGACGGGAATTAACTCCACGGGAAATTACTACTTTAATCCTAACACGTTTACCAGCCCGCCCGACGCGCCCACGACCGGGGTCCCCCCCTATGGGTTGCCTAGGAACTTCTTCTATGGACCGCACCAAACGAATCTCGACATGGCGTTGGCCAAGACGACAGCGATCACCGAGAGCGTGAAGCTGGAATTCCGTGCGGAAGCGTTCAACCTGCTCAATCACCCGCAGTTCGCCAGTCCGGATACGGATCTGCTCAGCTCCACGTTCGGTCAGATTACGGACACATTGCTCAGCGCTCCCAGTACTTCCTCAGGGTTTTTGACGGGTGCCCGCTCCGAGCGAATCCTTCAGCTTGCGCTGCGGCTTACGTTCTGAGGAAGCGGCGAATCTTTCGCAGCACGTGGCGATACATGGCGGGATTCACACGGCCAGTCTGCGTATTCTGCTGGCTGGGATGATACGCGGCAAAGAGGCGAAACACGCGTTTCCCCGCTGGAGTGGTCAACAAATAGCTCGCCCCGTGGCGGAAGACGTATCGCGTTCCGCCGGATAGCTCGCTCCGGCTACGCAGCAATTTCAAACAGCCATCAAACGCTATCTTTCCCAGCGCCAGCATCGCTCGCGGTCGGAAGTGTTCCAGTTCTGCTTCCAAATAGGGCCGGCAATTCGCGATCTCCCCGGGCAGCGGCATGTT
>JASHRU010000215.1 GCA_030037225.1 Candidatus Acidiferrales bacterium | reverse complement strand
CGGGCCGGCCCCCGGAGCGGAGCGGCTATAGCGGGAGCGGAGGCGCGCGTAACGCCTGAAAGGGAAGAGGGTTTGCGCCCTTCATCTGAAGCTAATCGGGGAACCAGGCATATCCGTGCCAATCTGGCTCCGGGAGCTTGGCGCCCGCGCTAATCAGAGCCTGTGGTTCATCACCCAAGCCATTATGGAAAGGCGCTTGCGCAATCTTCACCGATGTCGAGAAGTGTGGAGAGGGAAAGGCCTGCTCGCTGTAGCGGGAAGCCTTCGCCCACGTAGCACCGAGCACCACAAAGACCAGGGCGACTAAAGACGCAGCCTGCCGCGTCCGCATTCTCATCACCGGACTCGGCTGTTGTGGCGCTGGAATTCGCATCGCGGGACTCAATTTGCTTCCCGGATCCCCTAATAAATAAGAGTCGCTTTAGACGTTCCAGGTTGCCATTATTTGTCCATCATAGCGGCGCAGCGGAATTCAAAGCAAGTCGTTCGTACGTCTTCGGTGGCGAAATGGCACCCTGCGCAGCGCGGTCCGCAGGCTCAATTTCCCTGTTCACGCCAATTTCCCCACGTTGTAACAGAGCCGTAACAATCTCCCGCCAATATCGCCGCCGGAGGAGGGTCATTAAACCCATGAGGAGAGTCATGTCGGTCGGAGCGCTCTGCCTGGCCGTGGCGCTGGCTGCAGCCGCGCAATCGGGAGCCATCCTGTTGAACGGCGCGGGCGCCACGTTCCCCAACCCCATCTATTCCAAGTGGTTCGACGTGTACAAACAGAAGCATCCCAACATTCAGATCAATTACCAGTCTCTCGGCTCCGGCGCCGGCATCCGTCAGGTTATCGCCGGCACCGTAGACTTCGGCGCCTCCGATGGGCCCATGAAGGACGAGCAGGTGTCGCAGGTCAAAGGGGGCGTTCTGCACTTTCCCACAGTTCTGGGCAGCGTGGTTCCCATTTACAACATTCCCGGCGTGAGCGGGGAGCTGAACTTCACGCAGGCCGCACTCGCCGGCATTTATCTCGGCAAAATCACGAAGTGGAATGACCCTGAAATTACCAAGGCCAACCCCGGGGTCAAGCTCCCGGCCGACGATATCATCGTGGTGCACCGCGCCGACGGCAGCGGCACTACCTATATCTTCGTCGACTTCCTCTGCAAGGCCAGCAAGGATTGGCAAACCCAGGTGGGCCGCGACGTGTCCGTCAAGTGGCCGGTGGGGCTCGGTGGCAAGGGCAATGAGGGCGTTTCGGGTCTGGTCAAGCAAACTCCCGGTTCTATCGGCTACGTCGAGCTCATTTACGCACTCCAGAACAATCTTTCCTATGGCAAAGTCCAGAATCACGACGGCCAGTTCATCAAGGCCGACCTCAACACCACCACCGCGGCCGCCTCGGGCACCGCCAAGGGAATGCCCGAGGACTTCCGCGTTTCCATCACCGATGCGCCCGGCAAGTCCTCTTATCCCATATCGAGTTTTACCTGGCTCCTGATTCCGACTACAATCAGCGACGCGGCAAAGCGCGATGCCATCAAGGACTTTCTCAAATGGATGCTCGTTGACGGCCAGAGTTTCACAAAAGATTTGGGCTATGCCCCCCTGCCCACGGATGTTGTGAAGCAGGAGCAAAAAGCCATCGCCAAAATTCACTGAAATCCCCAATTGGCCACACTTTCCAGTACGGGAATGAGCGCGGGGCCGGTCCCGGCCTCGCGCTCATTCCCTAAGCGCCTGATTCAGGGGGACCAGGTCGCCCATGTCATCACGTTTGTGGCCGCAGCCAGCATCCTTCTCATTGCTACGCTGCTCGTCATCATTCTGTGGGACAACTCCGCGCTCCCGCGCGCCAAGTTTGGCTTGTCATTCTTTACCGGGCGGGACTGGGACCCGGTCAACGAAATTTTCGGCGCGGCTCCGTTCGTCTACGGCACGTTGGTCACCTCCGCGCTCTCCCTGGTGATCGGCGTGCCTCTAGGACTCGGCGCCGCCATATTCCTCGCTGAGCTGGCCCCTGCCAAGATTTCCGATGCGCTCACTTTTGTCATCGAGCTGCTCGCCGCCGTCCCCAGCGTCATCTACGGCCTGTTGGGAATCTTCGTGGTCGTTCCCTTTGTGCGCACCACCCTTGCTCCGCCGCTGATGCACACCCTAGGCGCCGTTCCCGAGATCGGTTTTCTTTTCAAAGGGCCGTGCTATGGGGTCAGCTTCCTCGCCGCCGGCCTCGTTCTGGCCATCATGATTGTGCCTTTCATCGTCAGCGTCTCTCGCGAGGTCTTGCTCGCCGTTCCCACCGACCAGCGCGAGGCCGCGCTCGCTTTGGGTTCCACCCGCTGGGAATCCACCTGGAAGGTCGTGGTGCCTTTCGCGCTTCCGGGCGTGCTCGGCTCGGTATTCCTGGCCATGGCCCGTGCCCTCGGCGAAACCATGGCCGTCACCATGGTCGTCGGCAACGTTCCCGAAATTCGCACCTCGCTGCTGGCTCCCGGCTACTCCATCGCGGCGGTCATCGCCAACGAATTTACCGAGGCCACCGGCGATATGTATGTGCAGTCGCTCATCGAGCTCGGTCTCGTGCTCTTTCTCGTCACCTTCATCCTGAACGGCTTGGCGCGCCTGCTCATCCTGTTCACTTCGCGTCGTGGAGGCGCGGCATGAGCGGCTGGGCGGGTGCAGGACATCGCCGGTTTCGCAAGGTCATCAGCTACGCTTGGCTGGGAGCCACCGCGCTGTGCGCCCTACTCGTCGTAGGAGTCCTCTTTTTCATCCTCGGCTCTCTGGTTTGGAAGGGCGGTTCCGATATCGACCTCAACTTTTTCACTCAGCTCCCCAAACCGGTGGGCGAAACCGGCGGCGGGATGGCCAACGCGATCGTGGGCAGCATAAAACTTCTCTTTCTCGCCTCGCTCGTCGGAATACCCATCGGCGTTGTCGGCGGCATCTATATGGCCGAGTTCGGAGGCCGGCTGAGCGCGTTCATCATCCAGTACACCGCGGACCTGCTCAATGGTGTGCCCTCGATCGTCATCGGTCTGTTCACCTACAGCCTGATCGTCATCCGTATGAAGCATTTCTCGACCCTCGCCGGTGGTTTTGCCCTCGGCGTCATGATGATTCCCATCACGCTGCGGAGCACCGAGCAATTCCTGCGCAGTGTCCCGGTCACCCTGCGCGAGGGCGCCATGGCGCTCGGCGCCAGCAAATGGCGGACCATCGTCAGCGTTGTGGTGCCCGCGGCCTATCGCGGAATCTTGACGGCCATCCTGCTGGCTCTTGCGCGCGTGGCCGGCGAGACCGCACCGCTTCTCTTCACGGCGCTCAATAACCGCTACTGGAGCCCGGGCTGGAACCAGCCCACCGCTTCGCTGCCGGTAATGGTCTTTACCTACGGGATTTCGCCGTATGATGATTGGCAACGCCAGGCTTGGGCTGCCGGATTGGTGCTGCTGGGAATGGTGCTGCTCACAAATATCATCGCGCGTGCGGTGCTCTCACGCGGAATCTCGGCGCCGAGGTGATGCCGTGGAGGTGCCCATGAACGCAGCGCTGGGAGCCGCGCGAAAACCTGCGCCCGCCGCGGGCTCCGCCGCCAAAACCGATCCTCTCGCCGGCCTCAAGCCGCGCCTCGAGGTCCGCAATCTCAATTTCTTCTATGGCCCCAAGCATGCGCTCTTCGATATCTCGCTGACTGTCCCCATCAATCGCGTCACCGCGCTGATTGGCCCCTCCGGCTGCGGAAAATCCACGCTCCTGCGCACCCTCAATCGTATGCACGAAACCGTCAAGACCTCGCGCCTGGAAGGCCAGATCCTCCTCGACGGCGAAAGCGTGCTCGACCAGGACGTCACCCGCCTCCGCCGCCGCGTGGGCATGGTCTTCCAACGGCCCAATCCGTTTCCCAAATCCATCTTCGACAACATCGCCTACGGCTTGCGCGTGAATGGCTACAAAGGCTCGATTTCCGAAGCCGTCGAGAAGAGCCTTCGCCGCGCCGCTCTCTGGGACGAGGTCAAGGACGCGCTCCACAAATCCGCCTACGCCCTTTCCGGCGGCCAGCAGCAGCGCCTGTGCATCGCCCGCGCCCTCGCCGTCGATCCGGAAGTGCTCCTGCTCGACGAGCCCTGCTCCGCCCTCGATCCCATCTCCACCGCAAAGATCGAGGAGCTGCTTTTCGGCCTGAAAGAAATTTGCACCATGGTCATCGTCACCCACAATATGCAGCAGGCCGCGCGCTCCAGCGACCTCACCGCCTTCATGCTCGAAGGTCATCTGGTGGAATTTCAGACCACCGAGCAGTTGTTCACCACGCCCTCCGATCCCCGGACAGAGGCGTACATCACTGGCCGGTTCGGATGAGGAGGTCCTCCTAAATGGAACGTCATTTTGAAAAGGAACTCGAGGAACTCAAGGACCGCCTCGTCTGGATGGGCTCGCTCGCCGAGCGCGCCGTTCATCAGGCCGTGCAGGCCGTCCTCGACGGCGAGAAAGACATGGCCAACCGCGTGATCGAGGAAGAGCCCGCCATCAACGAGATGCAGATTGAAGTGGACGAGCGCGTCGTAAAACTTCTCGCCACGCAGCAAATCATGGCGGGCGACCTGCGCTTCGCCATCGCCGTCTCGCGCATCAACGGGGATCTGGAACGCATCGGCGACCAGGCCGTCAATATCGCCCAGTCCGCGCTCCGCATCCTGCGCCACCCGCGCGTCAAGCCCTATGTGGATTTGCCCCGCATGAGCGAAATCGCCGAGGAAATGGTCCGCGACAGCCTGAATTCGCTTGTCCGCCGCGACGTGGAGCTCGCCCGCAACGTGCTCGCCCGCGACGACGTCGTGGATTCGCTCCGCAACCAGATCTTCCGCGAGCTGCTTACGTATATGATGGAAAATTCTGCGGTCGTGTTTCCGGCGTTCGAATTGATTCTGGTGGCGAAAAATCTCGAACGCATCGCCGACCACGCCACCAACATCGCCGAAGATGTCATCTTCATGGTCGCGGGCCGCGACGTTCGCCATCCTGCCCTCGACCGCCGTTAGCGGAAGCCAGCCACCCCTGCCCTCACCGCGGCCTTTCGCAGCGCATCGTCAAGTGTCGCCAGGGGCAGGCCCCTTTGCCTCGCCAACTCCAGGTAAACCGCATCATAAGCCGAAAGACGAAAGGCCCGTGCCGCCCGGAAAGCTTCCTGAAATGGAATGAAGTCCGTCTCGCTTTCGATGGCCCCGCTCTGCAGCTCTTCCAGGCGTTCGAGACACCGGTCCGTGTCTGCGACGCTGAGGATCCCCCGCCTCTCTGCAACCGTGAACCCATTGGCCATCTCGAGCTGCCATAACGCAGGCACCACGGCGCGTGCACCGGCCAGCATTGCGCGCTTCACCTGAACCGCATAGGGCGCAACGGGATCGTCCAGGAACCAGCCCAGCGACACCGAAGCGTCCAGCACGAACCGCGTCACGATCTGCCCTCTTCGATGAGCTGCCGGATGCTGACCCGGCGGCCGCGGCGTGACCTCCGCCGGATCTGATCGATTTCCTCGAACACCTCGTTCAAGTCCGTGTCCGCCCGGGCCGGTCCGATCACCGCCGCCAATTTGCCACGCCGGGTGATACCGACTCGTTCGCCTTCCTCGGCGCGTTCCACAAGTTCGGAGAGCTTTTGCTTGGCCTCGAACAGTCCTACCGTGCGCATGGCAATCTCTCCTCCCTCCAGCGTACAATCTAGATGATTATTCTAGATTGATAGGACGGATGGTGTCAAGCTAAGACGGATGTCTGGATTCCCGGTCCCGCTCGCTGCGTCTACAGCATTTTGCGCAGAACAAACGGCAGGATGCCGCCGTTGCGGTAATACTCCACCTCTTCGGGCGTATCGATGCGCGCAACGGCCGGGAATGATTTCTGCGCGCCGCCCGCGCCCGCGACGCGCACGGTCACTTTCTTTCGCGGCGTAAGCCCATCCGCCAAGCCGGTGACATCGAAGGACTCTGTGCCCGTCAATCCGTGTGATTCGCGGTTCTCTCCCGGCAAAAACTCCAGCGGCAGCACGCCCATGCCCACCAGATTCGACCGGTGGATGCGTTCGAAGCTCTCCGTCAGCACCGCGCGTACGCCCAGCAGCAGCGTGCCCTTCGCCGCCCAGTCGCGCGACGACCCGGAGCCATATTCTTTCCCGCCGATCACCACGAGCGGCGTCTTTTCCTGCTGGTAGCGCATCGCCGCGTCGTAAATCGTCATCTTCTCGCCCGACGGCATATGCACCGTCCACCATCCCTCGACTCCCGGCACCATGAAATTTTTCAGCCGGATGTTTGCAAACGTCCCCCGCATCATCACCTGATGGTTCCCACGCCGCGCTCCGTACGAATTGAAATCCCCCGGCTTCACGCCCAGCCCGATCAGATATTTTCCCGCCGGTGAATCCGGAGCGATGCTCCCGGCGGGCGATATGTGGTCGGTGGTCACGCTATCGCCTAGCACGGCCAGCACGCGCGCCCCGCGCACATCCTGAATCGTGCCGGGCGTGCGCGGCATGGCGTCGAAATACGGCGGATTCTGGATGTACGTCGATGCCGCCTCCCACCCGTACAACTCGCCCTCCGACACCGGCACCTTGCGCCATTCCTCCGTTCCGGAGAACACGTCTCCGTATTCCTTGCGGAACATTCCCGTCGTCACCGCGGCGCGCACCGATTGCTCGATTTCCGCCGGCGATGGCCAGATCTCGCGCAGGTACACCGGCTGGCCCTTAGAGTCCTTCCCCAACGGCTCCGTGGCCATATCGAAATCCATCCGCCCCGCGAGCGCATAGGCCACCACCAGCGGCGGCGAAGCCAGATAATTCGCCCGCACCAGCGGATTGATTCGCCCTTCGAAATTACGGTTCCCACTGAGCACCGATACAGCCACCAGCGAGTTGTCTTTGATTGCCGCGGCCACCGGCTCCGGCAGCGGCCCGCTGTTGCCGATACAGGTGGTGCACCCGTACGCCACCAGGTTGAATCGCAGCGCGTCCAGGTATTTCGTCAGACCGGCCGCTTCCAAATAATCCGTCACTACCTTCGAGCCCGGCGCCAGGCTCGTTTTCACCCAGGGTTTCGCTTTCAGCCCTCGCTCGACCGCTTTTTTCGCCAGCAGACCCGCGCCGATCATCAACGACGGATTCGACGTGTTTGTGCAGCTCGTGATCGCCGCGATCACTACCGACCCGTGGCCCAGTTCGTAGAGATCTCCGTTCGATTTTACCTGAGCATGCTTCGCCGGAGTCCCTTCGAGCGACTTCAGGAACGACGGCTTCGCGTCCCGCAACGGCACGCGGTCCTGCGGCCGCTTGGGGCCCGCCAGCGTGGGTTCCACGGTCGCCAGATCCAGTTCGAGGGTGTCTGTAAAAACCGGATCCGGCGTCGAGTCCGTTCGGAACAGTCCCTGCTCCTTCGTGTAAGCCTCCACCAGTTTCACGTGCTCTTCTTCGCGGCCCGAGAAACGCAGGTAGGCCAGCGTTTCCGCGTCCACCGGGAAAAATCCCATCGTCGCGCCGTATTCCGGCGACATATTCGAAAGCACCGCGCGGTCGGGCACGGAAAGGCTCGAAAGCCCGGTGCCGTAATATTCGACGAATTTTCCCACCACGCCCTTTTTGCGCAGCATCTGCGTTGCGGTCAGCACCAGGTCCGTGGCCGTCGCTCCTTCCGGCAGCCGCCCGTGGAATTTGAATCCCACCACGTCGGGAATCAGCATGGAGAGCGGCTGGCCCAGCATCGCCGCCTCCGCTTCGATTCCGCCCACGCCCCATCCGAACACGCCGATCGCATTGATCATCGTCGTGTGCGAGTCCGTGCCTACCAGCGAATCGGGAAACGCAAACGTGGCGCCTTCCGCCTCGCGCGTAAATACAGTGCGGCCGAGGTATTCCAGGTTCACCTGATGGCAGATGCCCGTTCCCGGCGGCACCACGCGGAAATCGCGGAACGATTTCTGCCCCCAGCGCAGAAACACGTAGCGTTCGCGATTGCGCTGGAATTCGATCTCCGTGTTCAGCAGGTACGATTGGTTGGTTCCGAACTGATCCACCTGCACGGAGTGGTCAATCACCAGGTCCACCGGCAGCAGCGGATTGATTTTCTTCGGGTCGCCGCCCATTGCCCGCATCGCGTCACGCATTGCCGCCAGGTCCACCACCGCTGGCACGCCGGTGAAATCCTGCATCAGCACGCGCGCCGGCATGAAGTTGACTTCCTTTTGCTGCCCCGCCTTTGCCGGATTCCAGCGCGAGAGTGCCTCGATGTCCGCCGCCTTGACAAACGCGCCGTCTTCCTGACGCAGCAGGTTTTCGAGCAGCACCTTGAGAGAAAACGGCAGCCGCGAGGGCTGGCCCATCCCGCGCTTCTCCAGCTCGCCGATGCGAAAGACTTGATACTCGCGCGCGCCCGAACGCAGTGCGCCTCGCGCGCCAAAACTGTTCCGTTTTCCGCTTGTCATCGTGAACTGCGCTCCTTGAGAGAAGACAACATTCTATCCCATCCCTCGCACACCCATTCGATGTATTGCGGGCGGCGATTGGTGACGCATTCCGCGGCATGCCATAATTGTTCTTGCCGCTGTGAACGTCCTGCTCATCTCCACCTACGAGCTCGGCCGGCAGCCCTTTGGACTGGCCTCGCCCGCCGCGTGGCTGCGCCGCGCCGGAGCCAACGTGCGCTGCCTCGACGTCTCCCGCGAGGCCTTTCGCGAAGACTGGGTCCGCGAAGCTGGCCTGATCGCCTTCTATGTGCCCATGCACACCGCCACGCGGCTCGCCGTTATGCTGCTCGACCCTGTGAAGAAACTGAATCCGCACGCGCACATCTGTTTCTACGGTCTGTACGCGCCCATGAACCAGACCTATTTGCGCACCCTCGGCGTGGACAGCGTAATCGGCGGCGAATTCGAGGAGTTTCTGGTCGCACAGGCTTTAGCCTGTACGCCTTTCTCGGCCGGCCATGCCGGCGCTGACCGTCCTTCGCCTTCCGATCGAGGAGCTATCAGCGCCCCTCGAAGTGCTATCCCATCAGTTTCGCTGGTGCGGCTGGAATTTCTCGTTCCGCAGCGGGATGGATTGCCGCCGCTGAAGGACTACGCTCACCTGCGCATGCCCGACGGCTCGCATCGCATCGCCGGCTACACGGAAGCGAGCCGCGGCTGCAAACATCTGTGCCGCCACTGCCCGATCGTGCCCGTCTATCGCGGCACCTTTCGCGTCGTCGGCCAGGATGTGGTGCTCGCCGACGTCCGCCAGCAGGTCGCTGCCGGGGCGCAGCACATCACCTTCGGTGATCCCGATTTCTTCAACGGCCCGCGACACGCCCTCGCCATCGTTCAGTCGCTGCACCGCGAATTTCCTTCGCTCACCTACGACGTGACGATAAAAATCGAGCATCTTCTCCGCCACGCCGATCTGCTCCCCGCACTGCGCGACACCGGCTGCGCTTTCGTAGTCACCGCCGCCGAATCCGTGGACGATCGCATCCTCGAACGCCTGGACAAAGGCCACACGCGCGCCGATTTTCTTGCCGTCGTGCGCCGCTGCCGCGAAAGCGGCCTGCCCCTCCAGCCCACTTTCGTGCCGTTCACGCCCTGGACTACGCTCGAAGGCTATTGCGAACTGCTCCGCGTGCTTGCCGAAGAAGGTCTCGCCCCGAGCGTCCCCGCCATTCAGCTCGCCATCCGGCTGCTGATTCCCGCCGGCTCGCTGCTGCTCGATCTCGACGACGTGCGCGACATCGCCGGCCCGTTCGATCCTGCTGCGCTCGTCCATCCCTGGCGCCATCCTGACCCGCGTGTGGACGCGCTCGCGGCCGAAGTGCAGTCCATCGTCGAACGCGGCGAAAAAATGGGCCGCAGCCGCGAAAAACTGTTCGCGCAGGTCTGGGCCGCGGCGCATTCCGCGGCTGGCCGCGACACTCCTGCGCCCGTCGAGCCCGCGATGGTCGCCCGCGCCGCGGTGCCCTATCTCACTGAGCCCTGGTATTGTTGAGCGGAGCCGGCGGGCGACCAGTTGGTCCCCATCGCAAGAGCTCGCGAAGCAGTTCGCCGTGCCGAATCGTTCGTCTAACCCTTTGAAAACGCAATGACCGCCGCAGCCCCGCCGCCGAAACGCCTCCTCTTGCTGACCTCGAAGCTCGGCTACCAGTCGCGCGCGTTTGCCGATGCCGCCCGCGGTCTCGGCGTCGAGGTCGTCTTCGGCACGGACCGCTGCCACCAGCTCGACGACCCCTGGCGGGACTCGGCCCTCCCGCTGCATTTCGAACGCCCTGAGGATTCCGCCGCGGAAATCGCCCGCGCCGCCTCACTTGCTCCCGTGCACGCGATCCTCGCGCTCGGCGACCACCCGCTGGCCGCCGCCGCGCATGCCGCGCGCGCCCTCGCCCTGCCTTACAACTCGCCCGAATCCGTCGAAACCGCTCGCAACAAACTCCGCCAGCGGGAGTGTCTAAGCGCCGCGCGCGTCCCTGTCCCTCAGTTCTTCGCGTTCGCCCTCGACGACGATCTCGGCCTCATCCTCCCGCGCGTGCAATTTCCCTGTGTCGTGAAGCCCCTCATGCTCTCGATGAGCCAGGGCGTGGTGCGCGCCGATAGCCCCGCCGAATTCCGCGCCGCCGTGGCCCGCATTCGCGCGCTCCTCGAGTCGCCCGAAATTCAGGTAACGCGCGAAGATTCGCTCGACCGCCTGCTCGTCGAAGGCTTTCTGCCCGGCCCCGAGGTTGCTCTCGAAGGCCTGCTGGAAGATGGCGCGCTCCGCACGCTCGCCATTTTCGACAAGCCCGATCCGCTCGACGGCCCGTATTTCGAGGAAACGATTTACGTCACCCCTTCGCGACTCGCGCCGCGCGCCCTCGCCGCGATCGAAGACTGCGCGCGCCGCGCCGTTGCCGCGCTCGGCCTCACTCGCGGCCCCATGCATGCCGAGTTTCGCGTCAATTCGCGCGGCCCGTGGGTGCTCGAAGTCCAGCCCCGGCCCATTGGCGGCCTCTGTGCGCGCGCTCTGCGCTTTGGCCCGCAGAATATCCCGCTGGAAGAGCTGCTCGTGCGCCACGCCCTCGGGATGGAAACGCGCACGCTCGAACGCGAGTCCGCGGCTTCCGGTGTGATGATGATTCCCGTTCCGTCGAGTGGAATTCTGGAGGGTGTCGCCGGCATGGAGGAGGCGGCGCGCGTGCCGCACGTCGAATCCGTGGAAATCACCGCGCGCCTGCACGACTACATCGCCGCATGGCCCGAAGGCTCGAGCTACCTCGGCTTCATCTTCGCGCGTGCTCCGCAGCCTGCTGCCGTCGAAGCCGCCCTTCGCGCCGCCCACGCCTGCCTGCGCTTCGACCTTCGCCCGCGCCTGCCCGTAGAGCACCCTCTCTCGCGGCACGGGTAGCCACGGTCGGCGTTCCCGTCCCGATGCCTCGGGACTTCGGGACTGACCGTGGGTTCGTTCTTCTCTACATCGCCGGCTGGGCTACCGGCTTCACAAACACGGTTCTTCGAGTTACCAGCAGCCAGATCAGCACAAGACTGAACGCCAGCCCGAAGCAACAGGCGAAGCGCGTGAAGGCAACGAGGCTGGAGACCGTCATCGGAGGTGGAAGCTCCACGCGGAGCAGATCGAACAGCACCTTCAGCCGTTCCTCCAGCCCCGGCAGCGCCGCGAAACATAGCGTGCTCACGAAATGAACCACCGACAGCGCAATCGCCACCAGCCGCGCCGGCTCTTTCAATTTCAACAGTCCCACTCCCGCGTACACAATCACCGGCAAGTACAACAGGTAAAGCACCCGGGCCGCGCTTCCCGTAATCACATAACCGAACAGCACGAGCGGATAGTCCGTGAACGGCGCAATCAGGAGAAACGGCGCACTCACCAGGTACATCAGCGCGATCAGTGTGATGCTCAGCGGCCGGTGTGGCTTCAGGAAAAGTGTTTTCGCCGACCCGTCGTCGCGAGAGTACTCACCCGTCGTCGCATACTCTTCAAACTGCTTCTTCACAGTCGCCAGATTGAAATAGACCAGCCACCACACCGCGATCAGCATGGGAACCGCCAGTACCGCGATAGCTACCTCCCGCACCATCGCCGCCGGAGGTCCTCCGGGAACTTCGCGCCCGCGCAGCGGCAGCAGAAACATCGCGACGCTGCCCATGCCGCAGCCCGCCAGCATCAACCCGCTGAACACCAGGATGCTGGCACGCGCCCATGCTTTGAGCCGCAGCAGTCCTGCGCCCGTCGCGATTCCCCAGCCCGCGAATCCAAGATCGAAAACCGCCATCTCAATAAGACCCAGGCGCGTGGCCGTGGCGCTGGCACCCCCAAACGGCATCTGCCCCATGAACTCCCGCGAGAGAACGTCCACCACGAACGCCAGCGCCAGCAGCCCGCTGCCCAAAAACACCGCGGCCGCGGCAAACGTTACTCCGCTGGAGCGTTCGCCTGTTTGCATATTCGTCTCGCCTGAGAGTGCTGGAATTCTGAATGCGCGGCATGCCGGGCTCCGGCTGCCCGGGTCTTCCTGGAAAATGCGTCAGCCTAACCCTTCGTCCGCTGTGGCACGTATCCTTCCGGCAGTTTCGCGCCCTCGCCGAAAAAGAACTGCTCCATCTGCTCTTCCATCAATTTGTGCGAGTTCGGATCCAGAGGATTCAGCCGATATTCGTTCATGATCATCTTCGAATGCTCGATCCACATCTTCCACGCTTCTGCCGACACGTTGTCGTACACACGTTGTCCCAGCTCTCCGTTCCACGGCACATACTCGAGCCCCGGCATTTCCTTTCCGAACTTCACGCACTTCACCATTCGCGCGTCCGGTTTTGCTGGCGTGGCGCTCGGCTGCGCGACTGGCTTGGGATTACAAAGTTCGTCGGCCATAATCGTGCGCTCCTACTGGATTCCTTCCTCCACCAGCATACCGCATCCGCGCATGCGTGGCATCCTGCCTGCCGGCTCGTGCCCCGCGTGGCAGAGCGCCTCCGGGCAGCCCGCTAGATTTTTCCGTCCATCGCTGCCTGATAGAACTGCGCCACCGCCCGGTCGATGCAGAATCCCCATGCAAACAGCCCCAGCGTCTTGTACTGTTCCGGCACCGCGTAGCGCGCCTGCGCCTCGCGCAATGGCACGCCCATCTGCGCCATCTGCCGCGCGTGCTGCGCCAGGTCCGCAAACACGCTCTTTTCCAGCTCCACGCCCTCCTGCCCGCACACCGCCCCGTGTCCCGGTACGAACACCGTTTTCCTCCCATAGCGCCCGAACACGTCCAGCGTCTTCAGCCAGCCCAGCAAGTCCGCGTCAATGGTCACCGGATAGCTGTGATTGAAAATCAGGTCGCCCGAGAACACCACATCTGCGTCCGGCACGCGCAGAATTAAATCGCCCGGCGTGTGTCCCGGATACGTTTCGATCACCACCTCGCGTCCGCCCAGGTCCACTTTCATCGGCAGCTCCGCCGGGTCCAGCGAACGGCTGGGCAGCGCCACCACCGTGTGATCGATTCCGTTGGCCAGGAATTTCAGCGTGTTCAAATCTCCTTCCGCGTGCTGCTTGTCCGCTTCGGAGATCGCGTTGCGCAGGTGCTCCTCCGCCGGCGCGAAAAACGCGGCCTTGTCGTGGTTCTGGATCGAGATGTACCGCTCCACGATCAGCGGAATCACCTTCGCGTGTGCCCAGATCGGAATCCCTGCCGCCGCGTACTGCGCATTTCCGAACGAATGGTCGAAGTGGTAGTGCGAATCGATTGCCGCCATCACCTGCGTCTTCGAAGCCTTCTGCAGCGCGTCGAGTTGGAACGCCGCTCCCTTCGGCGACGCGTAGCCCTCCCACAATATCGCCGCGTCTTTGCCGATTACGAACCCGCCGTTGCACAGCGCCTCCATTCCCTTCGTCGGGTCGGAGATTACCGCGTAAATTCCCTCAGCGATTTTCCGCGCCGCGGCGAATCCCGCGTCCGCCAGCGGAGGCGCCGCCATCGCTTCCTGCGCCTGCCGCGACGGCAGCCCCGCCGTCCACGCCCCGCGCGCCGGCCATCCGCTCGCCGCCAGCGCCGCTCCGGCGAGCGATGCCCCGCGAAGAAAATTCCGCCGCGTCATTTCCGATTCTTTGCGATTCGCGTCTCTCATGCTTCGACTCCAGGGGTTTGCGTTGAATTTCGGCCGGCCTCGTAGGCTACCTTCCCTACTTCGCCGCGTCAAATTTCCTTGCGCGCACCGGTGTGCTCTGATTTCATGTTTCTGGCGAATTTACCGGGAGGGAACTCGCGGCGGCGGTCGCGAGGCGTACGAATCGCGTACGAATAGACGGCGGCCAGCAACTTTAGGAGTGGATCATGAAATCGATTCCGCTGCGGACACCTGTCCATTCCCAGCCTCTGATTGCGGTGCGCGATGTCCGAGCAAGCAGCGACTGGTATCGTCAATTGCTGGGCCTCGACTCGCTCCCGGAGCACAGCCATCGCGACCTGTATGATCGGATGTTTTGTGATGGTTGCCTGGTTCTTCAACTCCATGCCTGGGACGAGCACGATCACCCCAACCTTGTGAACGCGGACAGAGCGCCGCTCGGACACGGCGTACTGCTTTGGTTCGAGGTGGACGACTTTGATGCAGTCGTCGGACAGGCTCGCGCATTGCGCGCTCAGATCATAGAAGAGCCTCACTTCAATCCGCGGCCGAGCCACAGAGAAATGTGGCTTCGCGATCCCGACGGCTACATGGTCGTAATCGCGGGTCCGGACGGCGAGAGCAGCTCTTAGCCCATGGTGGTGGCTGCTGGAATCGTAGCGACACGCATTCGGAGCACTGCCTGCGCTAACGTGCAGCCATGGTCGGTCCCGTAGCTTCGGGACTGGCCCTAGGCTCTTCCATCGTCCCTTCCCATCGGTCCGCCGCAACGCCCCCCTCTTCCTTTACACCCCTCCCTCCCGATGTTACGTTGGTCTTGCGTTCTTTCGGGCCCGCCATGGCGGACACGCATTCATCCCCCCGCTCCGTCTTCTCTCCCGTCCTCATCGAGTCCCGCGAACATCCCCTCCGCCGCTGGCTCGATCGCTTTGAACGCCGTGATTCCGACGATCTCAGCCTGCACCTCACCTCCACCCGCTCCGCTGACAAGCGACGCTGGAAAGCCCGCCGCATCGAAGTCAACCAGTTCCGCGTCCCCATCGCCGGACTTGGCCGCGAGCTCGACGGAATCCGCATCGTTCATCTCACCGACATTCATCACGGCCTCTACTTTTCAGCGGAAGCACTGCTCGCCGCCGTCGAGCTCGCCAACTCGCTCGAGCCCGATGTCGTCGCCCTCACCGGCGACTTCGTCTCTTACTCCCGCAATTTCGCCAACTCCGCCGGCGAGCTTCTTGGCGGTCTTCGCGCCCGCCGTGGCGTCTATGCCGTTCTCGGCAATCACGATTTCCGCGTGGGCGCCGATCTTGTCACGCGCTCCCTGCGCCGCCACGGCATCGAAGTCCTTCGCAATCGCCACACCGTCCTTCGCGCCGGCGCCGCCCAGCTTCACATCGCCGGCGTGGACGACCTCTGGTACAACCCCAATCTCCCCCGCGCGCTCCAGCGCATTCCTCGCGGCCGTCCCGTCGTTCTTCTCTCCCACAACCCGCGCATCGTCGCCGCCGCCGCGCATTTCTCCGTTGACCTCGTCCTCTCCGGACACACCCACGGCGGCCAGGTTCGCCTTCCGTTCCTCGAACGCATGCGCGACGAGAATCACTCTCGCCGCCGCTTCCATGTTGGCTGGGATTCCTGGGGACG
>JASHRU010000214.1 GCA_030037225.1 Candidatus Acidiferrales bacterium | reverse complement strand
CCATTGCGCTTCCGTGGGGAGGGATTTGCCTGCCCAACGCGCGTAGGCGGAAGCCTCCGCGTAGCTGACATAGACTGGCCAATCGGCAGGGAGCGGGATGGACGCGAACATGCCGCGCCAGAACCACTCGTCGCCGGAGCGCTCCCAGAAGAAGGGATGGCGCAGGCCGCGCTCCTCTTTCCACTGCCAGTCTTCGGGGCGCCAGAGAGTGGACTGGTCATACCCGCCCGCGCGCACGAAGTCGAGATAGCGCGCATTGGTGATGGGATAGACGTCGATCGAGAATTCGGGGACGTCTTCCTGGGCGACTTCGAATTCGTTGTCCCATCCGAAGGGGAATTGCGTGGCTGCGGAATGGGAGGAAACCGCATCGCCGTTGCGGCGGGGCTGGCCGAGAGTGGCGACGCCGCGAGGGATGTGCACGGATTCTTGCGCGAAGGATGACGGAGGAACGGACGCGGGGGCGGCGTTCTCGATGCCGCGCTTTTTGTCGTAGGGCAATTGGTGGAGCAGATAGGCCAGGGTTTCCGCGTGCATGAGGCGGTGCTCGATGGCGACGTGGAGCAGGGTGCCATCGGCGAGGCCGGGCGTAGAGGCGTGTCTGGATCCGTGCGAATGCAAGGCATCATCCAGGCGGCTGCGACACCTCTCCACGTAGCGGCGAACTACAGTTTCTGGCGGCCAATCGGCAGGCCTATCGGAGGGGAGATTGCCGTGTGTGGGATCGATGCCAAAGGCGAAAAGGCGATCGAAGCCCGCATCGTGCGCATCGAGACCGAATGCACCGCGGGCGAGCAGGTTCCAGTCGAAGGCTTCCAGGTGGCCGAGATAGAAGATCAGACGGTGGCGCTCGGGGATGGTGCGGTCGTAAAGGGCTTCGGGAGCGATGAGGGTGAAGAGCGCGTCGGAGTGACGGCGCGCGTCGTGCAGGCGGCCCAAAAGGGGCTGAAGGGTCTCCGTAGCTATTGCGGGTGAAGACATGAGGTCACCAGGGTGGAGAGGGTGCTCCTTTTGTATCGTGGCTGGTGTGATCCCTACAAGCGATATTTCCGGCTGCCCGGCAGCGGTCCAGCGAAAGGATCTGTCCGGGTCGCACGCCTGCCGTTCGGACAACTTTGCTTTGATGCGCGGGAGCGCGCTCGGGAGACGAAGGGAAAAAGGAGTAACTGGGGGAGCCGGGACCGAGCGGGGAACGCGAGACCGGTGTGGCGGAGGATGTCGATAGAGCAAGAACGGACGCGGCGACGTGTGCTAGAGTGCGGCGTCCGTTGGCGATGGAAGTGAGTGGAGGGACAGCGATGCGCTCATTTCGGCTGAATTCTTGGGCGTGCGTTTGGCTGGCCGTGTTGCTGCCAGGGCTGGCCTGGGCGCAGGCGCCCTCGTGGGACCTGACCCCGGTGGCGGACGGGGTTTATGCGGCGATCGGGCGGAACGGGGCGTTCGGGAACTGCGCCGTGGTTGTGAACCGCGACGACGTGCTGGTGGTGGACTCCAGCATGCGTCCGAGTTGGGCGCGGGAACTGATCCGGCAGATTAAGAAGGTGACGGACAAACCGGTGCGGTACGTGGTGAATACACATTGGCATCCTGACCACACGCAGGGCAACCAAGCATTCCTGGAGGCATACGGGCCACAGGTGGAATTCATCGCCCAGCGTTATACGGACGAAGACATCACGGGCAAGGAATTGCAGTACATCCAGCAGACAGTCACCGACTTGCCGGGGCAAATCGCGAAGATGGAAGCATCGCTGGCGAGCGGCAAGGCCGCCGACGGCACCGCGTTGACGGACCAGGCGCGGGCCGCGCTCGAATCGCAGGCGGCGGACCAGAAAGCGTATTTGGCCGAGCTCCAGCAAACGCACATTCCGGCGCGGACGCTGACGTTCGAGAGCAGCCTCTCGATTCAGAAGCCGGGAGGACGAGTGATCGAAATCCTGAACTTCGGGAAGGGGCACACGCGGGGAGACGCGGTGGTGTTTCTGCCGGCGGAGCGGGTGGTGGTGACAGGGGATTTGTTGACGACGGGCGTGCCCTTCTTCCGCGATTCCTATCCTTCGCATTGGGTGGAGGTGCTCGAATCCGTGCGAAAACTGGATTGGACGACGGCAATTCCGGGCCATGGAGACGTGCTGCAGGGGAAGGGGCAGATCGAGAAGCTGATCGCGTTTATGAACGACCTGCAGGGACAGGTAAAGGCGGCCGTGGCGCAGGGAAAAAGTCTGGAGGAGACGAAGAAGGCGGTCGAGCTTTCGAAGCGGTTGGCGGATTTTCCCGTCTATAAGACGCCAGAGGCGTATCAGCGAGCGGTGAATGTGGCCATCGAGCGGACGTGGATGGAAGCGTCGGGGAAAATTACGGAATGAACGGAGCGGGACGCGACGGCGGGGAGGCGACAGAGCCTTCCCAGTATTTCTGAGCGGCCGACCATTCACCGAGGATCCGGCCTGTCGTTGACTACGCTTAGCCTGCAATCTAACATGGCCGCACTTTGACGAGTGCGCCCTCACTCATCGGCCAAACCGTCTCGCACTACCGAATCGTAGAGAAACTCGGGGGAGGCGGGATGGGTGTTGTTTACAAGGCCCAGGACACCCGGCTCGACCGCTTTGTGGCGCTTAAATTTCTGCCTGACGAGCTGGCCCACGACCCGCAGGCGCTTGAACGCTTCGAACGCGAAGCTCGCGCTGCATCCGCGCTCGACCATCCGAACATCTGCACCATCTACGACATTGGCGAGGACGGGGGCAGGCGCTTTATCGCCATGCAATTCCTGGACGGCAAGACTCTCAAACACCTGATTGGCGGCCGGCCCATGGCCGCCGAAGCGCTCCTGGATATCGGCGCGCAAGTGGCCAGCGGGCTGAAAGCCGCTCACGCCAAGGGCATACTGCATCGCGACATCAAGCCCGCCAACATTTTCGTGACCACCGAAGGTCACGCCAAGATATTGGATTTCGGTCTGGCCAAACAGACCGGTGCGCCGGACTCACCGCTGACGGTGTCGGTGGACGCCCCCGCCGGGGACGACCTGACCAAGCCGGGCACGGCGGTCGGCACGGTGGCGTACATGTCGCCGGAGCAGGCGCTGGGAAAGCCGCTCGATGCGCGAAGTGATTTGTTCTCGTTCGGTGTGGTGCTCTACGAGATGGCCACGGGAGCCGCGCCGTTTTCGGGCGTTACCTCAGCGGCGGTGTTCGACGCGATCCTGAACCGGAGGCCCGTTGCCCCGGCCAGCCTGAATCCGCTGCTTCCGCCCGAACTGGCAAGAATCATCAACAAGCTGCTCGAGAAGGACGCGGCCAAGCGATTTCAATCCCCCGTGGAGCTGCTCGAAGAGCTGAAGCGGATGCGCGGCGCTTCCTCCGGGGGCGGGAGCGCAGTGTCTCGAACGCAGGCCCCCAAACAGCTTTCCGTCGGCGGCGTCGCGATTGCCGCCATTGTGATGGTGCTTGCGTTAGGCGGCTATCTTGGATGGCGCTGGCGTGAAGGGCACGCGGCACAGCCTGCAGCCAGCGTTGCGGCGGCGAAACCTTCGGTGGCAGTGCTGCCGTTCCAGAACCTGAGCGGAGACCCGAACAACGAGTATTTCAGCGACGGCACCACAGAAGAAATCATTACCAAACTTTCGAAGATTCAAAATCTCGAAGTGGCCTCGCGCACCTCGGTGGCGCGGTATAAGGGGACGCAGGAGGACGTGAAGCAAATCGGCAAGGAGCTGGGCGTTCGCTACATCCTGGAGGGCAGCGTGCGGAAGGCGGCGAACCGCGTGCGCATTACAGCGCAGCTCATCGATACTTCCACGGGATTCCACCTGTGGGCGGACGACTTTGATCGCGAGCTGAAGGATATTTTCTCCGTGCAGGAAGAGACGGCGCTGAAGATTGCCGATGCGTTGAATCTCCGGCTCACGGCGCAGGAGCAGGAGGCCGTGCGCCGGCGATACACGGAAAATGTGCAGGCGTACGACGCCTACTTGCGAGGTCAGGCACTCGCCTGGAACTGGGACACGCCCGCACAGCTTGAAGCGGCGCGGAAGGAGTACGAAAAGGCGTTGGAATCGGACCCCAACTATCCTCTGGCATTGGCCGGGATGTCCCGCGTGGAAGGCTTGTACTATCGCAATGTCGACTCAGATGTATCTCACTTGAAGCGAGCCCAGGAGTTCGCGCAGCGCGCCCTGGCCATTGATCCGCAACTCACCGATGCGCACGTTTCTCTCTCCACCACCTACGCGGGCGAGTTTGATTACGCTCGGGCAGCCGAGGAAGCGCGCGAGGCGGTGCGGTTGGATGCGAAGAATGTACAGGGATGGGTGACGCTGTCGTGGGTGCTTGGCTACGAGCAGCCGCCAGAAGCCGTCGAAGCGGAAAAAGCGGCGCGCGAGGCCATCCGGCTGCAGCCCACTGTATCGGGCGCCTATTATGAGCTTGGACGCGCACTCTATCTTCAAGGCCGCTTCGATGAGGCCCTCGCCGCCATGGAGCAAGCGAAAACGCTGAGCCCGACGTCCACCACACCGGAATTCGGCCTGGCGCAGGTTTACCTGGCGAAGGGTGATTATGACCGAGCGCTGTCGTACTGGACCAAGCAGCCGGAGGCGCAGCGCGGCACCGGCATCATGTCTTTCCTGGGGAGCACAATTTACGCGGCTCGAGGGGACAAGGAAAAGGCCCTGGCGGAAATGCGGCGATCATTGTAAATGGGCTATCGCGATTTCGCCGCCATAGACAACAGCCCCTATTTCACTTCGCTGCGCTCCGACCCGCGCTTCCAGCAACTTCTACGCAAAT
>JASHRU010000213.1 GCA_030037225.1 Candidatus Acidiferrales bacterium | reverse complement strand
GTTGGTCGACATCTGCCACCACGTCCTGGGTAGCGACATTTTGGACGGCGCCCTCACCATCGGTATGTCCTACAAGTACTTTCCCCCCAAGACGATCCACCTCGTGGTCGTGGACCCCGGCGTAGGCACATCGCGCCGGCCCATCCTGGTTACAGGAGACCAGCATTTCTTCATCGCACCCGACAATGGCGTGCTTTCCATGATTTACGACACTCAGGAGAGCTTCACCGTCCGCCACATCACTTCGGAACATTATTTTCTCCGCCCCATGAGCAACACCTTCCATGGCCGCGACTTGTTCGCTCCTGTCGCCGCGTGGCTGGCCAAGAACCAGCAGCCCATGAGTTTTGGCGAGGAAATAAGCGACCCTGTCCGCTTTACGCTGCCGAAACCCCGCACCGGCGACGGAAAGGTGAAGGGCGTGGTTCTGAAAGTGGACAACTTCGGCAATCTAATCACGAACATTTCGCCGGAATTGATTCCCCAGGTGTTCATTCCCGACGGGAAGTACCGTCTCACCGTCGGCGGAAAGGAAATTTCCAAGGTTTTGCACAATTATGGCGACGGCGGCCCCAATGAGCCTTTCGGCATTCTTGGCTCTGCCGGCCTGCTCGAAATCAGTGTAAATCGGGGCAGCGCCGCCCGGATTCTCGGCGCGCAGCGCGGAGTTGAGGTGCTCGTCGAGCTCCTCTAGCCGCGCCTTGGTCACATCGGATCACTCCTTCATTTCGCTTCTGCGCTGCTCGGTGCCGTCCTCAACCGCTGAACTTTTACGCGTGCCACCCTGCGTCTTTCCACCTCCATCACCGTAAATCGAAACCCGGACGCCTCGAACGATTCCCCTCCCCGCGGGATGAATCCCAGACGCGCCATCACGAAACCGCCTAACGTCTCGTAGGCAGGGTCCTCGGGCAGTTCGATGGAAAACTGCGTTTCCATGTCCCGCATCTTCAAGGACCCGTCCACCACCATGGCTCCATCCGGCAGTGTAAGTGGCCGCTCAACCACGTCGAACTCGTCGTAAATCTCTCCCACGATCTGTTCCAGCAGGTCTTCCAGTGTCACCAGCCCCAGGATAGTTCCGAATTCGTCCACAACCATTCCGATTCCCGTATGTTTGGAACGAAGCTCGGTCAGCAGTTCTCCCGCCGGCTTCGTCTCCGGCACAATCAGGATCGGCCGCACCTCTCCCCGCAGATGGAACTCCGGGATGGCCGCTCCCTCCTCTTCCCTGCGCTGGCGGTCGAGCAGCACCCATAAGATGTCCTTCACATGCACGAATCCGATGGGATGATCGAGCGTTCCCTCATACACGGGTATCCGCGAACGCTGCGTCACGGCCAGGATGCGCAGCACTTCGTCCAGTGTCGCCTCTGCCGGCAGGGCGTGCACGTCGCGTCGCGGAACCATGATTTCCCGCACCTGCACCCGGCCCAGTTCGATCGCCCTCTGAATGAACGTCTCTTCTCCCGGTTCGAACAAACCTTGTTCACCGGCCTGCTGCACAAGAATTTGCAGTTCTTCCGGCGAGTGTACCGGCGCGTGAGTGGCTACCGAGGAGGCGCCCAAAGCCCGGTTGATTCGCCTTGCAGAGCTTTCCAGCACGCTGATGGCCGGGCGGAAGGTTGCCAAGAACAGACTGAAGGGCCGCGCCACCAGTAACGCAACGCGCTCGGCGCGTTGCAAGCTCACCGTCTTTGGAACCAATTCGCCCAGTACCACGTGAAGAAACGTCAAGCTCAGGAAGGCGACCACCATCGAAAATCCGTGGACCAAAATCACCTGCCCGGTCCCTGCCAGTCCGCCTAACATTTGTTCGAGCACGTTGGCGATGGTCACCTCACCCAAGAAGCCGAGCGAAAGACTCGTGAGGGTTATTCCCACCTGAACGCCAGAAACCACGCGCGAGATTTCCGCCAGCAGCGCCTGCACCACGCGCGCTCGCGCGTCCCCCTCCTCCACCAACTGACGGATGCGCGATGGCCGCACCGCCACCAGTGAAAACTCGGTTGCGGCGAAAAACGCGTTGCATGCCACCAGCAACAGGACCGCGAGTAGTCGCAGTGCGCTCATTCGAAACTCGGCTTCGTCTCGCGCAAAGTGTAGCAGGAAGCCCCTAGTGGCACAGCCACTCCCCGCTGTGCCGCCGCAGCTGCGGAATTCATGCGCTGCGGCGGTTCAGGGCGCCCGCGCGAGCCATCAATCAAACTCCGACCGGCCTATTCCGCCTGATTGCGCCCGCTGCGGCGCTAGGCTAGATTTCCCCGGGCAAATCCATGCACAAGTCTGTCCGCATCCTACGCGCCGTCCTCTCCGCAGCCATTCTGGTCGTTTCTCTTCTCACCCTTTCCGGCTGGTGGCTACTCCGCCGTACCCTCCCGCAACTCGACGGCACGCTTTCGGTCCCCGGGCTTCGCGCTCCTGTAGAGGTCGGGCGCGATTCCTTGGGCGTACCTCACATCCACGCACAGTCGCTCGACGACCTGCTTCTTGCCCAAGGATTTGTCACTGCGCAGGACCGACTCTGGCAGATGGACCTGCTCCGCCGCGCCGCTGCCGGCGAGCTTTCCGAGATCTTCGGAGCTGTTGCCGTCGAGCACGACGTCGAGAATCGCACGCTGGGATTCATTCAGGCTGCCGATGCAGCGCTTGCTGCTATGCCTGCACCCCGCCGCGCCATGCTTGAGGCCTACGCTCGTGGGGTGAATGCCTACATCGACGCGCGCTCCGGTCGCCTCCCCGCGGAATTCGTTGTTCTTCGCTACCAGCCGCGCCCC
>JASHRU010000212.1 GCA_030037225.1 Candidatus Acidiferrales bacterium | reverse complement strand
CCACCCCGTGCCACGCCGCCTGGTTCTCCATAAACGAGATGCCTTTGCCTTTCACCGTATGCGCGATGATGATCGTCGGACAGTTTTTCTGTTTCTCCGCCGCATCGAACGCCGCCAGAATTTGATCGAGGTTGTGGCCGTCAATCTCGATCACGCTCCAGCCGAAGGTCGCGTATTTCGCGCCGATCGGCTCGATTCCCATCACGTCTTGCACCCAGCCGTCGATTTGCAGCCGGTTCTGGTCCACGATGCCGCACAGATTGTCGAGCCGGTAATGCCCCGCCGCCATGGCCGCTTCCCAGATGCTCCCTTCCTGCTGTTCTCCGTCGCCCATGATGCAATACACGCGATGGGGCTCCCCGCGGCGTTTCGCCACCAGCGCGCTCCCCACAGCCACGCTCAGTCCCTGGCCCAGCGACCCGCTGGAAATCTCCACCCCGGGCACCTTGAGCCGGTTTGGATGACCTTCAAACGGCGACCCCAGTTGCCGCAGCGTGGCGGTATCCTCCACAGGAAAATAGCCGGCGCGGCCCAGTGCCACGTAAAGCGCGGGCGCCTTGTGGCCTGCCGACCAGTAGACGCGGTCGCGTCCCGGCCACGAAGGCAATGTCGGATCATGGTTGAGAACCCTGAGATATACAGCTGCCGCGATGTCCATGACGGAGAGCGACCCGCCCGGGTGCCCCGAGCCCGCCGCGAAGATGTCGGTGATGACCAGGGCGCGCATCTCCTGTGCCGCCAGCTTCAGCTCTTCCACACTCAGGCGCGGACCGCGTTGCTCACGTGTTGATGCCATGGTCTTCCTCCCGAACCGAAAAAGGCGCCGATGGCTCGCATCGGGATGGGCAGGCCCACTCTCGGGCGGCGGCTAGGGGCGTCGTGCACACAGATACCCGCATCGTTGGTGACAAGCCTCGCCCCGGGCAGGTGCCGGGTCAGTGATGAGGGTCACACGAAATTGTGGTGACGGACGCCACACGGATTGTGTGGCGCGTCTCTCGTCTCGGGAATGTGCAGACCTGCTGCGCCGTTCGCGCTCACGCGCCGCCAAACAGAAGCGGCGCTGCGAGTTTGCGGCTGTAATTGGGCCGGTAGCGTTCTGTATTGTAGAGCGCGGCCACATCCACTTTTCGCGGGCCCAGCGACGCGGCGGGTAACGGCGTGTGCGTGTAACACCCGTTCTGTACGGCAACCATCCGGCCGGTGACCCCGTCGCGGATCAAATCGAGCGCGATGTTGGCAAACGTAATGGCCACTAACTGGTCGATGGAATCGGGCTCACCGCTGCGCAGGTCGTAAGTCAGGTCGCTGGTCATCGTCTCTTCCCCCGTGCGGCGCTTCACTTCCTCAGCCAATGCGTGCCCGATGTCCACCTTCTTTCGGTGCCCGTAAGCATCCATTTCCCCGAAATCGCCCACGTGCTGCTGCTCCCAAACGGCGCCCTCGGAGACCACCACCAAGGAGTAATTGCTCGGATTCCCCCGCTTGTCTTCCAGGAGCAGGGCCGAAATTTTGTCGAGGTCGAACGGGTGCTCTGGAATCAGGCACCGCGCCGAAGTGACATAAGCGGTGTAAAGCGCCGTGAAGCCGGAGTCGCGGCCGAATATGCGGAAAATGCCGATGCGTTCGTGGGAGCCGAGCGTGGTCCTCTGCCTTGTCACCAGCTCCTTCGCCCGCGTGATCGCCGTGGAGAACCCGATGCAATATTCCGTTCCCGGCACGTCGTTGTCCATTGTCTTAGGCACTGCAATTACGGGAAAGCCGGCGGCCGAGAGAACCGTCGCGAAACCCAGCGTGTCGTCCCCGCCGATCACCACCAGGCAGCCCAATCCCAGCCGTTCCAGGTTCTCAATCACGATGGGCGTAAAGTCATAATATTTTCCGTCGAAAGAGAGCTTTTCCAGTTGCCCAGGCGAAATGTGTGCGGGTAGCTTGGATTTCGAAATGCGTTGCGGATTCGTGCGCGAAGTGTGGAGCACGGTCCCGCCGCTGCGGTCGATCGTGCGCGTGTTGTCTCTCGTCAGGTGACGGAGGTAGAACGCGTCTGTCGCCAGCGCGGGGTCCATGTGCGTCAGGCCTTCCCAGCCCTTGCGGATCCCCGTGACTTCTTTCCCCATCTCGCTGGCCCGGTACACCACCGATTTGATTACCGGATTCAAGCCCGGAACGTCGCCCCCGCCGGTCAAAACCCCGATCTTCTTCCCCCCAGCCATGCGTGCTCCCCCTCTGCCGCTTCGACAAGCTGCTCAGGCTGTTGAGCTGCTCTGGCATCAGAGTCACACCAATCCCGTCGAAAAACAAATCCGCGCGGGACGGTCCTGGAGAACGGGTTGAACCTCTCCTCCTGCAGGTGCGCTGCACTCACTCGGTTTCGCGAAGTCCGGCGCGCGAAGCCGCTTTCGTGGACTTCGTAACGCATGGGGCCTATGATTCATCGGCATGTTTCAATGCTGCGGCTTGGGGTGGTGCTCCGGTGCCTCATCGGTTCGATCATGATCCGGTCAATCAGATTGTTCGTTGTTGCATGGAGCAGCGGATCACGGAGGCAGAATTCAACGAGTACATTAGCGAATCCGGCTTTTATCGCGCTCGCTTGCAGTCCCGCGCAGGGGTTCTCGACCTCACTCAGGTGACTTCGTTTGAAGTCTCCAGCCAGACGATCTCTACGCTGGCGGAGCGCGCCTTCGCGTTTTCAGACCCAAACTGGCTCCGCATTGTAATTGCACCCACTCCGCCGCTCTTCGGACTCGCGCGCATGTTTCAGCTTCGAGGAGCGGAACTACGCCCGAACCTGCACGTCGTTCACACAACCGCCGAAGCATGGGCGCTCCTCAGCCTGGAGAAGGAGCCTAAGTTCGGGCCACTCGAAGGCAGCTCGTAAGCGGGGCCGGCTGCAGGTGTCGACCTCCATAAAAATAGATATAATCCCGGTTCGCTTGCTGCATCCAATCAGCGACCGGTAGCGGCGTAGCCCACGGCGGCTGAGAACAGTGGATCTCCACGGAGTACGACGATGCTTTCAAAATACAAATACTGGATCGGTGGCGCGGTCGTTTTGTTCATTCTGGGATTGACTTACGGAGCGCTGCGCCCGCCGCACGTGGCGGGCGGAGGCCCGGCCAGTCCGCCGGAAGTCGAGGTCGCACCCGTCGAGCAGAAGGATGTTCCGATCTACGCCGAGTGGATTGGCACCCTCGACGGTCTCGTGAACGCCGACGTTCGAGCGCAGGTGACAGGTTATCTGCAACGACAGGCCTATCAGGAAGGCTCATTCGTGCGGAAAGGCGATTTGCTTTTCCAGATTGACCCACGCCCCTTCCAGGCCGCCGTGGATCAGGCTGCGGCCGAACTCGCACAGGCCAAGGCCGCGCTGGCCAACGCCGAGGCGGTGCAGGGCAGGACGCAACTCGACGTGAACCGCTATACACCGCTGGCCAAGGAGCAGGCGGCCAGCCAGCAAGACCTGGACAATGCCGTACAGAACAATCTGGCCGCGCTGGCCACAGTGGAGACGGCGAAAGCAAGCATCCAGGCCGATCAAGCTGCTCTCGAAACCGCCAAAATCAATCTGGATTTTACGCGCCTGGTCGCGCCCATCGACGGCATCGCCGGGCAGGCTCAGCTCCAAGTGGGCGCACTGGTGACTCCGAGCACGGGCCCTGTAACTTCCGTTTCCACCGTCGACCCGATCAAGGTTTACTTCACGGTTGGCGAGGCCCAGTACCTTGACTTTCATAAGCGCTACCCCACGCAAAGCACTTTGGACGCTGCCCGGAAGAACCTGCACCTTCAACTGATCTTGGCAGACGGCTCCACGTATGCCCAGGAGGGGACCTTTTATTTCGCGGACCGCCAGGTGGATGTGGGCACCGGAGCCATGCGCATCGCCGCGCTGTTCCCGAATCCGACAAATGTATTGCGGCCGGGAGGTTACGGCCGGGTCCGGGGTGTGGTCCGTTACCAGGAGGGCGCTCTGCTCGTTCCTCAGCGCGCCGTATCGGAGCTGCAGGGCGGCTACCAGGTGGCCCTGGTGGATTCCGACGATAAGGTGAGCATCCGGACAGTTCAGGTGGGCGACCGCTTCGGGAGCGATTGGATTATTACCGAGGGACTGAAGCCGGGCGAGCGCGTGGTGGCCGAAGGAGTGCAAAAGGTGCGCCCGGGAATGAAAGTAACTCCCAAACCTTTTGTAGCGGGAGCCGCAGGGAAGTAGCCATGTCCAAGTTTTTCATCGAACGGCCCATCGTGGCCATGGTGATTTCCATCGTCATGGTGATTGTGGGCGCGCTCACCATTCTCACTCTTCCGGTCGCGTTGTTCCCCAGCATCGCTCCGCCGGAGATTCAAATCCTGGCCACCTATGTAGGTGCGGATGCGCAAAACCTCGAACAGGCGGTGGCTGCACCCATCGAGCAGCAGATGAGCGGCGTGGACAACATGAACTACATGTATTCCCTCAATGCCACCGCCAACTCCACCACCACTCTGATTGTGAACTTCGACCTGAAAACGGATCCGAACGCCGATTTCATTCTCGCCCAATCCCGGGAGACCCAGGCCGCCTCGCAACTCCCCGTGGACGTCACCAACTACGGTATTACCGTGCGCAAGGCCGTATCCGCTCCCCTCATGCTCTTTCCCCTTTACTCGCCGAAGGGAACCTACGATGCCACGTTCCTGGCGAACTATGCCTACATCAACCTCGTCGATCCCCTGCTCCGCTCGCCGGGCATCGGCAACGTTCAGGTATTCGGTGCCGGCCAATATGCGATGCGCATGTGGGTTAAACCCGACCAGTTGGCCAAACTCGGCATCACAGTGCCGCAAATCATCAGCGCGATTGAAGCCCAGAACACCGTAAATCCCGCCGGCAGGGCAGGGGCCGAGCCCGCCCCCCCGGGCCAGCAATTCACCTACACCGTCCTCGCCCAGGGTCGCCTCATCTCGCCGGAACAGTTCGGAGACATCGTGGTGCGCGAGACGCCGGACGGCGGCATCGTTCGTGTCCGCGACCTCGCCCGCATCGAGCTGGGCGCACAGGACTACAGTTGGAAAGGCCGCCTCAACGGGAAACCGAGCGCCATCGTTTCTGTTTACCAATTGCCCGGTTCCAACGCCGTGGATGCAGCCGCCGGCGCCAGGAAGCTGATGGCCGATGCCAAACTGCGCTTCCCGGCAGACATGGACTATGCCATCGGGCTCGACACCACTCGCGCGGTTACGGAGGGCATCAAGGAAATCGTTCTGACTCTGGTGATCGCTCTGGCCCTGGTGATTTTCGTAGTCTACGTCTTCCTCCAGGGCTGGCGTGCCACCCTGATTCCCCTATTAGCCGTGCCTGTCTCGCTCGTGGGCACCTTCATGCTTTTTCCGCTGTTCGGTTTTTCCGTGAACACGCTTTCTCTTTTCGGCCTGGTGCTGGCCATCGGGCTCGTCGTGGACGATGCCATCGTGGTCGTCGAGGGCGTGGAGCGCCACATCGAAGAAGGTATGACCCCAAAGGATGCAGCCGTGAAAGCCATGGAGGAGCTTTCCGGTCCTGTCGTCGCGATTGCCCTGGTTCTCTCCACGGTTTTTGTGCCGACAGCCCTCATCCCCGGCATCACCGGAAGGCTCTACCAGCAATTTGCCTTAACCATCGCCATCTCCGTGGTCCTTTCCGCCTTCAACGCTCTCACGCTCAGCCCCGCGCTCTCCGCTCTGCTCCTGAAGCCAAAGGAGGAGAGCCACGGGCTGTTGCGGCGATTCTTCGATTGGTTCAATCGCGTGTTCGAGCGCGGCACCGGAGTTTATGTCGGGATCTGCGCTGGGGTTCTTCGCAAAGGTGCGCTGGCCTTGGTGGTGATCGGGGCTTTTGCCGTGGGCGCAGCCTTCTTTGGCCTCCGTCTGCCCTCCAGCTTCCTTCCCGACGAAGACCAGGGCTATGCCTTCATCAACATGCAGCTTCCCAATGCGTCTTCGCTCGAGCGCACAGGCGACGTGGCCAAGCAGGTCGAGCAGATCCTCGCCAAGACCCCGGGCGTGCAGTACACCACCAGCGTCATTGGCTTCAGCTTGCTCAGTTACGTGCGCACCAGCTATAACGCCTTCTTTTTTGTCACCCTCAAGCCTTGGGACGAGCGCAAGTCCCGCGACGAGCAATATCAGGCTATCAAGGCCCACATCAACCGCGAATTGAGCCGGTTGCCTGGCGCCATCGCCTTCAGCTTTTCGCCCCCAGCCATTCCCGGCGTGGGCACCTCCGGAGGATTCACTTTTATCCTCGA
>JASHRU010000211.1 GCA_030037225.1 Candidatus Acidiferrales bacterium | reverse complement strand
CGGACTGTCGCACGCGGAAATCGAGCGGAAGCTGGACACCCGCGCGGGCCTGAACCTGCCGCGCATTCCCACCCTTCCGATTTCGTGGCGGGACGCGGTGGAGTTGATGAAGTACATGAGCGGGCCGAAAGCCCCGCGCGAGTGGCAAGGTGGCATGCCGACAAGTTACTCACTGGGCCCCGGGCCTGTGGAAGTCCACCTGAAGGTTGGCATGAGCCTCGAAACGCGCACGATCTACAACGTGATCGCGTGGCTGTCAGGCGAGTCGGACGAGTGGGTGCTGGCCGGGAACCATCACGACGCGTGGGTTTTTGGCGCGGCTGACCCCGGCAGCGGGACAGCCGTGCTTCTCGAAGTGGCGCGCTCACTCGGCGCGCTGAAGCGCGAGGGCTGGACGCCCCGACGCACGATCCTCTTCTGTTCATGGGATGCCGAGGAGTTCGGCCTGGTGGGCTCGACGGCCTGGGTGGAAGACCACATGAGCGAACTGGCGCGAAACGCTATCGCCTATCTCAACATGGATGTCGCGGTGGTCGGCGAGCGGTTTGGGGGGGAGGCCACGCCGTCACTGCGCGAGTTAGTGCGCGAGGCCGCGCGCGACACTCCCGATCCGCGCACAGGACGGACCGTGTACGACCGGTGGCGGGAGCGCGTCGAGCAGACCGCGGGAGTATCCCATGGGAGCGTTCACCAGCGGGGCGGCGCAGTCCGCCCGTTGGCGATGAGTGCCCTCGGTTCGGGATCGGATTACAGCGCCTTTTACCAGCACGCGGGGATTCCATCACTGGACATCAGCTCAGGCGGAGATTACGGCGTTTATCACTCGATCTACGACGATTTTGATTGGATGAAGCGGCAGGGTGATCCGGATTTCGCCTATCACGTGATGATGGCGCGGATCGCGGGACGCATCGTGATGCGGCTGGCAGACTCAGACGTTCCCGCGTTCGACTACGGTGAATACGCCGCCGAGGCGCAACACCTGCTGGGAGACCTGCGCGCAGCAGCCCACGCGGCGGGCGTGCGGGATGGGCGAGTGCTCGATCTTCAAGGCGCGGCATCGGCGGCGGCGGATTTTCGGGCCGCAGCGCTCGAGGCTGACGAGGCGGTCCACAACCTGCTCACCAAATCGCCGGACCAGCAGCTCGCCGAAAGCGTCTCCCATTTGCTGGCGGGCGTGGAAGCAGGGCTGCTGGCCCCAGGCGGGCTCGCGGGACGGCCTTGGTACAGGCACACATTCTCCGCGCCGGGCTTAAATGCAGGCTACGCGGCCGTGGTTTTCCCCGGGGTTCGAGAAGCCATTGAACGGAGAGACTGGGCCACGGCGCGGCTGGAGGCCGAGTCGCTGCGCGAGGCGCTTGAACGGGCAGCAGAGCGACTGCGCGGCGCGGCCCGTGCCGCGGCGGGGCAGAACGGCCCGGGACAACCATAGCGGGGCAGGGCCGGGCGTGGAAATGCCTTCCCCCGGCGCGTAGAATTCTTCTATGCGTGTGCGCGTTCTGTTTTTCGGGACATTGAAGGACATCGTGGGCCGCGGGGAAGAGTCGGCGGAGCTGCCCGAAGGCTCGCGGGTGGAAGACGTGTTCGCGCTCTATGGTTCGTCGTACCCGGCGCTGACGGGGTTGCGGCCGTCCGTAGCGCCATCGGTGAATCAGGAATTGGCGGAGTGGAAGGCGGCAGTGCGCGCGGGCGACGAGGTGGCCTTCCTGCCGCCGGTGAGCGGAGGGGCTGTAGCCGCAGCCTCGCGCGACTGGATTGAGATCGTGCACAACCCCATCTGCGCCGAGCCCATCGTAAATCGAGTGAAGGGACCCGAAGAAGGCGCCGTCGTTGTGTTCGACGGCATCGTCAGAAACCACACTCACGGCAGGCGCACGCTCTATCTCGACTACGAAGCCTACGAGCCCATGGCGCTTGAAAAGCTGCGCGAGCTTACCGCGGCGCTTCGCGCGCGCCATGCCGTAAGTGGCGTGGCCCTGGTGCACCGTCTCGGCCGCCTCGAGATCGGAGAAACCAGCGTGCTCATCGCCGTCAGCGCGCCGCACCGCGCCGTGGCATTCGACGCCTGCCGGTTCGCCATCGACACTCTCAAACGCAGCGTCCCCATCTGGAAGAAAGAATACTTTGCGGACGGCGCGGTGTGGGCGGAAGGGGAAGCCCTGGAACCGATTCCCGGGCCGGATCCGAAGCGCCCATGAGGCCGGCTGCGTGCCCGTCCCACCGGCTGCCGCTCCGGCTCGCCGCGTTCCTCCTTCCGCTGCTCATGCTGGCCGGGAGCGTTCGCGCGCGGACACAGGTTGCGCGCGGGGGGCGTCTGCGCACCGAGGTCGATCTGGTGAACGTATGGGTGAACGTTCAGGACGGCTCGGGACGCCCGGTCACAGGCCTGCCGCGCGACGCGTTCTCGGTGTTCGATGAAGGGACGCAGCAACAGATCGCCGTGTTCGAAGCGGAAACGCAACAGCCTGTCGATCTAGCGCTGATGATCGACACCAGCCTCAGCGCCGCGAAGGAAATGGAATTTGAAGGCAACGCGGCCATGCGGTTCATTCGCAAAGTGCTGCGTCCGCAGGATACGCTCGCCCTCTACACCTTCGCGGAGCACGTGGACCGGCTTACGCCGTTCACCTCCAACGAGGCCACGCTCGAAGCCGCAGTAAAGCGGATGCGCGGGGGCGCGGGGACTTCACTCTACGACGCGATCTATTTGTCCTCCGGCGAACTTGCCCGGCAGCGGCCAGGCCGCCGACGGGTGATCGTTCTAGTGACCGACGCGGGAGAAACAACGAGCCGGGCGACATTTGAAGACGCGCGCCATTCGGCAGTTTCCGCGGAAGCGCTGCTCTACACCATTGTGATTCGCGCCGTGAAATCCGATGCGCTGCGCGACCTGGGCGGCGAGCACGCCCTGGCCGCGATTACGGACAGCACCGGCGGCGCTATGTTTCTGGCCGACGAATTGGGCCAGCTCGACGCGCTGTTCGAAGAAATCGATCGCGAACTGCGCACCCAGTACCTGCTGGCCTTTTACCCGCAGCCGCCCCCGCCGAAAAAAAGCATCCGGCACATCGAAGTGCGCGTGGCTTCGGCAATCGCGGCGGGCCCGATGCGCATTCGCAACCGGCGCATCTATCTGACCGATGGAGCCGCCGATTGAGCCGCTATCTCGAAGTCGCCATCGAGGCGGCGCGAGAGGGTGGGCGCGCTCTGGTGGAAGAGTTCGCGCGCCCCGCGGTGATTTCCTACAAAGGCGACGCGGATCTGGTGACCCAGGCCGACCAGCGCTCGGAAAAATTGGTGGTCGAGCGGCTGCGGCGCGAATTCCCTTCCCACGCTATCGTCGCGGAGGAAGGCGGAGGGCGCGAAAGCAATTCCCCATTCCGGTGGTTTGTGGATCCGCTGGACGGGACCACGAATTTTGCGCACCACTTTCCCGCCTTCGCCGTTTCCATCGGGCTGGAGGAGGCCGGCGAGCTTGCTGCCGCCGTGATTTTGAATCCCTCGAACGGCGAGCTGTTCACGGCAGAGCGCGGTCAGGGCGCGCGGCTCAACGACCGGTCCATCCACGTTTCCCAGACAGACCGCCTCGCAGCCAGCCTGCTGGGCACTGGGTTCCCCACGCATAAACGCACCGAAAACCCGAACATTCATTTTTACTGGCAGTTCACGCTGGCCTCCCACGGCGTGCGCCGCGTGGGCGCGGCGGCGCTGGATTTGTGCATGGTGGCCTGCGGGCGCCTAGACGGCTTCTGGGAATTTGGACTGAAGGCCTGGGACACGGCAGCCGGCACGCTGCTGATTCGAGAAGCGGGCGGCCGCGTCACCGATTTTGCTGGGAAACCGTTCGTGCCCGGAGAGCGCGTCTGCGTGGCCTCTAACGGCCTGATTCACGACGAGATGTGCCGCATGGCGGCAAAGATTGCCGCTGGCAGCCCGGCGCTTGAGCCGCTGCCGAAGCTTTCTCTCTAGGGGCACGATCCGCTGTGGCGCATGTGCCTACTCGCTAGATTTCGATTAGTAAGTGCCGCCCGTGGGTGTGGTGGCTTGCGTCGCCGGTGGCGGCGCCTTGATCAGAAGCAGAGTGCGCGGGAATGCGAAGCTGCCCGCTGCATCGTCCACCACGTTGATCTGGCAAGTGTAGAGGCCCGGCGGAAAATTATCGAGCGGCAGCTCGATCTGAAAAACCACGGCTTTGCGCTGCGGATCCGTCAATTCGGTAGCTTCGAGAGGCTTCGTCTCGTAGAGCTTCTTGTTGCCCTGCAGAAACTCCAGGCTGGTCAGAACGTGCATTTCCGAAGCGCCAGACGCTCTCGGGGCCGGCGCACCCGGAGCTGCGCCAGCCGCCTCGGCAGGCGCCGCGGCGGGAACCATCTCTTTGCGCTTTGCGGGATCATAAATCTCATACTGTAAAAAGAGATGCTGGTCGGTGCGGAACACGTGCATCACGTTTTGCACCAGTTCCATGCCGTCTCTCTGTAGCGGATTGGGCCCTTCCTTTTTCCCCGGGGCAGGAATTCGCTGGTTGCCCAGCACGATCGAGCTCATCTTCAGCGGCGCCTTGCTGAGATCCGGCACGCTCAAATCCGTCTCAAACGTGCCCAACCGGCCGCTTTGATTCTCCCGCACCACAAATTTCATGTGGTAAGTCCCGTGGGGAAGGATGAAGCCCGTGTTGTATTGCACGTTTTTCCGGCGTACCTGCTGCGACGCGTCGAGGTTCAGCTTCACCGTGTCGCGGACGCTTCCGAACGGGGCGCCAGAACTGTCGCGCACCACGCCGATCAGGTCCACCGAGGCCTTGTCTTTGTCCTGGTCCTGCGTGAAGGGAATTTGTGATCCGGGAATCACCAGCGATACGGGAATGTAATAGCGCACAGCGTCCTGCCGGAAGAACGCCGCGCCGATGTAGAACGACACGTCCGTCTCCGGAAGGTCGGAGGCCAGTTCGTCCGCCATCTGTTTGTCGCGGTCCTCCTGGCGGAAATGCAGGAAGTCGCGCGGGGCGTAATAGCCCTGGCGGAACTCGATTTTCACGTCGGGCCGCTTCACCTTCACCAGCAGGCGCCGGTATTTTCCGTCCTGTGCCGTGTTCGTGCTGTAGAAACCGAGTATGTAATACGCCGATGTGTCTTTCTGCACGCGCTGGAACACGAGGCCGAAATCATTGGAATCGAGGAACGCCTTGCCGCCCGTGTCCGCGGCGAGCGTGGAGAGCGTTTCCTGCGAGGACGCGTTGGATTCGAACTGGTTGATCGTCGCTGCGCCGTTGTACGCGGAGACCCCGTGGATACTGGCGTTTTGCGCCTCGCCGCCCGGTGGCATCGCCAGCAGCCCCCGGATGTCCACGGGATAGATCGAGCAGTTCGTCTTCGTGGCCATGGCGGTCGCGTCGCGCAGCGCCGCCTGGTTCTCGATCCCGGAACGGCTGATTCCATTGCTGAAGTAAATGATGGATTTCTTCTGCTGGATTCCACCGAGGGTCTGCATCAGCGATTCAAGCGCTTCCAGCTTGCGGTCCGTGTTGAATACGTTGTAGTCCGTGTCGTCCGGTGTAAACGCACCCCCGGTCTCCGGGTTGCCCTCGGCGCTTCCTGTGTCCCCGGCGTCGAATCCCTGACCCTGCCCCGAGATGTACGCGTCCAGCACGTTCAGGATGCGGTCGCGATTCGCCGTCAGGTCGAGATCGAGATGCATGGAAGAGGCCAGCGAAACGAGCGCCACCAGATCCGCCGGAGCCATTTGTTTTTGCACAAAGTTCTTGGCCGTGGTCACCGAGCGATCGATTTGCT
>JASHRU010000210.1 GCA_030037225.1 Candidatus Acidiferrales bacterium | reverse complement strand
GGGCGCTGGCCGAGCCGTGGATGTGGGCGGGGCTGGGGATGATGGCGCTCGCCTTTTTCTGCCTGCTGGTACTGCTGTCTCGCGCCAATGTGAGCTTCGTCGTGCCCGTGACGGCGCTGAGCTACGTGATGGCCGCGCTGGGCGGGCGGTTCTTCCTCGGTGAACAGGTGAATGCCAGCCGCTGGACGGGCGTTTGTCTGGTGTGCCTGGGAGTGGCGCTGGTTTGGGCGGGGTAGCAGCGCATGCACGACGCGTGGAACATCTTCCGTTGGTTTCTACTGGTGCTGGCGGCGGCTCCGTTCGGCTTCTACCTGCTTTCCATCTGGAGCGCTGTGAGTTTTTTCCGCCGGCGCGAGCCCGCGGCCGGTAATCCGTTCACGCCGCCCGTCAGCATCCTGAAGCCGTGCCGGGGGCTCGACCGCGAGATTTACGAGAATTTTGTGAGCTTCTGCCGGCAGAACTATCCCCATTACGAAATCCTGTTTGCCGTGGCGGACCGGCAAGACCCCGTCGTGCCGGTGATCGAGCGCGTGATGCGCGAGTTTCCCGCCGTGCCCATCCGGTTGCTCGACCGCATCCCCACTGTGGGCGCGAACGGAAAGGTGAATAAGCTCGCGCGCATGGCCGCGGAGGCGCGCTACGACCTGCTGCTGATCAGCGACAGCGACGTGCGTGTGATGCCTGACTATCTGCAGCGCGTGGCCGCGGCGTTCCGTGATCCGCAGGTGGGGGCGGCTACGGCCATGTATCGCGCCGAGACGGAAGGCTCGCTGGGGGCCGAGCTCGAGGCCGTAGGAATCACGTCGGAATTTCAGGCCGGCGTGCTTTCGGCGTGGCGGCTGGAGGGCGTGCGGTTCGCGCTCGGCGCGACGATGGCCTGTACGCGGAAGGCGCTCGAAACGATCGGCGGGTTTGAGGCGCTGGCGGACTACCACTCGGATGACTACGAACTGGGCAGCCGCATCGCGAAGCGAGGCTACCGGGTCGATTTGCTGCGCGACCCGGTGACTCTGGTGCACGGCCGGCAAACATTTGGCGAGTTCGCAGCGCATCAATTGCGCTGGGCTCTGACCACGCGATTTGCGCGGCCAGGAGGCCATTTCGGGCTGCTGCTGACGTTCGGGCTGCCGTGGTCACTTCTGGCAGCGGCGATCGCACCGGTAGAGTGGATTGCGGCAGCCTATTTGGGTGCGTATCTGGCGCTGCGAATGGCGGCGGCGTGGACGGTGGGCGTGTGGGGCCTGGGAGATCCTTTGTTGCGGCGGCGAATGTGGCTGGTGCCGCTTCGGGACGCGACGGGGTTCGTCACCTGGGTAGCCAGTTACTTCTGCACGCGGATTGAATGGCGGGGCAGCGCGTTTCAGGTGGTGGGTGGGAAGCTGGTGCCTCTGGACGCGACCGCGGAAGTAATAGAGACGGGAACGGCTGCGCGCGGTTGACGGAATTCGGCCCGCCGCATAGAGTAGGGTGATACGCCCCGAGCGATCGGGGCGTTTTGTTGTGGCCTCCACCGGCTGGGAGGTCGTCCAATTGGCAGGACATCAGACTCTGGATCTGAGAATCATGGTTCGAGTCCATGCCTCCCAGCCAATCACCTAAGAAGCGAAAACCGGAACTAGACCCCAGGGCTTAGAACAAAAATCGGCACGTGCGCGGCCTGTTTGTGAGAGCTCTTCTAGTCCTGATACTTCTCGCGCAGGCGGGGCGTGAGCCGGAGCATCAATTGGACGCGCTCCACTTCATTCAGCCAATCGCCTAGGGTGGCCTGCAGCTCTTCTTTGTCTGGCGGCACAATGCCCGTCGGACAATGGGCTCCCAATTTTCGGACAGCAATCGCGCGATAGCGGTGGACGGTGCGGTCGCCGGCAGTGGCGCACCACTGCTCGTCTTCCGAAAGGAAAAGAACCACTGGAACACGGTTTCCGCCGTTGATGCGCAGCTCAGGAATGAGTTCGCCGTCCCTGGGCCGCTCGATGAAGCGGAGATCGATCTTCGCGGGATTCGCCTCCGCGATGCGCTGGATCAGCGGGCATTGCTCGATGCAGTCGCCGCACCAAACGCCGCTGAAGACCAGAATCTTCATGTTGCGCACAAATCCGGCCACCAACTGTCGCTGGACATCGGTGAGCCGCGCCGCTTTGTACACCTGATTCCAGCGGCGTTGCTGCTCATCGTTGCCGGTTCGAAAGTAATTCTCGTACGGCAGAGCCGAGGCAAATCGCCCGGCAATATAGGAAGCATCGATCATGGCTGGCATTCACCCTCTGGCAGGAATTGGATGACCGGCGGCACGGCCGGGTTACGGGGCCGCATCATGAACTTCGCGGGAAGCAGCGCGACGGATGACGAAAAGGAAAGCGAGAGCAACAATCGAGATGGCAGGGCCGAGCGTGCGGTCGGGCGTGTGGCCGAACCAGATGCGTACTTCGCTTTGCCCCGTAGGCACCGGGATCACCATCTGGCCGGTATCCGGATCAGTTTCGGGAACGAGCGGGGTGCTATTCACACTAGCTCGCCAGGCGCGGTAGTTCACCAGATGGAGCCGGATGCGGGCAGGTGCGGGGCTTCGTACTGAAAATTGCTTCTCTTCGGAGTTCCATAGTTGGATTGTGGTTGTGACACCGGAATCTTCCGCTTCGTCTCCCGAGGCGTCGATGGCCGCCAGCCGCGGGGCGTCGGCATCGAGCGCGTCCGGATCCACTCCCACGGGTAGAAACTCATCCACTACACCCACGTAGCCCTCCTGCGAATGCGCCGCTTCGACCAGATCGTGAATTTCGTCAGGGTCCCACGGGGCGATGGAAAGAATGGCTCCCCCGGCGCCGAGCCACAGCACGCCGACCAGCGCGGCCCAGGGAACCGGCCGTTTTGCGCAGCGGATGGCGGCCACAATCGCCATCGCCAGGGCGATGTTCAGAATGAAGAGCGAACGCCAGGGAAACTCCGCCATCCAGATTCGCGGCAGGACTCGCCAGATGGGCTCACTCCAGGGAAACAACATGACGGCATAGAACGAGGCCACGGCGCAGAGCGCGGGAAGACCGCGGCGCAGCGGCTCGCGGGGCTGCGCGTCTGCCGTGCGCAGTCGGCGCAGCGCGATCGGAAACGCGGCACCGGCCAGCATCATTTCTCCGCAGGCGAGAGCGGAAACTAAGAGATTGAAGGCCGTGTGGTCGGCGTCGTCGCTGCGATGGAAGAGAAAGTTATTCCAGAGGCTCAATCCGCCGGCAAAGGCGCCTTCGCTCTGAATCCAGCTCATTTCCAGCGCGATGGGAAGAATGTAGAAAGCCGCGAGGGCGAGGCCGAGCGCCATTCCGCATCCGCCGCGCACGAGCGGCCCCAGCGATCGTTCTCGGACGGCCAGCCACAAAAGCACGAATCCGAGCGCGTAACTCCCGAGCACGGCCGCCGGAACGTTTGAAAGCCACAGACAGGCGAACCAGGGCGCAAGGGCGAGCGCCGCGCGCAGGCCCTCGCGGGCCAGGCGTGCGGTGCGAGCGGCGTAAAGAAAAGCCACGGGGAAAAAAGAGGAAGCCAGCAGCTCGGAATATGCGCAGCGATGCGAGTACACCAGAATGAGATAAGGATTGATGGCATAGAGCGCGGCGGCCCACAAAGCAGTGCGCTGCGAAAACCACTCGCGCGCCAGCCGGTAGGCGCCCAGCGCGTTGGCAGCAACGCAAATCCAGGTGTAGGCGCCCTGCAGCATGGCTCCAGGCAGCAAAAGTGCCAGCACACCGCCGAGCAGCCAGGATAGAGGGGGATAGATGATGAACCGCGGATCGCCGTAACCGAAATGGCCGCCGCTCGACCAGTGCGGATAGGCCACGCCCTCGTGCCAGTGGCGGGCCACGTCGATCCAGTTGGGCAGGTGGAATTCGACGTCGTGGCCGGAGACGTTGCCAAATAACAGGATCGGCAGAACGGCGAGCGTGGCGAGCGCGGTGGCCAGGAGTAGAGCTGCACGCCATTCGCGCGCGCTCGGCGCGAGAGCGGCGGGTTCGAAGACGGATTCCATAAAGCTCTGAGTGAAGGATAACCAAACCTTCGAGTGGGAGTGCGATTTTTTGCAGTCCTAACTACCGCCTGCGGGCGGCATGTACAGGTTGGAGCGCAAATTCGCGCGGCTCATTGACATTCGAGGTGTGCCGCCGGAGGATTGCCCGGAAGGGGCTCCGCCACTCCACTCGTCATGCGCCGAATCCTCGTTGTCGCCAGCCTGCTGCTGGCCGGGACACTTCTCTCGGCCATCGAGCCTGAGCGCACGCCTGAGCTGCATCCGGCGGCCCCGCCGCGCACAACGCTCGTGGCCGTGGGCGACATCCTGCTGGGACGATCGCTGGGCACGCTCATGGAGGAGACAAAGGATTATTCCATGGCGTTCCGTCACATCGAGCCGGAACTCCAAGCGGCGGACATCGCGTTCGCGAATCTGGAAGGCCCCTTCTGCGGCGAGCCGCCGTATTTCGCGGAAGGAATGGTGTTCCGTGTTCGCCCCGCGGCGATTGCCGGGCTGGTGCATGCGCGAATAGCCGTACTCTCGGTGGCCAACAATCACTTTGCTAACGGCGGGGACGCGTGCATGAGCTTTAGCCTCGACCTTGCGCACCGCGCGGGGATCGCCACGGCCGGAGCGGGAGAAACGTACGAGGCGGCGCACCGTCCCGCAATTCTCACGCGCCACGGCGTGCGTTTCGCGTTCCTCGGCTATACGTATGCGGACCGCAACGACACGCCCGACGCCACTCATGCGGTGATTGCCGGCCGCAATCCGGAGCGCGTGCGGGAAGATGTGGCTGCGGCGCTGCGCGTGGCGGATACAGTGATCGTCTCGTTGCACGATGGGACGGAGTACACGGCGCGCGTGGCGCCGGAGACGGAGGAGTTCTGCCACGCCGCAATCGATGCGGGCGCGGCCCTCGTACTGGGACATCACCCGCACGTGCCGCAGCGCGTCGAGCGCTACCACGACGGCTGGATTTTCTATTCGCTGGGAAACTTCGTCTTCCAGCAGTACACGCCGCCGGAGGTGCAGACGGCGCTCCTGGCCCGGATTACGTTCGCAGGCGCTCGCGTGGAACGCGTCGAAGCGATTCCCCTGGTGATCGAATGGCACTCGACTCCGCGGCTGGCCACGCGGGAGGAAGGGGCGCCCATCCTGAGCCGCATCGGGCTTTGGGAGCCGCTGCTCTGGCCGCCCGCGGAGGCGTCGCTTGCGGAACCCTGGGTTGGCCCCGCCCCCGGCGGGCCGCAGACGGTGCGCGCCGTCAGCGCTTCGCCTCAAACAGCTCAATAAGCACTTTCCCGCCCCCCCGTTTGTCCACCAGGAAGAAGTTCACCCGAGTGCCGTTGGCTCCTTCGCGCACCTCGGGATAAACGGGAGACAAACGGAACCTCTCGGTGAGGATTCTCAGCGCCTCGTCGACGTCGCTCACAGGCAATTCCACCTGCTGGATGCCGGGGCCGAAGCGGTCGAGAAACTTCTGGATGGGTCCTTCGCTGTCCACGGGGGTCAGGATGTCCATTTCGGGGCCGCGGCCGTGGATCTCGAACTCTGCGGTACTTTGCTCCTCCGGGACGCTCGCGAGTGGGGGACTATCCATTGCCTGGCGAATGCGCGCAAACAGGTCCGTCGGAACGGCGATGCCGACAATCGGTTCACCGCCCACGAGCACGTTGAATTCCGCGTCCTTCCGCCAGGCGGCAAAGATATCTTCAACGAGCGCGCATCCCTCCCGATGGAGCTGCCAGCCAGCGGCTACCCGGCGCGCCGGGTCCGCTGCGGCGAGCTCGTCCACTAAAGCGCGCACATCGGTCACGGAGCGTCTCCACGGCCGCCCGGCAGTCGCGCGCGCGGCGTCAAGAAGAAGGGAATCATGGCGGACGGTCGATTTGGATTCTGCCGGTCAGCGCTTCTTGTCGGCGTTCAAGTTGGTGAGCTCGATGCGGCTCACCGTCCCCGGGTGCACCTCGACCGTCACATTCCAGCGTAGATGCAGCTCGCCGCTCAGCGCTTCGCCATCCAGTGTGGAAAGCCAGTAGGCGCCCGGCGCAGCCTCAAAGGCTCCCCGGCCCTCCAGGTCGGTGTCCGTTTTCGCGGCGAGGTAATCTCGCTGCACCAATTCCAGCGCACGCGCGTGCGTCCTTTCGTGCCAATGCGCGTTCTCCGTGGACCAGGCCGTCGAGGGGTCGATCTGCGCCAGGATTGTATCCATCCCCTCCTTTGAATCCGGATACTGGGCCAGGTACTTTCGCAACTTGACCTCGTAGGCTTTTCGGTTTGCTTCGTACTTCTGCGGGTTCGCCGTGCGGTCTTCGGAGCTGTATTTGGGTTCCGGAAATCCCTGGTTGAGCCCCGACATGTTGCTGTTCACATAGGCATCCAGAAACTCGGGCACGCGAAACAGGTCATCGGGCGTCACGCGATTGCGGAACTCGTCGCCGGAGATGGCCACGGTGTGGTTCTTCTTCATCCAGGCCCTCAAATCGGGGCTCAGCTTTAGCCCGTCCACGAAGGCGTTCAAATCAGGCCGTGGCGTATCCTCCTCGGCCTCGTGCTGGATATCGCGATAGCCCTTGGTCAGCAGGTAGACGGTGAGGCTGCGGGCCGGCTCGGCCCGCCCCGAGGCTGGCGTCACGCGGACCACGATTTCAAGGCGCCCGCGCTCGTTATTGCCCTGCGCGAAAGCTCCGGCGGCCGCGAAAGTCAGACCAATTAGAGCGGTGGAGAGGGCTCGTGCGCTTCGCGCCATTGCAGGGCATCCTAGCAGAGAAATCCCTCGAGCGAAGAAAAAAGGGAATCACCTTGCGGCGTGAGGTACCCGCTTACAGCAGTCGGAAGTTGACCTCGATGGGGATGTCCACAGCCACGGGCTTGCCCCCCGGCCCGATCAACGGCTTGAAGCGATACTGGCGGACGGCTTCCAGGGCCTTTTCATCCAGGCCCATTCCCAGGCCTTTGATCACGTGCGCGTCAGCCGTGCGGCCGTCGGGAAGAATCGTGACTTCGACGATCACCGTGCCCTGAAAGCGCGCTTTCCGCGCCTCGTCGGTATATTGCGGGCTCGGACAGTAAATGCACACGGGATCGCCGATGCCGTTCTGGCCCACGCGGTAATGCCCGCCGCCGATTCCGCCGCCTTCGCCCGGCCCCACGCCGCCGCCCGAGCCGCTGCCGACGCCCCCTCCGTTGCCGGTTCCGATTCCGCCACCGAAGCCCGGTCCATTGGAATTCGTCACCATGGCCGCCAGCGGATCGCCCATGTTGGGGAGATTGGGCTGCGGCACTCGAATCTCCGGCGGGACGACCACGGTGGGCTCGACCGGCAGCTTCGGATTCGGATTCGGGATCACCACGCTCGGTGGCGCCAGTTGCGTCAACGAAAATTTTGGCAGCTTGCCCTTGCTCGCCGGAACCGGATTGCGGTCGCCGCCGCCACCGCCGCCTCCCGACTTTTGGCTGCCTCTCGGCAGCTTCATCACGTAGTCCGAGAGGTTGTCGATGTCCACGGAAACCATTTCCGGCGTCTTCGCATGGGTCGTGGGCATGGCCACGTCCCACACCAAAGGAACTCCGAGCAGCACCACCACCAGCCCATGGACCAGCGCAGAAAGCCACTGCGCGCGCGAGGCGTTTTCATCCTTTGACCAGATCTCTTTGGGCGGAGGCGCGGGCGCGCTGGTGATCTTCAGCGGCGGCAGCTTCGGCGGCGATATGAATTCGCGCACGTTGCGCACGAACATCTTCCAGCCGGATTCCTGCCGGACCAGCAGCGGGGAAGAATCCGCGCCCCGGGCCCAGGCCGGCTCTGCCTGCATCGCTACTTTCAGGTTGTCGAAGAATCCTTCCCGGCCCGCTTCGGGTGTAAACGGCAGTCGGCCCCGGCCGGAAGGCAGGCGCACGGGACGCTCGGTCAGAAAATCCATCAAGCGGGAATAAAAGGTGCCGCCCCAGCGCTCTTCACTGGAGAGCAGCTTCGGCGCACGCCCCGCCGGATTCGGCTCCGGCTCCCGTCGAGGCCGTGGCTCCGAAAGATTCAGAGAAGTGGGCATCCCGTTTACCGCTCTACCAAGCCCAGTTTATCTCTGCGCACCGGGCTTGCAATAGTCCGGTTGTACCGCGGTCGCCTGGGCGCAATCCACTACCGCGGCGCGTTATATAGCTTAGATTCTGCGGCCTAGAAAAGGATGTCCAGCCTCGCCGGGCTGACACCCGCCACAAACCATTGTAACATACGGTGTTTCAGCACGAGTTTGCGTTCCGCGCCGTGCATGCGGCTCCGCACACTTTTCTGCTGGAGTCGGCCGCGATGCCGGAAATTCTCAAGCTCAAAGACACTCTCAACCTGCCGCGCACGGATTTTCCGATGAAGGCGAACTTGCCCCAGTCGGAGCCCCGGCAACTGGCCGAATGGGAAGCGCAGCGCACCTACGAGCGGGTTCTGGAAGCGCGCGCCGGGGCGCCCGTCTATGTGTTTCACGATGGGCCTCCGTATCCCACCGGGCACATCCACCTGGGCACCGCGCTCAACAAAATCCTGAAAGACATGGTGGTGCGCTCGAAGTCTCATGCCGGATTCCGCGCGGGCTTCATTCCCGGCTGGGACTGTCACGGTCTCCCCATCGAAACGCAGGTGGAAAAGGAAATGGGTGGCCGCGGCTCTGCCGACCCCGTCGCCTTCCGCAAGAAATGCCGCGCCTACGCCAGCAAGTATGTGGACGCCCACCGCGTGCAATTCAAGCGCCTGGGGATTTTCGCGCGCTGGGACCAGCCCTATCTCACCATGGATCCGCATTACGAGGCCGTGATCGCCGACACCTTTCTCACCGTCCTCGAACGCGGCTACGTCTATCGCGGACGCAAACCGGTGTATTGGTGCATCTACGACCGCACCGCTTTGGCCGAAGCCGAAGTCGAGTACAAGGACCACACCAGCCCCTCGGTGTGGGCCAAGTACCCGGTTGCGCCCGGCGCGCCCGCCGGAATGCCCGGGCCGGACGTCGCCGCCGTGGTCTGGACCACGACGCCCTGGACGTTTCCGCAAATTCGCGCGCTCGCCTTCCACGCAACCCTTGACTACGGAGTTTTCGAGACGTCCGCGGGCCCGCTGCTCCTGGCCGTGGGTGCAGTCCCGCAATTTGCCGCGGCCACGGGAATCACCGTGGGAAAGGAACTCGGGCGCTGGAAGGGTCGCGCCCTGGAAGGCTTGAAATTCCGTCATCCTTTCCTCGACACCACATTTCCCGCTGTGCTCGGCGATTACGTCACCACCGCCGAGGGCAGCGGAATCGTCCACACCGCTCCCGGCCACGGCGTGGACGACTTCAACACCGGGCAGCGCTATGGCCTGGAAACCTACGCGCCGCTCGACGACGACGGCCGCTTTCTCGAGGGCCTGCCGGAATACAAAGGGAAGACGATCTTCGAAGCCAATCCCTTCATCGTCGGTCTGCTGCGCGCTCGCGGCGCGCTGCTCGGAGAAGGGAAATTGAGCCATCGCTACCCGCACTGCTGGCGATGCCATCGTCCTGTGATTTACCGGGCCACGGAACAGTGGTTCATCGGCATCGAAAAGAACGACCTGCGCGGGCGCACGCTCGAGGCCATCCGCGGCGTCAAGTGGATGCCTTCCTGGGGACTCGAACGCATGCATTCCATGGTGGCGGAGCGTCCGGATTGGTGCATCTCGCGCCAGCGGTATTGGGGCGTGCCTATCGTCATTTTTTATTGCGACGCGTGCGGTGAGCGCTTGGAGGATGTCTCCAAGTTGCGCCATGCCATTCCGTTCTTCGAAAAGGAAGGTGCAGACGCCTGGTACGCGCACTCGCCGGAAGAGCTCCTGCCGCCCGGAACAAAGTGCCGCTGCGGCGCCGCTCGCTGGCGCCGCGAGACCGATATTCTCGACGTGTGGTTCGATTCCGGGTCGAGCCACATGGCCGTGCTCACCGGCGGCGATTCACGCTGGCCCGCGGATATGTATCTGGAAGGGCCGGATCAGTATCGCGGCTGGTTCCACAGTTCGTTGCTGCTGGGCATGGCCGCGCGCGGCGGCGCTCCCTACCGCGAGGTGCTGACCCACGCCTGGACCCTCGATGAGCACGGGCGGCCCATGTCCAAATCCCTGGGCAACGTGGTGCTGCCCAGCGACATCTGCGACAAATACGGCGCAGACCTTCTGCGCCTCTGGGTCGCCTCGCAGGATTACACCGCGGACGTGCGCATGTCCGAGCGCGTCATGTCGCAGCTCTCCGACGCCTACCGGAAAATCCGCAATACCTTCCGGTTCGCGCTCAGCAATCTCCACGGTTACGATCCGGCGCGCGACGCGCTGGCCCCCGGCGAAATGCTCGAACTGGACCGCTGGATGCTCGAACGTACCGCGGATTTGGCGGCCAGGTGCGCGCGCTGGTACGAATCCTACGAATTCCATCGCGTCTTTCACGCCGTTCACGACTATTGCGTCGTGGACCTCAGCGCCTTCTATTTCGACGTGCTGAAGGACCGCCTCTACACCTTCGCGCCGCGCAATTCCGCCCGCCGTTCCGCGCAGACCGCCGTCGAAAAAATCGCGCGCGCCCTGGCTAGCCTTTTGGCTCCTCTCTCCGTCTTTACTGCTGAGGAAGTGTGGAAGTACATGCCCCGGCGCCCGAACGATCCCGCCAGCGTCCACATCACGCTCTTCCCCCGGCCGCAGGAGCTGGCCACCGGCCTTCCCGAAGCCCGCATCCGAAAGTGGGAGGAGCTGGCCGGCGTCCGCGAAGCGGTGCTCAAAGCCCTCGAAGCCAAGCGCATCGCCAAGGAGATCAACGCCTCGCTCGAGGCCCGCGTCACTCTGCGCGCCGGCGGCGCGCTCGGCGGGGTCTTGCGCGAGTTTGAGCGGGAACTTCCCGCCCTGTTTATCGTTTCACAGGTAGCGCTGGCCGCGCCCGCGGGAGGGGCGCCGGGCGGCGACGGCGCGGGCGGCCTGGTCGTGGAAGTCGAGCGCGCCCGCGGCGCAAAATGTGAGCGCTGCTGGAATTATTCCGAGCGCGTGGGCGAGAATTCGGAGTGGCCTACGGTGTGCGAGCGGTGCGTGGCGGCACTCCAGGAAATCACGGGAGCCCGTATAGCATGAACCGGAAATCCTCACTCCCCTGGGTCGTCCTCTCGCTCGCCGTGCTGGTGGGCGACCGGCTCACGAAGACCCTCGTCGAGCGACTCACCGTCAGTGGCTGGCGGCGTTCGGTGATCCCCGGCTTTTTCGACCTGGTGCACACGCAGAATCCCGGCATCGCCTTCGGTCTGCTGGCAGACACCCGTCTTCCCTGGGTGCGCAGCGCGCTGATCGTCGTCTCCGTGGTGGCTGCGGCCGCGATGGCCTGGCTGCTCCTTGCGGGCCGTGCCGGCGGGCAACGCTCCCGCGCCGGCATCGCTCTAATCCTGGGGGGAGCGGCCGGCAATTTGTTCGACCGGCTGCTGGATGGGGGCGTTGTGGACTTTCTCCTGTTCTACTTCCGCGGATTCGAATGGCCGGCCTTCAACGTGGCCGATTCCGCCATTGTCATCGGCGCGGCGCTCGTGCTCCTCGAGCTGCTCCTGGCGCGTCATCCGGAAACGGAGCGGGCCTGACCATGCATCCTGTCCTCTTCCGCGTCGGCCCGCTCACCGTCCACGCCTACGGAACGCTCCTCGCGTTCGGCATTCTGCTCGCGCTGTGGCTGGCGCAGCGGCGCGCCCCCGCAGCCGGGCTCGATGCCGACCGCGTTTGGAATCTCGGCGTGTACATGATTCTCGCCGCGCTCGCCGGCGCCAAGGTTTGGCTCATCCTCGCCGACTGGGATTATTACCGTCAGCATCCCGGCGACATTTTCAGTTGGAGCACGCTCGAGGCCGGCGGCGTGTGGTATGGCGGGCTGCTGACGGCCGCCGTGATCCTGTTCTTCTACGCGCGGCACGCCAGGCTGCCCTACTCGAAGCTGGGAGATGTGTACGCCGCGCCGCTCGCGCTGGGCCATGCTATCGGCCGTCTCGGCTGTTTCTGCGCCGGCTGCTGCTATGGAAAACCCACTACGATGCCCTGGGGCGTGGTCTTCACCAGCACCTATGCGCACGACCTCGTGGGCACGCCTCTGGGCGTGCCTCTCCATCCCACGCAGCTCTACGAATCCGCCTGGGAATTCGTGAACGTCTTCCTGCTCTTCCGGCTGGGACTGGGCAAGCGTCCCTCCGGCCAGGTTCTCGGCGCGTATGCGTTTCTCTACGGTCTCACGCGCGGTACCGTGGAGTTCTTCCGCGGCGACCCCGGCCGCACCATGCTCGCTGGCGGCCAATTCTCGTTGATGCAAGTGGTCAGCCTCGTTCTGATTCTGTTTGGGGCCTGGATGTGGTTTCGTCCCCGCTTCGGCGTGGCCCGCCCGGCTCCCAGCAGCCCCGGCCCTGCCCGCCCGGCAGGCGGGCCTGCCACTGCCTGATATGCTCCTCGTAGGGGCACGATCCCGCCACTGCGGGATGCCCCTTCTCGCGCAGGCGTATCCTCATTGGGTCTTTCCGGCATCTTCACCATGAGCCCCGTCCCAGCCATCGGCCAACTCGTAGTCCCTCCCTCCGCTGCCGGCCAGCGTCTGGACCGCTATCTCGCCTCGCAATTTCCCTCCCTCAGCCGCACGCGGCTCGCCGCGCTCATCGAGCAGGGACTGGTCCGCGTGGACGGTGCGTGCGCGCGTCCCTCGCGCCGTGTGGCGGGCGGCGAGGTGGTTGAAATTCGCATCCCTCCACGCGATCCCCTTCGCGCCGCACCCGTTGAAATACCGCTCGAAATCCTCTACGAAGACGCCGACCTCGTCGTCGTGAACAAACCCGCGGGAATGCCGGTACATCCCGGCGCGGGAACTCCGCCGGGCGCCGCGACTCTGGCCGGCGCTCTCGTCCATCGCTTCGGTGCGCTCTCGAAGCTCGGCGGCGCAGACCGGCCCGGCATCGTCCATCGCCTGGATAAAGGTACTTCCGGCGCCATCGTCGTCGCCCGCAACGACCTGGCCCATCGCTCGCTCGCCGGACAATTTGCGGCGCGCACCGTGGAGAAGACCTATCTGGCTCTGGTGCACGGAATCATGAAGCAGGCCAGCGGCTCGATCCGCCTCCCCGTGGCACGCGATCTCCGCCGCCGCACGCGCATGACCACGCGCGCCCGAAACTTCGGGACGGGCAAAGGCCGCGCCTCCCACACGGATTGGCGCGCGCTTGCCTCGCTCGGTCCGTTCACCCTCGTCGAGGCCATCCTGCATACCGGCAGGACGCATCAGATTCGCGTGCACTTTTCCGCCCTCGGACATCCCGTGGTCGGCGACACGCTCTACGGCGCTCCCAAAGTGGCCATTGCCAAGGGAACGCCACTGCCCTCGCTCGGCCGGAATTTCCTGCACGCCGCGCGGCTCGCCTTTTCGCATCCGCGCACCGGCCAGCGGCTCCATGTGCGCGCGCCTTTGCCCCCCGAGCTTCGCGCCTTTCTCGACGCGCTCGGCGCCGCCACGCCAAACCTTGAACCCCGAATTGACGCCGCGCTGCAGCCGTACCTATAATTTCGCCGTGAGCCGGGCGCCTCGAACGATCGCCTTTCTTTTTGTCGCCGCTTCCCTCGCCGCGCGGCAGGCGCCGCCTGCTCCGCCTCCTCAGTCTCCGGCGCCTCCTCCTCCTGAAGAGCGCATCACCGGACAAACCCTCCGCGTTCCTTCCAACCTCGTCAACATCATCGCCACGGTGGTCACCCGTCGCGAAAAGCTGGTCGCCGATCTCGACAAGGCGGAATTCAAAGTGTCCGAGGACGGCGTGGACCAGAAGATTGCCTTTTTCGCCCGGGAGACGGACCTGCCGCTCCGCATCGGCCTGCTGCTCGACACCTCGAACAGCATCCGTGAGCGACTCGAATTCGAAAAAGACGCGGCCATCGAATTTCTCCACAACACCCTGCGGCGCAAGAAGGACCAGGCCTTTCTCATGATTTTCGACAACGAGCCCGCCGTGGTGCAGACCTACACCGATGACGCCGGAACGCTCACCGAAGCGATTCAGCGCCAGCGCGCCGGCGGCGGCACCGCGCTTTACGACGCTATCATCCAGGCCTCCGCGAAATTAGCCGACGCGCCCCAGCCCGCCGACCGTTCCGCCGTCCGGCGCGTGATTGTGGTGATTACCGACGGCGACGACAACCTCTCCACCGGGGCGCGCGGCGGGGCCGTCGAGGCCGCCGAGCGCGCTGGCGCCGCCATCTACTGCATCAGCAGCAGCACCTCGTGGGTCGCTCCCGAGGAATATACGGAATCGAAGCGGCGCGTCGAGCGTAAGTACGCCAAGGACGAGTCGGATATGGTGCTCGACGAATTCGCCTCGCAGACCGGAGGCCGCGCATTTTTCCCCTACAGCGTGGACGACCTCGGCCAATCCTTCCAGGACATTGGGGAGGAGCTTCGCAATCAATACTCGCTCGCCTACGTCCCGCCCAGCCGCCCCGCCGACGGCTCCTACCGAAAGATTCGCGTCGATGTCACCCGCAAAGGGTTGGTCGTGCGCGCGCGCAAAGGCTATTACGCCACTTCTCCGGAGCAGTCCTCCTCTCCTGCCGCCAAGCAGAACCAATAGCATCCAGCCGGCAGGTTTCGCGTGTTTATCTTTGTAGGGGCGCCGCTCGGCCGCGCCCTCGGGCGGCTCGGCGGGTGGCGAAGCCAATGTGTGGGTGCCGCAGCCCTTCCGTCTGCGGAAGGGTGCGGTTCGTTCCTCTGCGTTCCTCTGCCCTATCTCTCCTACCCCACTAGATCAATCTTCACCGGTCCCTCCTCTCCTTTCTCATAGAACGACCAACTGCTCCATGACTCGCGCGCCGTGGCGGGCCAGTTCTTCGGGTACGTCACCAGTTTTCGCGTCAAAGGGTTGCGGTGCATGTATTCCAGTTTCTCCCTCCGTTTTCCCCAGCTCCACACGTTGAAGTCGTAAGACCTTCGCTGCCAGAAGCGGGGCAATGCGGCTACGGGCTCGGAAAAGGCAAGCGCGAGCTGACCCGGGCGACTCTTCCGTTTTCTCTTCCTCAGCGCCCGCGAGACGCGCTG
>JASHRU010000209.1 GCA_030037225.1 Candidatus Acidiferrales bacterium | reverse complement strand
TCGTGAACATGGTGTTGATTATCAGATCAAGCCGCATGCGCGGGCTGTAACCGGAGATCGTGCCTTTGCGCAGGGAGATGACAGAGAATTTGTCGTCCGCCAATTGCAGTGCCGCCTGCTCGCCTTGGAGCTTGGAAATTCCGTACGGATATGTAGAACTGACCGCCCGAGTCTCGTCGTAGAGCTCATTTTCCGTGTAGCCGTAAACGGAGCAGGAAGACGCGTAAATGTAGCGCTTCACCTTGGCGAGCTTGGCCACGTAGGCCAGGTAGGCTGGAGCAGCTGCATTGAAAATGAAGTTCTTGCTCGGAGAGTATTCCGCCATAGGGTCGTTCGAAAGGCCGGCAAGGAAGATCACTTGTTCATAGGCCTCGAGGTCTTCGGAAGTAAGCTGGAAGATGTCCCGGTTGAGGATGCCCACCTGGCGAGGCAAATGGTTGCCGAACCAGAAAAGGTCCACCACATCAACCTTGTAGCCGCGGTCCAGCAGCTTGGGGATGAGTACGCTGCCAAGGTACCCAGCACCTCCGGCAATCAGTAATTTCATGATCTTCCTCCCAGACCGACAGCTTCTTCGCGCGGATCATATCGAAAATTGTCGGATTGCGGAGACGCCAGCCACTGGCCCAGAGTCTGCGCATTCCGGTCTTTATCGGAAAGCTGTACATCGGTAAGCGGCCAGTCGATTCCGACTCGCGGGTCATTCCAAAGGATTCCTGACTCCGCCTTATTATTGTAGATGTTAGTGCACTTGTACTGGATTTCGGCAACGTCGGAGAGAACGCAAAAGCCACGGGCAAAGCCGGCCGGCGCCCAGACTTGGCGCCTGTTTTCGTCAGAGGCCAAGACTCCGGCCCACTGGCCCAGTGTGGGCGAACCCTTGCGAATGTCCACAGCCACTAAGAATGCAGTCCCGAGCGAAACGCGCATCAATTTGCCCATGGGCGGATCCCACTGGAAATGCAGCCCGCGCAGCACACCCTTGACAGAGCGAGAGTGGTTGTCCTGAGCGAATCGGTACGGCAGGCCGAGGGCTCTGAGCTGGTCCTCGCGAAACGTCTCCATGAAGAAACCACGGGTATCCCGGAAGATATCGGGGACCAGGACGACGACATCCCCGAGGAATCTCGATTCGATTTTCATGCCCATAACGACTTCATTCTCCTTATCACTGGCGGAACCAAAGGGATGCCCAGGGCAGACTCCCGTCCCCAGCTGACGCTTGGCCCCGGGGATGGGCTTTGCGTAGCTCAGGTGATCCGCGCTGCTGCTCTGGGTGCAAAGTCCGGTTCTTCGCCGGCTTCGACCAACCGAACCGGGTCAATCCGCTTGTTCCATTCTATGGAGGCACGAATCAACTCTAGGCCATCCATTCGCTGTTCTCCAGGCCGAAGAATCTGCAATAGGCTGTGGCCCAACAAGCGAATTCGCAACGATGCCAGCGAAACACGTCGGCAGCTCTTTACTCCTTTCCTACCATAGTATTTATAAAAATAACGATACCGCGTAATATATTTGTCAAGCTCAAAAGCCAGCTTGAAACGCCGAGTGGACTGGCCCCCGAGATGGGTAATGGTAGCATTCGGGGTAAACAGAATCGGACGGCCCGCCATCCGCACGCGTTTACAGAGGTCCACTTCCTCGTAATAGTAAAAGAACTGTTCATCAAAACCACCTAGCTGCTTGAGTAGATCCCCACGGAACATCACACAGCAGCCTGACTGCCAGTCTACCTCCCGTTCCGTGTCTCCGTTCCACCCGGTGTATGTATCCGAAACAAAATAATTCGCGAGATATGCCAGCGGCCTCAGAAAGGTGGCAGCAATCCATTCGCCGCGAATCGTGGGGAAAGGCCGCGCTGAGATCTGGTACGAACCATCGGGATTCAGAACTCGACAGCCAAAAGCGCCCGCCTCCGGATGGCGATCCGCAAATTGAATAAGTCTGTCCAAAGAACCATCGTGAATAATCGTGTCGGGATTCAAGATGAGAACATATTCGCCGCAGCTGGCTTTGATGCCGACATTATTGCCGAGAGCGAATCTGAGATTCTTGCCGTTTTCGACGACGCGACATGGAGGGAAATTCTTACGGATGAACTCTGAGGAACCATCTGACGAGCCGTTGTCGGAAACAATAATCTCGTATTCTGTCGAATGCGTGCCAGCTATGATCGACTGAATACAATCTGAAATCACGTTAAGGTCGTTCCAGCACAGAATCACCACCGATAATTTCATTTGTCGAAATTCCTCGTAATCGCGGATTATCCTGTTGGTCTGCAGAACTTGGGAAGGCCTATTCTCCGGGAGTGCTGGGAATCAAGGACGGATCGAAAGTGATGAATCATCCAAAGCTAGTATTCCTGGCACTTCCGCGCATAGACAAAGTTATGCTGCTTTGCTTGATCAAGATCCCGCCGATACACCTATACCCTCACACTTGAGACGTTCTCGCTCGACAAAGTGGACCAAGCTGCCGACGTCCTGCCAACGATTGCCAACATTCTTTGGCCAGAGGGCCGCGCGTCCAAAATCCTCGAGGATTCGCTCGACTGCGGGAGCGCAACCCCGCGTAATCCTCGTGCAGCAAGTGCTGATGGGCAGATCTCTCAGCCACTTGCGCCTCAAATAGAGATAGCCACGCCAAAAATCCAAGGGAAAGGACCTGATTCCATTCGTATTGTGGATGCAAAAGGCTTGTACGGCATAGCTCTTGAGGTGCTTCAGGTTGGCCAGTTGGCAAAGATCGGTTCCGTAAAGGTGAAATCCGGGCAGCGCTTCGTCGAACATGATGCCTGACGAACGCCGGATCACAAGTACAATTTCGTCTAAAGATTGTACTTCCACAGGCCCTGCGAAAGGCTGTCCAACAATTCGTTGGAGGCCGGTCGAATAACAATACCCGACAAAGATATTTGGAAGATCTCTAGTTATTCCGCAAGCTCCTAGCGCCCCCCAATCGGGATCGCGGACGGCCAGTTCAGAAAGGGCACGCTCCATCTGAATCTTCCAATTCTCCGGAAGAAAGACATCCTGGTGAGCAAACACGAGGATCTCGTTGCACGCTTCGGCAATCCCGCTGTTGTAGGCCGCGGCTGCCGAGGAAAAACCGCGTCTGAGTATCACCTGGCATCCACCATCGATAGCAGGTGAAGCAAGAAGGGTCTGGCGCAGGACAGTGTCGTTATTAACGGCGACAATGAGGGACCATCGAGCGAGGCCCTTCGCAGCGTGACGAACAGAGTTCTCTGCCGGGGCGGAATTCGCGACCGACGAAATGCGAGCGGACGACATGCAGCTACCTCGTCAAACCTTTTCGGAGAGACTACGGAGAGAGGAAAGCCTTGTGGGCCGACCCATATCTTGCCAGATAAAATAGAGGCACCACGCGCCAACGACGAAAGCGAGTGTGAGAGCAATGGCAGTGCGCAAGCTGGCGAACGGGGTCACGGGCAAAACCCGAATTGCAAATGCACAAGCAATTCCGACCAGCATCAAGCGTTTGTTTGCTGGAAGCCAGATCAGATTGATGTCTCGACTGATGATGGTCCTGACCACGACGTAATATACGATGTACGAAGTCAAGAACCCGATTCCGAGACCTGGGAGTCCCAGGAAGCGGACAGCGAGACAGGTAGAGAGCAGATTTGTTATGCCTCCTATCGATTCGGTCAGAAAATAGACAGAGCTGGGGCAGCGGGCCAAGATGACAAAAGACATCGTCCAGCTCGAAAATTTAAAGAGATCCGCGATCAACTGCCATTCCAGAATCTCAACCGCGGGCAGGAATTTCGCCGAATAGACCATGGGCACGAGAATGGGCACAAGGGCCAGCATGCCCAATACAATTGGGATCGACAACAGAAGGACGAGCCGCTGTTGTTCGTTAATCAACTTGACCAGCTCCTTGCGCTGGTCTTTTACTGCGGAGACGCGGGGGAAATAATCCTGTCCCATCGCAGTCACCAAGAAGCCGAGGTAACCGACCGAGATCGCGGTTGCTGCCTTGTACAAGCCCACTCCTTCGGTGTCGAGGAGGTGCAAGATGACGATGGGAAGAACGAATTGGATTCCGGCCCCAAAGAGCATGCTTAACGTGTAGGGTCCCCCAAACCGGAGCAAAGCCCAAGCAGCCGTTAGGGCCTCGCCTCTTGTGGGTCGCATGCGAACCGGTCCGACAGCGCGGGAGAGGTAAAAAAAAGAAAGGGCGTAACTAGCAATACCGCCAACGATCATGGCGGGAAGAATTCCACGGATGCCCCAGCCAACGACGCCTGCGATGTTGATGCCTGCACCTACGACATTATTGAGGACAGTGTACCGGGCGATTGTAGAAATGCGATGGTGGGCGTTCATGATCCCCACCTGCAGGTTTGCCCCCACGGTGAGAACGAGGGGAACGACCAGCCAGAGGATTGTGTGTCCGTGCTGCGCATCGCCGATTACAAGCCGGCTGAGCGGGGTTTGAAATAGTAGACAGATCACGAGAGACAATAGGCCGGTGGCCGCGACAACAATCCACGCGCCGATCCTGAGGCGGGCCACAGTTTGCTGATCCCCGTGGCTGGCAGGTGCCGCGCCAAAACGCACCATTCCCGCAGCCATACCCATTCCCGCAGCCAAGACGGCGAACCCCACGAAACTCTGCAGCAGTCCGTAGTAGCCGTAGCCTGCGGGGTGCAGGTAGAGGGCCATCACCTTAGCGGAAGCTAGATTGACGAGGATGCTTAGAATCGAGCTTCCGCTGAGAATGGCCGTGGCTCTGAATATCGACTTCATTAGATAAAACTGCGAACGGCCTGGATGACGGCGTGCGCCTGATCATCAGTGAGATGAGGACC